>CAMCYH010000005.1 GCA_945883745.1 Candidatus Kuenenia stuttgartensis
CTGCCGCGTGCGCGGCTACTGACCTGCGCCTGCCACACGTGACCGCAGGTCGAGCAGTTCCACCAAACGAGAGCGTGGCTCCACGCCTTCACATCTGTTGGCCGAAGGTCACCATTCCGTGAAGCGTGCCACTCGCAGCAGACCGCAGGAAACACGTCGGCGAATGACTTTCCACGCTGAGGAATACGTCTCTTCCTGGCAGCCTCTATCCTTCCACATGCAACACACCCTCTGCCACTAGTGCGTGTGTTGACCGAGGTTTTCCATTCGCGACCACAAGTTGAGCACCTCCACCATACAGCGACGTTGCTTCCCGGCTTTACGCCAGTCGGAAGTCGGTCGCCATTCCTTACGCTATGCCACTCGGCAGCAATTGCGGGATAAAGATCAGCCAGTGACTCATGCGGTTTAGGTGTAGCCCTTGTCTTCCTCGCAGCAAGAAGGTTGCATTTCACACATCCCGAGCGACCACGCACTACTCGGTTGTTGATCTTTGCGCTCCATGTCCTGTCACAGTGGCTACACCTCCACCACACACGCTTGTTCGATTTCGCAGCAAAGTTTCTTGGTGTGAGAGGATAGTTTTTGGTTAAGCAGAACTCCGATGCGATCTCCGGATGGATCTGCGCGAGCGAATGCTCCGGAAACGGATCCGGGAGATAGGCAAGGTATTTCCTATAAAGGGCGGCGTTGACGAAAGCGGGTCGTGCTACGTACTTGGCTACACGAATCCTGTCGATACCCTTGGCAATTTTCGCAATCGACAATACAAGTGCATTCATGTCGCTTTTATGGATTTCGCCCCTAGTTTGCGTAACAACATCAACGGGCATCACTCTTTCAAGCGGCCACTCACGCACGCGCACCAGCTGCACACCTGCCGCCGCCAGCGACCTTCCCTTCCGTTTATCGGCCGCATGCTTGGAAGCGTGCCAGTGGTGCCCGTCGTACTCAACGCCTATGTTCAGCTCCTTGACGAAGACGTCGACTTCGAGCCCAGCAATACGACAACGGGACTCAACGCCGCTAAACAACCAGCTCAACTCTGCGAAAATCCGAATCTCTGGTTCTGATGTTTGATGCGAGCAGCGGGGGCAGCTACCGTCGAACTTCACGGACACCGCTACTCGCCTACGCCAAACGTGCTCCCGATGGCGCTTGCACTGCCACCACACGGCTTTGTTGCTGTAGGGCTTCACATCGGCTGGGGTCAGCCCCAAGTTTTTTGTTGGATGCCATAGCGATGCCACGTCCGGGCGCTGCTCAAGCAGTGACTCTCCTTTTTTCGGCTGACTGCGTTTTCTTCCCTTCTCCCGTTTTCCACACTCCGGACAGCCTCGACCTCTAGTCCGGTTATGCACGATGGCTCGCCAGTCGTGTCCACAGTCGCAGCATCGCCACCATGCGACAAAACTGCTCCCCTTAGAAATCGTGCTTGGCGTGAAATCTCCGTTTTTGCTGGGGTGCCATTCCCGTGCGATTTGTGGAAAAAGGTGATCTATCGACTCCCCGACTCGTGGTGCCTGTGGTGTTCGCGTCGATTTCCGGATACGCCTAGCGCACATTTTCCACCCGCACACTAACGAAACACAGGCCGTTACTGATTTTTTCCAAAGCTATCGCCGACTAATCGGCAGGTGACACCGCCTGCCACGCCACACCAACTCTAATGCGGCTCTACTTAAGCCGCTTCACTGCGCTAGACGGACTGGGATCTGTGAATTTCGATGCGGTCGATATCGCACACCACCAAGAGCGGCGGGTCATCGAGTGATTCGCGGTACAGTTGCAACTGGCGATACGCCGCGCGCAAATCCTTGTGCTTGCCCTTGTACTCCCAACCAAAGAAGTTGCGCTTCCACACATCTGCCCAGCCGTTACCGCCTTCGGCCTTTTCAACGCCCCGCTCAAACGTGAACCACTCGCCGGTCGGATCAGCTTCGACCGGTGTGGGGTGGCCCAGCATTCGGCAGAGGTCGATGAAATGCTCCTGGCAAGCCGCCCGCTCTGCGAGGTCGGCTCGTTTCCATTTAGCGACAAGTAGTTGCGGGGTAACGGCGTGAATCATGGTTGCCGCGAGTTTACGCTCCCCCGAATACGAGGGGCCATACGGATCGGTAAACCTCGGGCCTTCCGTCGGTTCCTCTGGTCTGGCGACAGGCTGGCGCCTACCCCAGAGAAGGCCTGACTTTACGGCATATGCGGAACGACGCCGCCCGTTTTCACTGGGGAAGTTGTGGCGTAGCCCTACTTGTTGGCCGCACGATTCGCCGCATCTATGGCCACGGGCCGCTGATCGACTTCCTTAGGCGGCGCGGCTTCCTGCGATACCCGGGACGAACCCAGCGCGAAAAGCAGGAGTAGTAGCGGGGTAGCAATGAGAAAAAAGACAAGACCGATGTAGGCGCACTTGATCGCCTTTGAACCTTCGGAAATGAGATCCAGAAAGTGATTTACCGCAAGAAACGGAGCCAACAAGACGCGGCCGCAGCGCCGCGCTGCGGGTACGCCGAAGGCGATGGCATTGTCTCGGATCGTTCGGAAGAACTGAATTACAGCTTCTCGATCCTGATCCCTTTTGGCCTGAATCCGATCTTGGGCGTAATGCCGAAGCTGCCTGCGGTATTCTCGCTCCTGTCGCATTTCCTCCTCTCGCACGCTATCCGCAAACGCCAACGTGCCTTCAGACAATCCCACAGAGCCAGCCCAGTTGATAGGTTGCCGGCAGACGCCGCAGATTCGAACACCATCGTCTACGCGATGGCGACAGTGCGGGCATCGCTCCCTTTCATCAAGGAAACAAGCTCCGAGTACAGCATGTGGGCCAAAAATCAGCCCTAAGAAAAACCCAGTGATTCCTGCTTTTTTCTGGCTGGCGATGCCTGCGGCGATTATTCCGCACGCTATCCAGAAAAATATCGCGACGAACCAAATTTCCTGGCCAGAGGACATGCAATCGCATCCTGGAAAGACCCCCGAGCCTATCCTCCGGGATGGGGGTCTGGCAACTCAGTTGGGGATGGCAAGGCAATCGCGGCTGACCGTCAGGATTGCTGCCACCTAGAGACGGTTGGGCGGAACGCGAATCTGCACCGGCTCGTGTGATCGCACCGCGCCGGTGCTGCATGAAACTGTACTGGCATGTACTGGATTCATCGCGAGCGATCAGCCGAAATACCGAGAAAACAGGCAGTCTTAGAAACGGTTTTGCAATCCTTTGCACGACACCCTAGGATGCGGTTTGCGTGGTTTTCTTCGGGGAAAACCGCTGAGTTTTGGCCAATCGGAAGGCGCGTTCATAAGCCGGGTGTCGCCGGTTCAAGTCCGGCCGCCGCTAGTATCACGACCGAACGACTGTTTCTGGGTCACGCCCCTGGCCTTTGCCCGGCCCCTCGAACTCGAGGTTGTCGTGCATGGGTATATCGAGTGTGAGTGACGGCAGCCGATACCAAACGGATGCTCACTGGATATGCCAGGTTTCTGGCGATTATTTAGGCAGGGTACAGCAGGCTTCCGCATCGCCGCCAGCACGAATCACGGCACACACTCCCTCCACAAGCTCAGCCAGCTTGGACGGCGTGAGCGTGCCGGCCGACCTCAAGATGACCGCCTCATGAACGGTGACGAGTCGGTGGGGAAGAGCCACACTCGGCCTATCGATGCCGCCGCGTAGAAAATCATCGGTGCCGATGGTCACCGCGGTCGGGTGGGATTCTGATCGACTCGTTATTTGGCAAATCAGCAGGTCGCCCCGTGCGAACGTCGCGAGCACGACGGCGGGCCGACGCTTGCTCGACTGAAGATCGGTAAACGGAAACGGCACGACGACCACGTCGCCGCCTACAAATTCCGCCACGCCTCATCCTCTTCGGGGGTATCCCAATCGACCGCCCAGGCTGACTCGGCGAGCGGCAGCAGGGCATGCACGTCCTCGTTCCCATCAATGCCAGCGCCACGAGCCCGCAGATGCCGAAGAAAAGCGAGCACTTCCCGCTGCACACTCTCCGGGGCGTGCTCGAGTTCCTCGATCAGGGATTTGGTAATGGGTGACATGCTGTAAGTAAGGATAGGTCGGCCAATGGCACTTCGGCAAGCGACGGCCGAGCGGGGCGGATCATGCGGAGCAACCGCCGGAGCTGATCGGGCTGGATGCGGACCGATCGTGGAGGTGCCGAAAAGCATCTCGAACGACCGCCGCTCCAATGCCGAGCGGCCGTGAGATCAGGTCGATGCTCGACCCGGCATGCGACATTTCGACGATCTGCGGCAGCATTGCCTCGTATTTCGGCGTGCGGCGCAGCGGAACCACAACGTCGCGGCGGCCGCGGGCACCACGAACTGGAGAACTTCCGCGGCGTCAAACTCGACGTATTCCGGGAAAATCGCCAGGGTCGCGATGTCGTACAGCCCCCGGTTATCGTTCAGAAACAGCAGGCCGCCGCTCGTTCGGTCATAATCTGACGTCTACTCGTAGTGCCCTCCGTCCCGCGCATCCGACGAGTTGACGCCAGAAAAAAATGAGGACGCTGCATGGCCATGGTTTTCAGCCGGTTTCGAGCAGTGTGGCTGGGGGCCGCTCTGATCGTCACTTGTCCGATGCCCGCGGTGATCGCCGTACCCGCGGGCGAGACACCATCCGCCCCCGAGCCGCCCGTCGTCTCGGCCCGCTCAGATGAACCGGAGAAGGCGCTCGCTGCCTTCGGCATGCCCGCGGGCATGACGGTGAAACTCTTCGCCGCCGAGCCCGATGTGGCAAACCCCGTGGCCTTCGCCATCGATGAACGGGGCCGCGTGTTCGTCTGCGAGACTTTCAGGCAGAACCGCGGCGTCAGCGACAACCGCAGCCACACGAGCGAGTGGGTCGATGCCGACCTCGCCTCGCAATCGGTCGAGGACCGGCAGGCCTATCACCGCCGGCTGCTCGGCGACAAAGCACGCGAATGGGAGATGCAGGACGATCGCGTGCGGCTGCTCGTCGACACGAACCGTGATGGCGTGGCCGACACGGCGACCGTCTTTGCGGATGGTTTCAACGGGCTCATCGAGGGGACTGCCGCCGGCATCCTCGCACGCCGCGGCGACGTGTTCCTCACCTGTATCCCGAGCCTCTACCGGTTGCGCGACATCGACGGCGACGGCCGCGGCGATGCCAGTCCGGCCGAGCGAGCCGTGCTCTCGACCGGCTACGGCGCCCGCGTGGCGTTTCGCGGGCACGACATGCACGGGCTCGTGCTCGGCCCCGATGGTCGGCTGTATTTCACGATCGGCGACCGCGGCTACAGGGTCGAATACAAAGACGACAAGGGCGCGACCCACATGGCCCACGATCCCGCCAGCGGCGCGGTCTTTCGCTGTGAGCCCGACGGCTCCGGTTTCGAGGTGTTTGCCACCGGACTCCGCAATCCCCAGGAGATCGCCTTCGACGACCTTGGCAACCTCTTCACGGTCGACAACAACTCCGATGCCGGCGACAAGGCCCGGCTTGTGCACGTGATGCCCGGCAGCGACTCCGGCTGGAACATGGCGTTTCAGTATCTCGGCGACCGCGGGCCCTGGCACCGTGAGAAGATCTGGCATCTCGCCAACGCCTCGCAGCCGGCGGGCCTCGTGCCGCCGCTGGCACACATCGGCGCGGGACCTTCGGGCTTCGCCGCCTATCCCGGCACCGGCCTGCCGGCCCACTTCGACGGCCGATTTCTCCTCGCCGATTTTCGCGGGGGCCCTGCCGGCAGTTCGGTGCGGAGCTTTCGGCTGCGGCCGAAGGGGGCGAGCTTCGAGCCCTACGACGAGGAGGAGACGTTCAAGAACCTCCTCGCGACCGACGTCGAGTTTGGCCCGGACGGGGCCGTCTGGGTGAGCGACTGGGTGCAGGGCTGGAACGGCGATGGCAAGGGCCGCCTCTGGCGTTTTGCGCCCACCGAGCCTCAGCCTGCAGGTGAGGTCGACGTGGCAACGCTCCTGGCGGGCGATTGGTCAGCGCAGGCGTCGCCACGGCTCGCGCAGCTGTTGGGGCATGCCGATCGGCGTCTGAGGCTGGAGGCGCAGTGGGAGCTGGCTCGTCGTGGCGACGCATCGATGTTCGAGTCGATCGTGTCGGATCAATCACAGCCGCTTCTGGCCCGTGTGCATGCCCTCACAGGACTGTGCCAGATCGCCCGCCGCAGCGATGGCTCAGCGGCACAGAAGCCGCTGGCGGTGATCGCTGCCGCGGTCGCCGATCCTGCCTGGGAGATCCGCTCTGTGGCAGCGCGAAACCTGGGCGAGGCATGGGCAGGGAGTGCGGAGACTGCCGCCGGAGTGGCCGCGGGCAGAGAGGCGTCTCGTGCCGCCCTTCTCGACCGGCTTGCCGACGACAACCTCCATGTGCGGGCTGCTGCTGCCATCGCTCTCGGGCAGTTGGGCACCGGTTCCGAACTGGCGGTGCAGGCGATCGTTGCCATGGCGGCACGCGACTTGGATGGCGACCATGTCGATCCCCATCTCCGTCATGCGGTCGTGATGGGATTCTCCGGCGCACTTGATGCCCCGGCGCGGTCAATGCTCGTGAAGCATGCCTCAGAGGCGGTGCGTCTCGCCGACTGCCTCGCCATGCGGCGGTGTCGGGACAGTGAGATCGCGCGGCTTCTTGCGGACAGCGATCCTCGGATCGTGCTGGAGGCGGCGCGGGCCATCCACGATCTTCCCATGGAGAATCTCCTGCCCGCGCTGGCGGCGTGTGCGACGTATCAGCCGCCGCAGGGCACGGTGGACGATGCCTTGGTGCGACGGGTGATTTCCGCCGCGGAAAAGATTGGCACGCCGGAGGGCGCGAGGCTGCTCACCGTCGTGGCCGCGCGGAGCGATCTGGCCAGCGACCGGCGGGTGGAGGCGATCGATGCCCTGAGGGTCTGGGCAAAGCCGCCGCAGCGGAACCGCGTTGCCGGATTCTGGCAGTTTCACTCGCTACCGCGGGATCCCGCCGTGGCCCGCGGCGTGCTCGAGGCCGCCCTGCCCGATCTGCTTGGCTCAAAGCTCGACGAGCCGCTGCGGTTCGCCGTGCTGCAGGCGGCCACCGAACTTGGGATCATGTCGACCGGTTCGATGCTCGTGAACTGGTGCCATGACACGACATGCTCGCCGGCCTCGCGGGCCAAGGCGCTGGGTAGCCTGCTGGCGTCCAATCCAGCGGCTGCGGTCGAGGTCGCCGCGACGCTCCGCGACGATCCGCAGCCAGCGGTGCGAATGGCGGCGCGAAGCGTTCGCGCGGCGCGGCTGCCCGCGGAGGAGGTCGTGCCCGAACTTGAGGCGGCGATCGGCTCCGCGGACGTCGCAGAGCGGCAGGCGGCCGTGAGCGTGCTTGCGGAGGTCGACGCACCCTCTGGCGTCGAAGCGGTGAAGCGACTGGCTGCGAAGCTCGATGCGGGCGGACTCGACCCGACGATCCAGCTGGAGGTGCGTGAGGCCGCGCAGAAACGGCTGGGCCGCGAGGCCGCTGCATCGCCGGCATCCGGGAGCAGCGAGGATATGGTCGCCGCGTGGAGCGACACGCTCGAAGGGGGCGATGTCGCGCGAGGCCGAGAGCTATTTTTCACGAGGGGCGAGGTCTCGTGCGTGCGGTGCCACTACGCCGAGGGCAAGGGAGGCGATGTCGGGCCGAAGCTCGACGGCATCGCGGCCATGAAACCGAGATCCTATCTGCTCGAAAGCGTCGTGGCTCCCAATGCGACGGTGGCCGAGGCCTATCGCACGACGGTGGTCCTTACCGACGAAGGCGTGACCGTGGCGGGGATTCTCGTCTCGGAAGATGCGGAGAGGGTGAGGCTCAAGACGGCGGACGGCACGATCAAGGATGTCGCGGTGGCATCGATCGACGAGCGGACCAGCGGCCCCAGTTCGATGCCGGCAGACTTGGCCGCCAGGCTCACCCGCCGAGAACTCCGCGACCTGATCGCGTGGATGGCGAGCCTGACGGCACCGGCCCGGCCTTAAGCACTCGATCGCGTGGCAGTCAGGCAACGGCTGTTGTTCAGTCACTTCGCCATGAACTCCAAGGAACGAAGCGGCCTGCGGGCACGGGTGCGGGTCAGTACTTCGGGAAGATGACCGGGGTCGGGAAACGGTCTTCCGGGTTGCTCCCGTCTCCGACGTACTCCTCGCGCGGCAGATTCACCACCGGCCAGCCCGCCGGACGGATGCGGACGACGCGGCCCGGCCGGATGCCCTCGATGATCAGGTCGGTCTCGAAGCGTATCTGGATGCCGCTGCTGCCGAGCGGGATATCACCGGCTGCCTGCGCGACGTCGAGGATGACACCCTTCGAGGCCATGTGGGCGGGGCCGTAGCTGCCGCCCGCGTGCTTGAGCGTGTTCTCGACGCCATTCATCGCCGCCTGCCCACCTTTCTGGAAATCGGCGTAGAGCGTCGGATCCATGCCTCCAAACAGGGTCGCGGTCACGGTCGCCCTGCCAAACTTCCCATACTCGACGGCGTCCACCCAAGCGGGCAGCCACCGGCTGCGGGCGAAGGCCTTGTGGGTTTCGGTCTGGCTCTCCGAGGCCCGCTGCATCGACGTGTCGTCCAGCCAGATGTCGGAGATATGGAAGCGGGTGAAGATCCCGTCCGGGGTCGGCTTCCAGCTGATGCCAAGCAGAACGGGACACCCCTCGAGCGATTTGTTCCCCTCGGCTGGCCAGGCGTTCTCAGCGACAAGCTCCGCAATCGACAACTGCTCGCGGCCCCGCCAGATGCGGGTGGCGGCATCGAAGGTCATGGTCTCTTCGGCAGCCGTGCCATCGCCGCCCTCCTTCGGCTCGCGTCTGGCGACGATCAAGCCCGCTCGGTTTTTGATAGTCACTTCCTCGAGTTTCCAGACGAGCCCCTCGCGCCGGCAGTAACTGGGCTCGTCTTCCAGCAGCAGCACGTGATTCTCAGCGGGCGTGATGCCCTTGCCGCTGTAGCCGGAGGTCTTGTCGCGGCTGTCCACCGGCAGCACCGGGACGGCGGAGGTCTTGGGATCGGGGGGCAGGAAGGCACGCACGTGCATCACCGTGCCGAGCGGGACATCCCGAAGATCTGCAGGCGCGGCGTGGTACCGCACGATGCCGTAGGGCAGCATGGCGAACGGGTGCGGCGGATTCCGGAAATACGTTCCTTCACCCTGCACGCGGAGGCTGCCGCGGCGGTTGGCGTGGTCGACGAAGACAAGCTCACCCCGATAGGCATGCGCCTCGTTTACGGGCGGAAACCGTCCTGGCTCGGGTCGGAACGGCTCATCGGCCATGTTGACGGTGGCGATCAGCAGGGCGACCGCGAGGCTTGCCGACGCGAGCCATCGTCTTCGAGGGCCGGCGTTCATACGTCGAGCACCCTGTTGCTGTCACCAAATCTGTCGGCCTCCACACCCATTTTCTGGGCCATGAGCAGCAGGAGGTTGCTCATGTGCGCATCCGGATTCAAGGGGCGACTGCAGATCGCGTAGTGTTCTCCCGGCTTGTCGAGCTGGTACCCCTTGCATTGCCCCGCAAAGTGCCCCTGGTTGAAGTCAACGTGGCTGCCGTGCCTCAGGCCCAGTCCGGAGCCGCCCGCGAGCACCAACGGCAGATTCGCATTGCCGTGACTGTGGCCGTAGGACATGCCGCTGCCGAAGAGCGCCATCGTCGTATCGAGGAGCGGCTTGCCATCGATGTCTTTGGTCTCCGCGAGCCTGGTGAGGAAGTAGCCGAACTGCTCGATGGCGAACGTGTCGTAGGCGGTGAGCTTTTCCATGTAGCCTGGATCACCGCCATGGTGGCTCAGTTGATGCCGCGACTCGGTGATCCCGATCTCGGGAATCGCGATGGCGTCTCCCTCGCCGCCGAGGCTGAAAGTAGCCACGCGGGTAACATCGGTCTGGAAGGCCAGCACGATCAGGTCGTAGACCGTACGGAAGTAGTCCCCCGCCATGGTCTTGGCGACGTCGCGGTTGGTGCGTGTGCGGTCGGCTGCGGAGACGGCCGGCAGCGGGGTATCGAGCCAGGCATCGGCCCGCCGCGTGCGGATTTCGGCCTCGCGGACGGAGGTCAGATAGTGGTCGAGCCGCCCCTTGTCCGCGTTGCCCATCCGCTGCTCGAGCCGGCGAACCTCGGCGAGGTTGGCATCGAGCACGCTCGCCTTGCGTCGCAGGGCCTTCCGCTGGACTGCCGTCCCACCCTTCGGGGCTTCGAACATCGTCGCGAAGATCTCGCTGCACCGACGCAGCGCCGGGAGCTGCACGCCGTCGGCGGTCCAGGCGAGTGACTCCTGCGTGATGGCGATCTCCAGCGACGGGTACCGCGTGTACTTCGCGGTGATCTCTGCCATCTTCTGGTCTACCGAGATCGTGTTGCGATCAGCGGGGCCGAGCTTTCCGCCGGTCAGCCAGACCTTGATGCAGTTGTGGTGATGCCCGAGGCTTCCCGGATGATGCAGGCCGCTGATGGGCGTGATCACGTCACGGTGCTTCTCCAGCGGCTTGAGCGACCGCGAGAACTGATACTCCTTGCCGGGCGTGGTGATCTGGTAGTTGAGCGAATGGACACCGTTGGCGAGATAGATGAAGGCGCTCCGCTTCGGCGCCGTGGCGGGCACGTCAGCCGCATGGAGCGGCTTCATGCACTCGAGCATGGGCAGGGAGACGCAACTGCCCATGGCCCGCAGGGCGTGGCGGCGGTCGATCCGCCAGGACTGAGAGAGGAAGGTGGCCATGAACATGCTCCTTGAAGGGGTCAGCGGGTTCGCATCAGGTCGGAAAGGGCCACGGCGCGGACGATGTCCCTGACGCGGTAGTCGTGCTTCTTTGCGTCGGCGGCGATGGCCGTGATCTCGTCACGGTCGTCGATGGTGAGCACCCGACGCAGCGCGTAGGTGCAGAGATGCTCGATGAAGGCCCGCGCGACGGTGTCGCGGTCGGCGAGCAGGAGCCGCTTGAACTCCACGGGATCCTTGAACGCGCGGCCGTCCGGCAGCATCCCTGCGGGATTGATGGCGGGGTCCTCGCCGACTCCCGCGGGAACCTTCTCTCGAGTCCTCCACTGGCCGATGGCGTCGTAGTTGTCCCACGCGAGCCCCAGCGGGTCGATCTTCGCGTGGCAGGCGGCGCAGTTCGCGTCGCTCCGATGGGCTTCCAGCTTGTCGCGCAGGGTCGCCTTCGGGCTTTCCGGTGGGCTGGGCTCGATGGCGGGCACGTTGGCGGGCGGAGGCGGTGGCGTTCGGCCGAAGATCGTTTCGCTTACCCACACGCCCCGGTGCACCGGACGATGTCGCGTGCCGTCGGAGGTGAGGCCGAGCACCGCACCCATCGCGAGCAGGCCACCGCGATGATCCTCGCGTGTGAGCGCGACCCTTTGGAAGCCGTCGGTCTTCGGCTCCGGCAGGCCGTAGAAATCGCAGAGCCTGGCGTTGGCCATCGTCCAGTCCGAGTCGATGAAGCCGTCGATCGGCAGATTCTGCGAGATCATCTGGCGGAAAAACTCGACCGGCTCAAAACGCATGCTTGTCTCGAGCCAGTCGTCATAGGTCGGGTAGAGCTTCTTGTCGGGCGGAAACATCCCCACGCGATGCAGCTGCAGCCACTGTCGCGAGAAGTCGTCGATGAACCGCTCAAGGCCGACGTCGGCCAGCATCCTCTCCACCTCCGCCTGGAGCCCGGGGCCGCTGAGCCTGCCGGCCCCGGCTGCCGAGAAGAGGGCGTCGTCGGGCATCGAACTCCAGAGGAAATACGAAAGCCGTGAGGCCAGCTCCCAATCCGTGAGCCGCTCCCGGACCACGGGGTCGCCCTCGACGACATAGAGGAAGTTCCGCGACGTGAGCACGCCGGCAAGCGCGGTGCGGTAGGCCGCGGCGGTCGTCTCGCCCGCGTCGCGGTCCGCCCGGTAGCCCTGCAGGTAGTCGGCGAGTTCCTCGAACTTCACCGGCCGCCGCCAGGCGCGTTCGGCGAAGCGGCGCAGATGCTCCGCCACCTGATCGGGTGTCGCATCGTCAGGGGGCAGCACATCCTTGCGGCGGGCTTTCTCCGCGTCGGTCTCGAGCGGTCCTTCCCATTCGATCCAGTCGAGGATGACGGTGGAGAAGATTCCGTTTCCTTCGCCGTCAAACATCTGCGGTGCGTTCGGATTCAGGAGCAGCGTCTCGCTCGAGTGCGTGAAGATGTGCCCACCCCGGCTGGAGAGCGCGTTGCGGAAGGCAGCGCCCGCCCTCCGGTCCACGACGTTGGTGGCCACCACGCAGCATTCCAGTGACCGCGGCATCTCGAGAAAGACCTCCCGCTCGTAGACCTGCGGGCTGTCCTCCGGAGCCGTAATGTCGAGTTCGATCAGGCCATCCACGGTCTCCTCGCTGGTCCGCGTGCCGATGCTCAGGTGGGCCGGCTGGCCGCCCGGCGGTCGGATGCCGCTGGCCTGGAGCCGCATGCGATAAAGCCCGCTGTGTTCAGGGCCGGTCTTCCCGAACCAGTTGGCCGAGAAGGCGCTCTGCACGGTCCCGGGGAAGAGGAGATACCGCAGCGGCCGCTGAATGCCGAACCGATCGAGCGCCGCCTGCTGGGTTTTTCCGTCGCCGTAGCGCAGCTCGGTGGCGGTCTTCCGCACCATGCGTGCCTCGCCCGACGCGGCGGGAAAGGCCCGGTCGAGCACGAGTTCCGCGGCATTGTAATAGCGGTCGACATGCGACGGTGACAGCGACAACTCGGAGCCGATCCGCTCGTAGCCGTGCCAGAGCGTGTCTTCATTCAGTTGCCCGGGCTTGGTCGGATCGTAGCGGACGCCGAGCAGGTCGTAGACGGTGTTTTGGTACTCCGTACGGCTGAGCCGATAATGCGTCACGGCGGGCCGCGCCGCCATCCGTGTTGCCCGGCCCTCCTTCAACCGTGCGTCGAGGCTCGTGACAAACGTCGCGATCTCGTCCTGCGTCGGGCGCGGCTCTGTATCCGGAGGCATCTCACCGGAGTTCACCCGCTCGAGGACCTCGGCCCAGCGGTGACTATCGGCGGCCGACTTGAAATCCTGCGATAGCTGGTCGATGCGAAGCTCGCCTTCCTCGTCCTCAGGGCCATGACAGCGGCCGCAGTGCTTCACGAGAAACGGTTCGAACGGTTCGACAGTGTGGTCGCCAGCGGCGGGCATGCCGACGAGCGTGACGAGCAGCAGCAGCAGCGAGCGAAAGCGTGTGCCGGGAGTTCGCATGTCCGTACTCAATTCGACAGGAGAATCCCCGGAGAACGGAGCCGGTCCTCGAGGCTCGAGCAGTTTCCGACGTGGGTCGATGCCCGAATCGAGCATCGTCAGTTCTTCACGCGTCGCCTCGAAGGGTATGGCGTCGGGGCCACCGACTGCACTGTATCTTACGGTTCTTCGCTATGGCGGTCGACCGGAGGCTGGGCCGGTGGCTCACTTGCCGAGCGGATGATCCTGTCGGCAGTCGGGGTCGGCGGGGACCGGTTCGCCAACGGCGTCCACAGGATGCGTGTAGAGGTATTTCCAGACCTCCTCGTAGAGCAGCCGGCCATCAGGCCCCTTCGGCGACGAGCCCCCGGGCTGCACCGCGCCGTGGGCCTTGTCGGCATTGCCGCCGACGTCGGCGGCCGACACGAGACTCCGCGAGTCGTGGTAGGGCGCGGCCACCTTGTCGACGTCCACGAGCGGCCCGTAGCGGTTCATGCCCAGCAGCTCCCACGAGCGGCAGTAGTGGTCGCCGGTCCAGCCCCCATCGAGCACGTGCGAGAATCCGAAGTAGCGGCTGCCGTCGGTGGCCGAGGGGAGCGACTGCCAGTCCTGGTCCTGGTCGCGCGGGCCGCAGAGCATCACGACGCGATCGACCTTCGTGTGCTTGGCGAACCGGGCCGCGGTGGTCGCGCCATGCGAGGCGCCGCTGATGATCACCTTCTCCCAGCGCACCTGCGCGCCGTCGCGCGAGAGAAACTGCTCCCACCGCCCCTGCGGATGCTCCTTCGCGAGCCAGCGGAGGAGCGCCCGCACTCGCTGCGTCATCCCGTCGGGCTTGGGGATGTCGATCTGGTCGCTCACGTCCTCCCCGAGCGCCGCCTCGAGCCGCACGTTGCCCCGGGCCATCCGGTCCTTCGGCGGCAGCTTCGCGAACCACTGGTTGGCGTAGTGCGGCTGCACGGCGTGGAGACCGTAGGAGTTGAGCCGCTGGAAGAGCCCCTCGTTGTAGTTCATGAGCCAGACGACGAGCCGGCCCCGCGGCGCGACGCGGGTGTCGACGGTGGCGTGCTCGACGTCGGCCGGCTTGCCCCCCTTCTCAAAGACGAAATCGATCTCGGGATGGGGCTTGGCCCGCGGGTCGAGGACGCTGGCCCGCGCCTGGAGGTGGTAGGCCTGCGGCTTCGGGTCGCGGTAGGCCGGCGGTGCCGGCTCGCGGTAGGCCGGCGTTGGTTCGGCTGCCTGCCGTACCTCGCCGAGCACGAGCAGCGCCGCGGCATACCAGGTGCTCTCGGCGTATTTCTCCGGGTGCTTGGCGAGGTCGGGGCGATTCTGCTCGAAGAGGATCGTCGCCTTATCGGGGGCTTGCTGCTCGAGCGCGAAGGTCGCCCGGTGCGGTCCGGCGGGAAGATCACCCGCGGCGAGCTTCGCGATTCGCCAGTATGTGCAATAGCCGTCGATCCGCGGCACGCTGCGGGCCTCGCGTTCGTCAACCTTCACCGACACCGTTCCCCCCCCCGGGCCGACCAGGTCGTAGACGGAGAGGTGGGTGCCGGTGAACGGCACCGTGAGGCGGGCGCCGGGCTCCGTGGCCTTCCAGAGCACCGGCATCCGCGCCGCGAACGACTTGGCCCGCTCGTCGTCGGCGGGGGTCACCTTCTTCCAGCCCCCCTCGAGCATGCTCTCGTCGATCGGCACGAGCCGGGCGTGCTCCCAGTTGTCGGCACGGAGCGGCGGGGGGAGCGGCGGGGCCGATGCGGCTGCCGGCGGCGACGCGGCCGCGATCTCAGCGAACGCCCTGCCGAAGATGTCGTCGTAGAGCCGGTGGCCCGTCTCGACGAGCGGGTGGACGCCGTCGGTCGAGAAGACGAGGGGCACGGCGGCCGCGGCGGGCTTCTCCGGCTTCTCCCCCTTGAAGACGAGCGTGCCCGCGGCGATCCGCCGCACGACCTCGACGCCGAAGTGCATGGAGGGTAAGCGGTAATGGTCGGCCACCAACTCCATCGCCGCCGCGGCCCGCGGACAATCCCCCTTCGTCAGCTCGGGCAGCAGGGGTTCGGAGAGCGTGTAGACGAAGCAGATGTCGGTGGCGGGATCGGCGCGGCGGATCTGCCGGACGATGCCCTCCATCGTGGCGACCACCCGCTCCGGCGGCGCTCCGGCGTCATTGACGGCGAACTCGATGAAGACGAGGTCGGGGCGGTGGGCGATCACGTCCTGCCCGACACGGAAGGCGCCGAGATCCGATCCGGTGCCGCCGATCGTGGCGTTCGTTTCGGTGAACCGCGCCTGCGGAAACCCGCTCCGTAGACGCTCGAGCGAGAAGACCCGCCAGCCCGGCGCAGCGGTGATGCTCCCGCCGAGGTAGGCCACCCGCACGTCACCGCCGGCGCGGGCCTTCGCCAGAAACCCTGGCAGGCCGCCGCGCGGCCGGCACTCGGCCGCGGCGACTGCCGGCGACGGCGGCGCGGTGCCCTGGGCAGCAGCGTCGCCCCCGGCCGCTGCGAGCAGCAGGGCGAGCAGGCCCGGGAGCCAGATGGCGAGCCAGGCGTGGGACTTCGGCTGATAGTGCTGTGAGAGTCTCATGGGTCGATGCATGCCGTTGACGGGGAGGGAGTACGGATTTATACATAAAGTTTTGGGGGCGATGTTTTTTGGTTAAGGTTCTGCCCCGGATGTGACCATGTCGTTTTCTGAGAGGATCCGTCCATGTCTATTTCTCATCCAGCCCAGCGATTCTCGCGAGCTTTCACGCTCGTCGAACTGCTCGTTGTGATCGCGATCATCGGCGTTCTTGTCGGGCTTCTTCTTCCGGCCGTCCAAGCTGCTCGCGAATCGGCTCGCCGCATCGGCTGCTCAAACAATCTCAAACAACTTGGGCTCGCCGCGCACGGATTCCTGGAGGCCAACGAGGCGTTTCCCTCTTGGTACATCCACCCCAAAGCCGGAACGTCGTGGAACAACTGGGAGAACACCAGCGGCTTCTACCTGATGTTGCCGTTCATGGAAGAAACCGTGCTGTTCGACCGCATGACCGAATGCATGGACGACGCAAGTCCAGCAGTTTTGTACGGCCTACAGAGAACGAAATTGAAGGCGATGGACTGTCCCACGGATGGTGTGTACGAGGGCAATCAAGCCGAAGGCCCAGCCAACTATGGGTTTTCGACCGGTAGTTCCACGCATCTGGGGGGCGCCGGACTGGCAAACGCGAATGGATTCTCCCACCGTGATGGCGGAGGAGCGGCATGGGACAACAAGCCCGGGGGCACAGGCCCGCGAACGGAGGCCCAACAGTACAAGGCGGGGTTCGGTCCGAAGGACTTCACGGATGGATTGTCGAAGACCATCATGGCGTCCGAACTTCTGGCTGGTGACGGCACCACTGGGACCGCAGTTTTTCCCAGGAACTACAAACGCAATGTCACGCTTGCATCGATAGTCGACAGGAACTTTCCGACCGTAGCGGAACTCGATGCGAATGGCGCGGCCCTTCTTGGCGGCGGTGAATGGCGCGGCAACAACGGCAACCAGTGGGGTTGGAACGGCCATGGCAATTCGCTCGTAAATTGCGCCGCTCCGCCGAACTGGTCCTTTCCATCCGGAGGGAATGGCAATCCTGGAATGGCGTACGATGGCGGCGAGGGCTTTTTTCCTCCTCGAAGCCGTCATTATGGCGGGGTCAACGCTGCGTTTGGAGATGCGTCGACGGCATTCATCAGTGACGGAATTGCGACATTGACATTCCAGCGACTCGCAAATCGTAAAGACGGCCAGACAGCAGAACGGCCGTGACCGCTTCACCCCACCTCCGCACGGCGATTTCAACGCACAATCCCTTGCTTCCATGGTGCTCACCCACATGACACGGATCACTGACGCTGGCAGTTTGCTCAACGGTTCGATGCTCGCCCTGGCACTCGTGCTTGCGGGATGCAGTTCCGGCGTGGTTCAAGACCGAGTTTTAGAGTCGAAGCCGATGGATTCACTCGCCGCCGCTCGGGGCGTGCTGAGGAACTACGTCGATGGACAGCCCCTGGGCAGCGAAGCCATCGACTTCGACAGTCTCGTCGAGCAGGTGACACGAGTCGATCCCGACAAAGGTGATCGCCTGAAGACGTTTTTCGACAGGACCCGACGGACCGGCCGGCCGGACGCCAGCCAGGCGAAAAAACTTCTCAGCGAGTTCTAGACCGCGGGCTATCAACTCCCTGCCGGGCGGAGCGTTCGGTGAGTGTGGTGACGCAAGCCTGCTCCCCGTCGTGTGTTCATATAGGCTAGGGCACTCCTGCTGGCACTCGATAACACGGTCAACTCGCACCAGTCGCCAAGCGGCGCGATGTCTGCCCAGCCGGCAGAAAACGCCGAGGGCAGCCTGATGGGGGTGGGGCGTCTTGTATAGTGACTCGATGCTCGCCCTCCTCCGAATCACGTTCACGGCGACACTGTTTACCACCTCGCTGGCCGCAGCATGGTGCCGCGCCGAGGGCTTTCCAACACCGTTCAACAGTGAGAAGGACGCGGCCGCCATGCCGCTGCCCGCCGCGGAGGCCGCGGCCACCATGGGCGTGCCCGAGGGATTTCGCGTCGGCGTGTTCGCCGCCGAACCGGACGTGCTGAACCCGATCGCCATGGCCTGGGATGCCCGCGGTCGGCTCTGGATTGCGGAGAACCACACCTACGCCGAACGGCCCATCAAGATGGATACCCGCCTCCGCGACCGCGTGCTCATCTTCGCCGACCGCGACAACGACGGCACCGCCGATGAGCGGAAGGTATTCCTCGACGACCTGCAGCAACTGACGAGCGTGGAAGTCGGACTCGGCGGCGTCTGGCTGATGTGCCCGCCACGATTGCTCTTCGTGCCTGATCGCAATGGCGACGATGTTCCAGACGGCCCGGCGAAGGTGATGCTCGACGGCTTCGAGGTGGCGACGGAGAACTACCACAACTTTGCCAACGGACTGCGGTTCGGCCCCGATGGCTGGCTCTACGGCCGCTGCGGCGGCTCCTGCCCCGGCCGCATCGGCCCGCCCGGCGCGACGGCGACACATCGCGTGCGGCTCGAAGGGGGCATCTGGAGATATTCACCGCGATCGGGCCGGTTCGAGGTGCTCTCCCACGGCACCACGAACCCCTGGGGCCACGACTGGAACGCCTTTGGCGACGGCTTCTTCATCAACACCGTCAACGGCCATCTCTGGCAGATCATCCCCGGGGCCCATTATCCACGGCATGGCACGCTCGATCCGAATCCGCACGCGTACCAACTCATCGACATGCACGCCGACCACTGGCACTTCGACACCGGCGGCGGCTGGCAGAAGTCGCGGGATGGCGCTGCCAACGATCTCGGCGGCGGCCACGCCCACTCAGGGCTGATGATCTATCTCGGCGACGACTGGCCCGAGGAGTACCGCGGCCGACTCTTGACGTGGAACTTTCACGGTCGACGTGTGAACCAGGAACTGCTCGAACGCGAGGGGAGCGGCTACGTGGGCCGTCACGGCCGCGACATGCTCCTGTCCCACGATCCGTTCTTCCGCGGCATGGAACTGGCCTACGGCCCCGACGGCACGGTGCTGGCGATCGACTGGAGCGACACGGGCGAGTGCCACGAGGCGACGGGCGTGCACCGCACGAGCGGTCGCATCTTCCGGATCGCCCACGGCAGCGACATGCAACGAATGCCGCAGGATCTGGCCGGCCTCTCCTGCGTGGCCCTCGCAAACCTGGCAACGCACGCGAATGAATGGTATCCGCGGCAGGCGCGGATCATCCTCGCCGAACGCGCAGGCGTGGGCCCCGCACACGACGCCGCCTCGCCCCCCGGCCTCGCGAACGATCTGCCGCAGGCGCATGAAACACTGCGCCGGCTCGCCGCGGCGGCCGACCCGGTCGTCGCCTGCCGCGCCGTGCTCACGCTCCATGCCAGCGGCGGGTGCGACCAGTCGTTTCTGCGGAGTCTGCTCACCCACTCCGACGAGCATCTGCGGGCCTGGGGCGTCCGCCTGCTCAGCGACGACTGGCCGATCGATGGCGTCATCGGGCCGGCGACCGTCTCGCCGGAGGAGTCCGCCCGCGTGGCCACCGCCTATGACGCGGTTGCCGCCGATCTCCACCGGCTCGCCACGGACGACGTGAGCGGACTGGTCCGACTCGCCCTCGCCTCAGCACTCCAGCGGATGCCCGTCGATCGCCGCGCCGATCTGGCCGCCGCTCTGATGACTCGCGGTGAAGACGCCGACGATCACAATCTGCCGCTGCTGGTCTGGTATGGCCTGATCCCGACAGTCGAGGCGGACCCGCGCCGGACGGCGGACATCGCCGTCGGCTCGCAGTGGCCGAACACACAGCGACTGATCGCCCGCCGGCTCGCCAGCCTGATCGAACGGCAGCCCGGGGGCATGGAACGGCTAGTCGCCGCCATCGCGGGCACGCACGACGAACGCGTGCAACAGAACCTGCTCGCAGGAATCGCCGACGGTCTCTCCGGCTGGCGGCGGGCCCCGAAGCCCGCGGGCTGGGACGCCCTCGCTGCGCAGTTGGCGACGGGTGCCGCGACACAGGCCGAGGTCGTCCGCGAACTCTCGGCGATTTTCGGCGATGGCCGTGCGATCGACGAGATCCGCCGACTGGTGCTCGACGAGAGGGCCGATGAGAGTATCCGCCTGTCGGCGCTCGAAGCGATCGTGCGACAGGGTGACGACAGCGTCCGCGGCATCTGCCTCAGTCTGCTCAACGACCAGCGATTCAACGTCCTCGCCGCAGAGGGTCTCTCGCAGAGCGACGACGCAGGCGTGGCGCAGGCGCTCGTCACGGCCTACGGCCGGTTTCGCGCTCCATACCGGCCCAAGCTCATCGGCATCCTCGCCTCGCGACGCACGTTCGCCGCCACCCTGCTCGACGCCGTGTCCAGGGGAACCATCCCACGCGATGCCATCACCGCCTACGAGCTGAGGCAGATCCGTTCGCTCGGCGATCCCGCACTCGACGCCCGCCTCGAAAGCGACTGGGGCGGCGTCGCCGAGACGACGGCCGAAAAGCGGTGGCGAATCGACTCACTCAAGGAAGCCCTGCAGCCGGCGGTCCTCGCGGCGGCCGACACATCCCAGGGCCGCAAGCTCTTCGACATATCCTGCAGCCGCTGCCACAAGCTCTTTGGCGCCGGCGAGTCGATCGGCCCCGACCTCACCGGCGGCAACCGCACGAACATCGACTATCTGCTCGAAAACATCGTCGATCCCAGCGGCGTGGTGAACCGCGACTACCGGATGTCGATCGTCGTGCTCGCCGACGGGCGGGTGCTCAACGGACTCGTGACGACCCGCGACGACCGCACACTCACACTCGTCACGCCCACCGACCGTCACGTGATCGCCACCGAAGACATCGACGAGGTGACCGTCACGCAGCAGTCACCGATGGCCGAGGGGATGCTCGACCATCTTTCTCCCGACGCCATTCGCGACCTGATCGGCTACCTCATGCAGCCCGCGCAAGTGCCGCTGCCGTAGACCACGAAAGGGTGGCAGTCGCCGCACGGCCCGTGGGGAATCGCACATCCTGCACCCAACAGGATTGTGACAGTCGCCTCAGCCGGCGGCGGCGTAGCGGCCATTTCTCTACGGTGCCATAAACGCAAGAAATCGGGTGATCCGACCCACCATACGCAAGAGTTTCCCGGAATACCCTTGCAACCGGAATCGCCTCTTGCCGGGTGACATCCCAAAGTTTGCCTTTTTGTCGTTTTCCGGCGTGGTTGTCGCCAGACCACACCTGGCCACAGCGGTCCGAGGTAACCCCATTTCCAGCCCCACTCAGGCCACTGGTCATCCCCCGCCGCATCCCGGAAACTGTGCGGCTCACAAATCTCAAGGAGACTCGTAATGCGCCTTGCCAATCTGTTTACGGCTGTTGTTTTTGCATCATTTGCTAACCTCCCCGCCGCAGCGGAAACAGCCGACGCGATCTTCACCGGCGGCGACATCCTCACGATGCGTGGCCCCGCGGCAGAGTACGCCGAGAGCCTGGCGGTGAAGGACGGCACAATCCTGTTTGTCGGGCCGCGGGCCGAGGCAGAAAAACTCGTCGGCCCCGAGACCAAGACGATCGACCTGGCGGGCAAGACGCTTCTGCCAGGCTTCATCGATACCCACGGCCACTTCATCTACTTTGGCAAGAACCTCGTCGACGCCAATCTCTTCGGCTGCACCGACATCGCCGACCTCGTCGCACGGATGAAGAAGCAGGTGGCCCAGACGCCCGCCGACGGCTGGATCGTGGGCTTCGGCTACCAGGCCCGGGCGCTCGAGGAAAAGCGACCGCCCACATGTGAGGAACTCGACCAGGTGTCGGCCGACCGGCCGGTGATGGTCGTCGATTCTTCGGGCCACCTGGGCGCGGCCAACGCCGCTGCCTTCACGGCCGCGGGGATCACAGCCGACACGCCCGATCCCACCGGCGGCATGTTTACCCGCAAGGCCGACGGCAAGTCGCTGGCCGGCCCGATGGAGGAGACGGCCTTGAACGCCGTCCGCAGCAGGCGGCCGCCATTCACGGGCGAGCTCGCCGCGCGGGCCGTCACCGGTGCGGCGCAGGTCTGGGCGAGCCACGGCCAGACGACTGCGATGGAGGCCGGGCTTGGCCTCGGCAACGACGACATCGGCATCGTGCTCAATGCGATCGACAAACAGCTGCTGCCGATCGACCTCTATGTCGCCGCCAAGGATTCCGCGCTCGACGACACGCTGGCCGCGTCGTACTCAGTGGCTACCCAATACAATCCCAAGGCCGGCGGGATCGTGGAGAAGCTCCGCGCCGCCCGCCCCGACCTCGACCAGCGTTACGTCAATCGCGTGCGGCTCGGGGGCGTGAAGTTTTGGCTCGACGGCAGCCTCGACACGGCCTGGTTCACCGAGCCCTACACGCAGAATCCACCGGGCAAGACCGGTGCCTTTGCCGGCTATCGGCAGATTCCGGACGAAGTGCTCGACGCCGTCTTCGACCGATATTGGCCTACGGAACTCCAGATTCACATGCATATGAATGGCGACGCCGCCGCCGACCAGGCGCTCGCTGCGATCGCGAAGGCGGTGAAGAAGCATGGCATGCACGACCACCGCCCTGTGTTCGTGCATGCGTCATGGCTCCGGCCCGATCAGATCGAGAAGATGAAGGCCTGCGGCGCGATCCCGAGTTTTCTCACGGCGGGCATCATTCCTGGCGGTGACGCGGTGGTGAAACTCTGGGGGCCGGAGCGGTCGGCCGGCGCGATGGCGTCGCGAACCTTCCTGCGGGCCGGCCTGCCTTTCACCTACTCGCATGATGCACCGGTATCGCCCGTACCCTCGATCCTGGCTCTGGTCGATGCCGGTGTGAATCGTCGCTCCGGCAGCGGGCAGGTGGTGGGGCCCGACGAGCGGGTCTCCCCGTACGATGCCCTGCGGGCGGTAACGTCTACCGCCGCCTACCAGCTCAAGGAGGAGAAGACCAAGGGCACGCTCGAGCCCGGCAAGCTCGCCGACCTCGTGATCCTCGACAACAACCCGCTGAAGGTCGAGCCGACCACGATCAAAGACATCGCCGTCGTGGAGACGATCAAGGACGGGCGCACGGTCTTCGCACGGTAACCCGCGCGGACGCCCGACTTTGCCATGATCGCCTCCACGTGCGGCGCGATGTTCGGTCGTAGATTTCATGGCCGCGTCGTGGCACTATAACGTGTCAAAGGCGGAATGCCTCCGCAGCTGAGAAAGCACTTTTCGCAAATCGCCTCACCCATGACCACCTCCACGTACCGCATCGACGTCCGCGTCGATTCACTCGACGGCCTGTACAGCGCGCTTGATCCCTCACCCTTCCGCCAGCGTGACCTCGACCCCAGGGCCGTCGAGCACATCGTGCAATGGGCCAGCGACGCACCGCCGAAGGTGCCGCTCGAACTCTGCGTCCGCGTGGCCGACGACACCGATCCGGAGGCGACCGAGGCCGATACCCAGGCGGCCGTTCGCAACTTCTTCACCTACGAAGGCGACCTCCTCGAGCGGCAGTATCGCCGCAACCGCGTCCGCACGGTCCGCTGGCTCGCGGTCGGCCTCTCCATCATGACGGTCCTGCTCGCCTTGCATTCGGCCGTGGGCCGGATCTCCCCCGACAGCCTCTTCAACGACATCGTGGGCGAGGCCTTTGTGATCGCGGGGTGGGTGTCGCTCTGGGTGCCGATTGAACGGCTCGGCTTCGATGGCTGGCTGCTCAAGGAGAAATACCTCCTCTACCGCCGCCTGGCCGACATGGAAGTCGATATCCAGCCGGAGGTCTGATCGCTCGTGTGCTGCCAACACACAGACGTCAAAACTGGGCGACCACGTCACACCCTCCGTAGAACTGACCGTAGGCGTCGCCCGTCACAAGCCCGCCCGGCAGCGTCGTGATGTCGCCAAAGGGGACCGCTCCCGATCCGTACGCGTCGGGAGTAAACCAGTCGAAGCGAAGTTCGGGGCGCACCGTCCAGTTGCGGCCCACGAGCCAGTGCAGGCCCCAGGTGATCGCCCAGAAGTTTCCCGCGAAGCCACCGGAGACCGGGTCGGAATTCGTCACGGCGTTGCGAATGGGATAGAAGACGCGGCTGCCGTTGTTGTCGCGAAACCACTCCACCCGCATCCCGGCCGCCAGCCGTTCATGCAATTCGAGATACGAGTATTGGGTGATGCCATACCACTGGGCGAGCCCTGGCAGTTGGCCCTGATTGGCAAACCCCGTATCGGCGTGAAACTGCCAGGCATTGGAATGCTCCACGGCCAGGGTGAGCCGCTCAGACACCCTCGTCACCACGTAGAGCGTATACATCGTGAGGTTCCCGACGGTCGGCAGGAGCGGGCGACCGACGTCGTCCACCCGCGGCATGTATTCATTGCCAGTGGTGATTGCAAACCCCATCTCCTGCTTGCCATCCTCGCTCTCCAGCAGCGTCTCCCCGACGAAGGCAAGGTTGCTGCTCGCCCCCGGATAGTCAGGGTTTGCGACCACCGGCATGCCGTCCGAAAAATTGTCCCAGCCGTTCATGATGCCGGCGGTCAGCGACACGCCTTCGGAAGCGACCCATGTGCCAAGGATGCCGGTGTGGGTCGTCGGCGTGCCATACTCGAAGGTGTAGTTGCGGCTGGAGAAGAAGTTGCCGATAGCCGGCACCACTTCGTAGCCCAGCGGCGTGTAAAAATGGCCGACCAGAATGGATAGGTCTTCCCGGCCGGCCTCGGCATAGAACTGCGGCAGCGCGAGGCCGTAGTAGCGGCTGGAACTCCAGCGCGGTACGCCCAGCGCGTTGACCTCATTAAAAGGAAACGCATCGAGACCGCGGGCCACGGCCGTCCACCAGTCGGTGCCGTAGAGAAGATCGACCCGCGTGCCCCACCCTGTCTCGTCGGTCAGTGGCTTATGCCCGACGAGGGCAAGCTGATTGAGCATTCCCTGCCCGTTGCGATCGTTCATCACGACGGGGCCATTGAAGTCGCTGCCCCAGGCATTGGCACCGATCCCTGCCTTCAGCCAGCCTGAGAGGGCGGCATCGCGTTCAGCCAGCCAATCCGGGGTCAGCAGTTGTCGTGGAGGCTGTCTGACAAGGGCCGGGTCGCTGGCCCGCAGGTCGAAGAGATCCTCCAGCGGTGGCGGCTGGCCGCGCGCGGCAACTGCGTCGCACAAGAGCGTCATGGCGAGCACCAGCGGAGCAAGATGGCGAGCCAGCATGTCGTCGCAGATCGGCTCACACCCGCCCGTCATATGAGGAACACTGCATGGGGGTTTGCGGCGAATGGAGCGGGGTCGGAGGCGAGGCTGGTGAGGGGCTCTTCGTCATGAAATGCGGTGTTTGGGGCAACGAGCAGGCGGCAACTTGTGTCGCCGCAAAGCCGCGCGATATCCTCATTATCCCTCCTCTACTTGTTTATGCCCCCCTCCTTCGCCACCTCTGTTTCCACCGCGGTTCTGCTCCCCCGCGAGGGAGAATCCGGGTTTCATGTTCAGGCTGTGCTCATCGGAACCGGGATCGACATCAAACAACTTGGCGCGACCGACCGCTCGCTGGGGTCTCCGCTCGTTGTCGAGATGCTCGGGTCTCTCACCGGCAGCGGCATCGCTGTGCTCTATAGCTACGGGGCGGCGGTTTTTTTTGACGCCTCGCCCGCAACGATCACCGAGTATCTCCGCCAGATCGGTCCCCAGATCCGCCAGCCCATGGCCACGCAGGACCGCGACAGTGAAACGCTCGAGGTGCGGGTGCAGTTGGAAGGAAAAGAGACCATGGAGGGGAATGCGCTCCTGCTCAACGACGTGACGCTCGACAAGCTGCAGGTGATCGCCGACATCATGGCGAAGAGCGTGGCACTCGCCCACCACGAGCGGGCGATCGAGCGGCAGTTTGAGCGGGTCGAGCCCTTTGCGATCAACCTCGACCACTGGAGCCGGGCAGGACGGACCGCCAAGGAACTCCTTCAGCACTTGGGAACGGCACTCCTCGCCGAGCATCGCGTGGTCGGCGGGGCTCGCATCGACGACGCGCCGGAACTCCTCTGGGATCATCCCGAGTTGGAAAGGCTCTGGGCTCGACTGCGAGACGAGTTCGAGATTCGCGAGCGGTTCGCTGCGCTGCATGGCAAGCTCAATCTGATTTCTCGAACCGCGGAGACGGCGCTCGAACTGCTGCAGCATCGCCGGAGCCTGCGGGTGGAATGGGCCATCGTCGGGCTGATCGTCTTTGAGATCGCCCTCACGCTCGTGCAGTGGGCGCTGGGTGTCGGCCACTGAGCCTGGCTCAACCGGCCGTGATGCCGACGCCGACATCCTGCAGAGCGGCCCGAACCCGCGTAAGGATCGCCACCGCCTGCGGCCCGTCGCCATGAAGGCAGAGCGTATCGGCGGCGATCGGCAGCAGCGTGCCATCGATCGCCTCGATGACGCCCTCGCAGACCATCCGCACGGCCCGCACGGCCGCCTCATGCGGATCGTCGATCATCGCCCCCGGCTCTGAGCGCGGCACCAGCGAGCCGTCAGGGGCATAGCCCCGGTCGAGAAACGCTTCCTCGGCCACGGCGAGTCCGCGGCGACGAGCGACGGCCACGAGCGGGCCCCCGGCAAAGGCCACGAGCACCATCCGCGGCCAGCGGGCCAGGATCGCCTTCACGATGGCCTCGCCAAGTGCCCCATCGCGGCTCGCCTGATGATAGAGACCGCCATGCAGCTTGATGTGCCGCGGCGGTTCACCGGCCACTGCTTCAAGCGTTGCCACCTGATCGATCACGAGAGCCACAGCCTCGGTGGGAGTGATCGGCAGTTCGCGGCGACCAAAGTGATCGGGGTCGGCATGGCCGGGGTGGCCGCCGATCGCCACGCCATACCGACGGGCCAACGCCACGGCAGCAGCCATCGTGCCCGCGTCGCCTGCATGACCACCGCAGGCGATGTTGGCCGACGACATGAGCGGCATCAGATCGGCATCATGCGGCCCGCCCTCACCCAGGTCACAGTTGAGATCGATCGTGCGTTGGTGCTGACTGGTCATGACGCGGCCCCGCGGATCGCCGCTCCGAGCATCACCAACGCTGCATCACATTCCCGCATCGCATCTCGAGCTTCTTCAATCGTCACTTCCTGCAGCCGCACTTCCTCACCCGGCCGTAGCTGCGCCGCCAGCGGCAGGTCGGACTCGATCACCTGGCCAATGACGGGATAGCCGCCGATCGTCTGCGCATCGGCCAAGAGCACGATTGGCTGGCCGTCGGGAGGCAGTTGTACCGTCCCGGGAAATACGGCCACGCTCTTCATGCAGGCATCGTGGCCTACGCAGGAAATCGGCTCACCATGCAGCCGTAGCCCGATCCGATCGGATCGACTGCCCGCACGAAACGACTGCGACCAGACCGCGTCGCCAGCCAGTGCCGCCTGCTCGCCGGGAATCACTCGGAGACTGCATGGCCGCTTCAAGGCTGCGAGCCGCGGCGGCAGTGCCTTGATCAGCCCGCTTCGTCCCTGAGCCTCGCCAACAGCGAGTCGATCGCCGGCCCTGAGCGGCCGGCCGGCATACCCGCCAAAGCCTGCCGTCACGAGCGTGCTGCGGCTCCCGAGCACCGGCGGCACGTCGATGCCCCCGGCCACGGCCAAGACGCCGCGGCAGCCAAGCGTGGCATGGCCGAGCACGACCTCCTTACCGGAGGGCACCTGCACCGGCCGGTTCGCCGGCAACCCCGGAAACGCCGCGCCCACGAGTGCGACCGTG
The DNA here is from genome assembly GCA_945883745.1 of Candidatus Kuenenia stuttgartensis. Taxonomy (GTDB): domain Bacteria; phylum Planctomycetota; class Planctomycetia; order Pirellulales; family UBA1268; genus CACORA01. Next base: position 27,421 of record CAMCYH010000005.1, read on the forward strand.
GCATCGCGGTCGAATCGCAGCGTCGGCCCGAGCAGCGTGCACTCGATCGCCGCGGCATCCTCGGCATTGCCGACGAGCAGATTTGCCAGCCGCAGCGACATGCTGTCGGCCGCCCCCGAGAGCGGAACCCCCGCCGCGCGATGCCCACGACGGCCGAGATCCTGCACGGTCGTGAAGAGACCGGGCTGCACGACCGTAATCGTGGCGGATGGCACCTGTTCGACTGCCGTCTGCGATCGTGGCTGCCACCAATCATCCGTGGACAGATCAGCCGCCATGAACCGCACCCGGTCGCCCACGGCCAAGAGCGCGGGCTGCGGTCGCGTTGCATCAAAGAGACTCACCGGCGAGCGACCGATGAGATTCCAGCCCCCCGGGCTCGCAAACGGGTAGACACCGGTCTGCCGGCCACCGATGCCGACCGCACCGGCTGGCACACGGGCCCGTGGTGTCGCCCGCCGCGGGGTGGCGAGCGACTCGGGCAATCCCGCGAGATAGCCGAAGCCGGGCAGAAACCCGATCGCCTCGACGACGTAGTCGGGCTCGGTGTGCAGGGCGATGAGCCTGCGCCGGTCGATGCGGTGCGTGGTGCACACGTCTTCAAGGTCAGGGCCGTCGTAGATGACCGGGATTTCGTAGGTCGTACCCGCATCGTCGGTAGTTGATGCCGTCTGAGTGACGATAACAGTCAGCGTTTTTTCCAGCCCGGCCATGTCGCCGCATGCACCATGAGCCAGCAACACAGTCACACGCCCCGGCGAGGCCACGATCTCTTCCACACCGGGCAGCCGCGCAGCCGCAACCGCTTCAGCAACCGCCCGCACGCGGCCAATCGTCGCCATGCCGGAGTCCGCAAGGCACAGGCTGAGGGCACGTTCTCCAACTGGCAGGCAAGACATGGGGCGGCGGTTCGCGGGAGTGAGACCTCATCCTACCGGCCGAGGCCGATCCTGCGCACAATACAGCTGTCCCGGAGGCTGCCGAGTGCGTGTCGAACTCCTTCCATCCAGTGTGCCGACCAACGCAGGGCGAGCCTCCCCGCAGTTTTTGTCGAGTTACCTGATTGGTGACTCGCTGGTGATTGACGGTGGATCGGTCGGGCTGCTGGCCGATGTCGACCGGCAGCTCGCCGTGCGGCATGTCTTTCTGACACACGCTCATCTTGATCATGTGGCCAGCCTGCCGTTTCTGATCGAGAACGCGTATACACCTGGCCCCGACTGCATCGAGGTGCTTGCCTCACCGGCCGTGCTCGCCCAGATCAATGCCGATCTCTTTAACGGCCGCACCTGGCCCGACTTCCTTTCCTTGTCGACGCCGCAGAACACATTTATGCGGGCCACGCCGATCGAACCTCTGCAGACAGTGGAGCGGGCGGGCTTCCGCATCACGCCGGTGCCAGTCTCCCATTCCGGCGACACGCTCGGCATGATCGTCGACGACGGCTCATCATGCGTCGCCTTCGCCGCCGACACCGGCCCGACCGACCAAATTTGGCAGGAACTCGCCACGCGGCCGACGCTCACGGCCGTCTTTTTGGAATGTAGTTTCCCGAATTCGATGGAGGACCTGGCGACAAAGACGGGCCACCTCTGCCCGCGGACGTTCGCCACGCAGCGGGCCCGGCTGACGGATCGGGTGAAGGTGTTCGCCGTCCACCGGAAGGCTCGCTACGCCGACGAGATTGCCCGCGAACTCGCCATACTCGGCCTGCCAAACGTCGAACCGGTCACCCCCGGCCTGCCCTACGACCTATAGCGGTTACGCCCGAAAACGTCATTCGACGGGTGGGTGGTCGTTAGATTCCCTTTTGCCCGGGAGCCTCTTCGTGCCAGCCGTTCTCCTCTTTCCCCCCTATGCCCGTCCCCTCCCCCACCGACGACGACTCGGCAGCCTTCGTGGCGGAACTCCTCCGCCACCAACGGCGAATCTATCTCTTCATCGCCTCGTTGCTGGCGAGTCCGACCGACATTGAAGACGTCTACCAGCAGACCTGCCTCGCCCTCTGGAAGAAGCGGGGACAGTTCCCGGAGGTACGTGACTTCTTCGCCTGGGCCTGCGGCTTCGCCCGCAACGAGGCCCTTCACCAGATGCGTAGCAACAGCCGTTCGCGACATCTCTACCTGCCCGACGATCTGCTCGCCACGCTCGCGCAGGAGTTTGAGCGTGACCTCGCTGCCGACGACGATCGCTTGCTCGCGCTCACCACGTGCCTCGGCCGCCTCCAGACCGGCCACCGCGACCTGCTCGAGCGGTGCTACCGGGGCATCGAAACGATCAAAGACATCGCGGGCGAGATGAGCATCACACCTGCCGCGCTCACGATGCGGCTGCAGCGAATTCGCCACGCTCTCCTCAAGTGCGTCGAGGCAGCTCTCGCAGCCGCGGGCGGGAGCAATCCCTGATGGTCACCGCACCTCTGTCGCTCCCCGGGCCTGATTCAGAGCTCGCGCGGCTCACCAACGCCCAGTTCGACGGATCGCTCACGGCAGCCGACCGCGATCGGCTCGCCGCGCTCCTCCAGGATCCGGCTGTGCGTGCCTCCTACCGCAGGATCGTGTGGCTGCATGCCAATCTGACGAGGATCTGGTGCCAGGATGCCGACGGCATACCATGGGTGCCGCAGCCGGCGAGCGATGAGCCCGCTGTCTCGACCGCCGCTGCTCCGGTCCACCATCGCCCCCGCATAAAGATCCACTGGGATCGGCTGCAGAAGACAGCCTCCCGCGCGGCAGCGCTGCTCGTTGCCATAGCGCTGGGCGCGAGCCTCCTCGGGATTGGCATCCTGGCCGTTGTTGCCAGTTTCAGTTCGCCCGCTGCCACAGCAAGCCCACGGCCCCCGCGGGCAGCGGGCTCGATCGCCGAGATCGCGGCGGTCGAGTCGCCGGTGTGGGAGACTGCCGCGGAGCCCTTTGGCATCTGGTCGAGCCTGATGCCAGGCACGACGCTCGCGCTTGACCGCGGCCGCGTCGAATTGGCCTATGACTCCGGCACGATCGTCGTCCTTGAAGGTCCGGCCGTGTTCGCGGTCGCGACCGCCGACTCAGCCGCGCTCGACCGTGGCAAGGCGACGATCACGGTGGCCGGCCCCGGGCCGGGGGATGGCCAGCCCCGCTTCACGCTGCATACGCCGTCGGCCACGATCACCGACCTCGGCACATCGTTCGGCGTGCTTGTGAGCGACGCAGGCGAGACCTCGGTGAGCGTCTTCGACGGGCTGGTCGATCTGCTGCCACGGGTTGACGGTGCCGTGCCGCTCCGGCTCACCGCCGGTGAGGCGGGCGACGCTCTTGCGGAGCAGCCGGCTCGGAAAGTAATTCCGCCGCAGCAGCGGTTCGAGCGGTCGTTGCCAAAAGCGCCCCCTGACCTACTCGCCGCGCTCGTCAGCGACGGCTGGAACGAGGCACGCGCTACCGTGCTCGTGAGCGAATCATTCACCGGCACCAACGCGAGCCCACTCGTCGGCTCCCAGCCGGCTGCTCGAGGCGGCATCGGCGACGAAGCCTGGCGGGCGCCTCGCGAGGGCTGGTCGGTCGATTCCGCGACCGGGGCTCTCGTCGCCACAACGCATGGCACCGCCACACTCCCCTTCGTGCCCCAACCCGGCCACCGCTACCGCATTTCGGTGACGATCCATGCGACCTCCGGCGGCATCGGCTGGGGCGGCGTCGGATTTACGAATGGGGCGGGCGTGGCGAACTACATCCCCAACGGCCCTTGGCTCCGGCAGCGTCATCACACCGATGTGCAGCCCAACGGCGCTTTTGCCGGGCCCGGTGAAACCAACGCCGTCGGTCGCGGCGACACGCTCACCGGCGAGCAGACCCGCACGATCCTGCTCGACACCACGGGTCCACAGTGGCGGGCCGTCTTCTTCGTTGACGGGATCCGTCTCGGCGAAGCTGGCATCAACCCGCAGTCGGCGGCCATCAGCCACGTCTGCCTGGCCGCCTTCCCCAACAGCCGCATCGAGTTCCGTCATTTTCTCGTGTCGACGATGCCCCGTTGAGGCATGGCCCGGAAGAGACAGTCGCGGAACCGTCTCCCGGTTACCAAAATTTGGGGGCGTTGGTAGTGCCGGCGCCCGCAGACATTTCGCGCAGTGCGTCGTAGGTGTTGGGCAGCGCCTTGGCCAGATCCCGGACAGCGCTGTTCAAACGCTGCTGGCTGTTCGACTGGGCGGCATTGAGAAACTCCACCCATTCCGGCTGCAGCAGGAGAGCCGTCTCGTGGTGCCGATTGATGTAGAACGGCTGGCCACGCTGGGAATTCGGCACATCCGAACTGCGGTCATTTTTCCAGAAACTCGAAGTCAACGTCATGATCGGAGCGGTCATGATCGCCCCGCCGAACGTAGGGCTGCCTGTGACCAATCCGAGCAGCACGCCTGCCGGCAGGCCAAACACGAACAGGCCACCGAGCTTTGCCTTTGAGCTCGTGCTCGGTGTGGTGAATTTGATGTCCCGCCGTTTCCGCCAGATGATGGCGTAGACTTCGGCGATCTGCATGGATCGAAGGCGATAGTTGCATGTCACACCTCCGTCAACGAGCCAGTCGCTGAGCAAGGCGCACGAGATCTGGCTTTCCGGATATTCCTGGAACATCGTTTTCACGCAACTGCCATGCTTGCCGGGCATCGCTAGGGTGCGGTAATTCGTGTTGCCAGGGGACTCGAACTTCAGCCGCTTCGGCCCAAGCACTCCGAAGAAGACCTCGCTGTGGTTTTCCATCAGGATCTGGCAATACTCGAGAACGTTGCTCGGGATCGTCTTGAAATCACCGATATCCGAAGCGAAGTCACGTTCGCCCCCCGGAACCGGGTCGATGGCGAAAATGCGGACTCTGAAATCCCGGAACTCCTTCTTGATCCTGTGGGCGACCATGTGACACGTCACCGCGCCACGGGAGTGACCGATCAAATTGATCCGCTCGTTCGAACCGTGGTTTGCATGTTGACGCAAGGCGGCGATGGCGGCGGTCACATTGCTCTCCCACCCCTGCCCGAGCGTGGTACCTGACCCGAGCTTCCCCATCTTGACCGGTTTGTCACGATTTTTGAACGTGAACAGATCACTAAATGAGCGGGTCATCGGCTTGCTGCCAGGCCCGTCGAAGATGAACTTTTTCTGATCCTGCATCCCTGGGTCGAGATTTTGGAAAAACCAGGGCAACAGTTGATCGGGCTCGTCACGGTGATGATCCGTGCCGATGAAATACATCGTGGTGGCCATGATCCATGATTCCTGCGGCGCGGTGGATGACGGGATCGCGATTCGACACCCGGGTCTGTGCCGCGGCGGCGACCGTGCTGAATCGCACCGTACTGCCCCCATCATGTTGATTTCTTCGTCGCCGTCCAGTGAATGGACGCAGCTACCGACGCCAGCGGGACAGCTGACGAGCACGAAATTTGAGCCGCCAAAACAGGCAAGTGTTAGATTCTGGGGGGGGCGGGAGCACCTCTTTTTGGAGGGTCTTGTTCACGTCCTAGCCCGATCTTTTTATTCCCCCGATCCTTTCCTCCGTTTCCAAGGAACACCATGAACCGTTCAAAACCGTCGAGTGGGTTTACGCTCGTGGAGCTTTTGGTCGTGATCGCCATCATTGGCGTGCTGGTCGGCCTGCTCCTGCCGGCCGTGCAGGCTGCCCGCGAGGCTGGCCGCCGGTCGGCCTGCCAAAACAAGCTCAAGCAGATGGCACTCGCGATGCACAATTTCGAGTCGGCCCAAAAGGGGTTCCCATCCAACTACCAAGGCGGCGAGGTGGGCACACAGTGGGAACCGTGGTACTGCCTCACCGCCACCTACATGATTCTTCCCTACATGGAGGAGGAGTCGCTCTATGTGCGGATGACAGCCGCTCGGTCCGACTCGAGCTTCGGGACGAACTTGCAAGCTCTGAGCCGCCGCAAGATGCCCGCCTTGACCTGCCCGTCGGACGAACCGCCGACAAGCCGCCCCGGTTCGTGGGGTGCGGCTCATGATATTGCCTCGGTGAATTATGCATGGTCTTCCGGCAGTGGGCCGTACGGCTACAACTCCCGCGGAGCATTCAATGGGTTCATGCATGGGGAGAGGCGGGGGGCACTGTGGCCACTGGCACCGCGAACTGAATCCGCGCCGTCTTGGCCCGGCTTCACGATCAAGGATTTCACCGACGGCACGTCAAAAGTGATCATGGCTGCCGAGCAGCTGTCTGGATCGGGAAGCGGCGAAGCTGTGTTCCCAAGGAACATCGCGTTGCAGGCCAATAACAACGCGATCTCAGCCATTGTGAACAGGGACTTCGCCACACAGGCCGAGGTCGACGCGATTGCCGCGGCCCAGGCCTCGCCAACGGCGTGGGGTGGCAACAACGGCATGGCCTGGGGCTTCAACGGTGGCGGAGCGTCCATGATCAACATGACCGTGCCTCCAAACTGGAGCAGTCCATCGGGCGGCGGAGCATCCGGCCCGAGCCTGATGTACGACTGGACCTGGGGCGTCTTCCCCGCCCGCAGCCGCCATCCCGGCCTTGTCAATGCCGTCATGGTCGACGGGGCTACGGTGACACTCCGCGACGGGATCGATTTGCTTACGATCCAACGACTTGGCAATCGCAAGGACGGCGGGGTCGTGACGTTGCCATGATGAACTCGGGAGGATCGATGCGGCTATCATCAATCAGAAGGTACGGAATGGCGGGCTCGTCGTACGCGTTCGCGGCATTGAGCTGCGTAGTCCTGATGGCAGCGGGCTGTTCGCCGACTGTCAAGGATAAGGTGCTTCCGTTCACACCCGACGCCGTCAACGAGGCGAAGTCCCTGCTCGCAAACTACGCTGCCGGGCAACCGGTCGGCAGTGAATCGGAGGGCTTTGATACCTTCGTGCGGCGAGTCGCCGACGTCGACCAGGCCAAGGCGGCGGAACTGCGGGCCTTCTTTGATGATGCCGTGGCAAAAGGTGTGGCAAACCGTGCCAAGGCCAAGGAATTGCTGGATCGCTGGTGAGATCCCGGCGGGCGGACGATACTATAATTGGTGGAACCCTTGCTGAGATCGTCCCAGGTTATTTGCGCAGCATGGCATCTCTCCGCATGCCCAACACGACCCGGTCGACGCGGGCAATACTGGCGGCCGCCGCCGCCATCGTGCTCCCCGTGGGCGGCGGTCTCGCCACTGCAGAAAGCGGCTCGCGCGACGCCGAGGCCCTCTTTGAGTCGAAGGTGCGACCATTGCTCGTCGCCAAGTGTCAAGAGTGCCACGGGGCCACGATCGCCGAAGCCGGGCTGCGGCTCGACAGCCGTAAGGCCCTTCTCTTGGGAAGCGACGCCGGGGCGGTAGTCGTGCCGGGCGATGCGGGCAAAAGTAAACTCGTCGCCGTCGTGAAGCATGTTGACGACCTCGCCATGCCCCCCGACACCAAACTCTCCGATCAGGAGATCGCCACGCTCGAGGCATGGGTCGCAGCCGGCGTGCCGTGGACCGGGCCCGGCGGCGATGACGCCGGCCCAGCCTCCCGCGAAGAGGCGATGCAGGACCGTCTCCGCGAGTCGCTCGCCTCGCACTGGGCCTTCCAGCCCCCCGCGCGGCACCCTGCTCCCGATCTCTCCGCCATCACGTCGCTCGATCCTGCCGTCGCTGCCGCCTGGAATTCGGCGCCAATCGACCGCTTCATCGCCGCCGGCCTGGCCGACGTCAATCGTGCCCCAGCCGCCGAGGCTGCTCCCCGCGACCTCTTCCGTCGGCTGCACTATGACCTCACCGGGCTGCCGCCCGCCGCCGCTGCCGCCGACGCCTTCGCAGCCGATCCCTCGGAGGCGGCCTATCGCGCTGCGGTCGATCGCCTGCTCGCCTCACGCGAGCATGCCGAGCACTGGGCCCGCCACTGGCTCGACCTCGCCCGCTATGCCGACACGATGGGCTATGCCTTCGCTGGCCAGTCGCCCCTCTATCCCTTCGCCTGGACCTACCGCGACTGGGTCGTGAAGTCGCTGCACGCTGACGTGCCCTACGACCGGTTTGTCACGCTGCAACTCGCCGCCGACAGAATCGAGCCGCCCGTGCCCCGCGAGGATCTCGCCGCCCTCGGCTTCCTCACCGTGGGCCGGACGTTCCTCGGCAACACACACGACATCATCGACGACCGTATCGATCTCGTCACCCGCGGTTTGCTTGGCCTCACTGTCGCCTGCGCCCGCTGCCACGATCACAAGTACGAGCCGATCTCCGCCGCCGATTATTACGCCCTTCACGGCGTCTTCGCGAGTTGTGAGATCCCTGGCCAACTCCCCGTGATCGGTGATCCGCCGCCAGGCCCTGATGCGGATGCGTTCGCCACAAAGCTTGCCGAATTGCAGGCCAAGGTGAGGGAGCATGAGGCAGCTGTGCACGAGCGGGCAGTTCGCGAGGCCGTCGCCCACGCGGCAGACTATTTTTTTGACACCGCCCGCCCGGCGCCGCGGCCCGATGGCCGACCGCCGCAGCTCGCCGACGGCTACGAGCTCGAGCAGCTGCTGATCGACCGGCTCAAGCGGCTCGTCGACAAGGCCAAGGCCGATCACCCTATCCTCGGCCCGTGGGTGGCGGTGAAAGGGCTGCCCGACGATCAGATCGCCACCGCGCTTGCAGCAATCACCGCGGCATCCGCTGCCACCGCGCCGCTCAATCCGCTCGTTGCCGCCGAACTCACCAGCACGAAGCCCACGACATTGCGGCAGGTGGCCGAGGTCTACGGACGGCTTGTTGCCCGCGTCGCTCCCGCTTCCGCAGGCGGCCCGGGGCCGAAGCCGGACGATCCAACGGAACTCACTGCCCTGCGAACCCTCCTCGGCATCGAAGCCACCCCGTTCATCGTGCCACTGTCGGAGGCAATGCGGGTGGCCAAGCGGTCAGAAGGCGAGGAGCATCGTAAACGGCAGCAGGCGATCACAAAGCATCAGGCCGAAAGCCCGGGCGGCCCGCCGCGGGCAATGGTGCTCGCCGACAAACCGAAACCCATCGACAGTCACGTCTTCTTGCGTGGCAACCCGGGGCGGCCGGGGCCAAAGACAGACCGCCGCCTACCGGAACTGCTCGGCGCCACGCCGCTCGATCGCGGCTCGAGCGGCCGGCTCGACCTTGCTCGCGCGATCGTCTCACCGACCAATCCACTTGCCGCCAGGGTCATCGTCAACTGGGTGTGGACGCATCACTTCGGCCACGGTCTTGTCACGACGCCGGGCGATCTCGGCCTTCGCGGCGAGCCCCCTACCAACAAGGACCTGCTTGACGATCTTGCCTGTCGCTTCATCGACGACGGAAAGTGGAGCCTTCGCTGGCTGCACCGTGAAATCGTCCTCTCGCATACCTGGCGGCAGTCGGCCGCGATTCGCCCCGATCTTGCGACGCACGATCCAGACAACCGTCTCTTCGGTCGGGCCGAGCGGCGTCGGCTCTCCTGGGAAGCCTGGCGGGACAGCCTGCTCGCCGCTGCCGGCACGCTCGATCCCGGCCGATCGGGCGGCCCCGGCATCGACCCGCTCGACACGAAGGCAATGAACTCCCGCACCATCTACTCGCGGCTCGATCGCCAAGACGTGCCGGGCCTGCTCCGTACGTTCGACATCGCCAACCCCGACACGGCCGTGCATGTTCGCTCCCGCACGACCGTGCCCCAGCAGGGGCTCGCCGTGTTCAATGCGCCGCTCGTGGTCGAGTCGGCCAAGCGACTCGCCGCCCGCGCTGCCGCGGAGGCGGGTGACGATCCAGCCGACGATCAGCGGATCACCGCCCTGTGGCGCAACGCCCTCAGCCGCAGCCCGACCGACGCCGAGCGCCCGCTCGCCCATTCATGGCTCGCCGCGGCCCGCGGCGAGCCGACGGTCGAGGGCTTTGGACCGTGGGAGCGGCTTGCTCAGGCCCTGCTCGGCACGGCAGAGTTTCAATTCATCGACTGACGTCTCGCACCCGACCTTCGCGGCAGCCATGCACCACACCCCGGCCCCACTCTCCCGTCGCGACCTGCTCACCCGCTCAGGCCTGGGCCTCGGCTGGCTGGCGGCCGGGGGCATGCTCGACGCTGAGGCCCGGGCGGAAGCGTCCGTCGCAAGGAGCCCGGTCGTACACTCGACGCTCGCTCCACGCTCCCCGCACTTCGCGGCCAAAGCCCGCGCGGTAATTCATATCTTCGCCAACGGCGGTCCGAGCCACCTCGATACGTTCGACCCGAAGCCGAAACTCGCTGAGTATGCCGGCCGGGAAATCCCCGGCGCCCTGAAGACCGAACGCCGCACGGGGGCCGCCTTCCCATCCCCCTTCGCCTTCAGTCGCCACGGCGAATCTGGCCTCGAAGTCAGCGAACTCTTTCCCGCGGTGGCCCGTCATGCCGACCGGTTGCTCGTCGTCCGGTCGATGCATGCCGACGTGCCCAACCATGAGCCGTCGCTAATGCTCATGAACTGCGGTGACGCGCGGCTCGTGCGGCCGGCCGCCGGTGCCTGGGTGACCTACGGCCTCGGCACCGAAAACCAAAACCTTCCCGGCTTCGTGGCGATGTGCCCCGGTGGGTATCCGATCAAGGGCACCGAAAACTGGCGGAGCGCGTTTCTGCCGGGCGTCTTCCAGGGCACCTACGTCGACACCAAGAAAAAGAATGTCGAAGACCTCGTCGAGTATGTTCGACACCCGCTGCTGGCGGCGGACGTGCAGCGGCGGCAGGTCGATCTCACCGCCGCCCTCGACCGGCAGCACCTCGCCACGCGGCAGCATGACCCCGCGCTCGAGGCCCGGCTGGCTTCGATGGAGCTCGCCTGGCGGATGCAATTCGAGGCGAGCGAGGCCTTCGACGTGTCCCGCGAGCCGAAACACGTGCTCGACCGCTACGGCGACACGCCGCAGGGCCGCCAGATGCTCATCGCGCGGCGGCTTGTCGAGCGGGGCGTGCGGTATGTGCAGATCTGGCACGGCGAGGGCCAGCCGTGGGATAGCCATACCGACATCGAGAAGAATCACCGCCGGCTCGCCGGCGAAAGCGACCAGCCGATCGGCGCCCTGCTCGACGACCTCGTCGGCCTCGGACTGCTCGACTCCACGCTCGTGCTCTGGGGAGGCGAGTTCGGCCGCACTCCTACGGTGGAGCTGCCCAACGACGCCGGCGTGAAGTCGCCCACCGGCCGCGACCACAACCATCATGGATTCACGGTCTGGCTTGCCGGCGGCGGCGTGAAGGGGGGCACGGTGCATGGCGCCACCGATGAATTCGGCTTCAAAGCCGTGGAGAAGCCGGTACACGTGCATGACCTTCAGGCCACAATGCTGCACCTCCTCGGGCTCGACCACACGCGGCTCACTTTCCGCCACAGCGGCCGGGACTTCCGGCTCACCGACGTCCACGGCAAGGTCGTCACCGACTGGCTCGCCTAACGCCGGGCTGCGTAGACTCAAACGCCGGCGACAGAACGGCCGTTGGTCACGACCTGAATAAAAAATAGTTTTTCATGGCGACTGAATCATTGCATCACGACGCTTTCCAACAGGCACGCGACATCCTTCTGGGCCATCCCGCCGTGGAGGCAGCCTATCTGCTCGGGTCCGCTGCTGAGGGACGACTGCGGCGGGGCAGCGATATCGATATCGCCATGTTGCTGCGGCAGTCGACCGCTCTTTCCGTCGAGGACAGGCTCTCGCTGACGGCGGCCTTGGGCAGGATTTTTTGTCGCCCGATCGATCTTGGCCTCCTTGGCACGAGGAACCTCGTCTATGCGAAGGAGGCGATCACCCGCGGACGGCTGATCGCCGAGCGCGACCGCGCCGTCACGGCGCGGTTCGCGATGCACGCGCTGTCGATGTACGCAGCCCTCCAGGAAGCCCGCCGGGAGGTGCTTCGTGCCTACGCCGCCTGACGACATTCTGCTCAACAAGGCCGCCGTCATCGAACGATGCATTCGCCGCATTCACGCTGAGGCTGCGGCCGCGCCACTTTTTGATGATTTCACCCATCTCGACGCTCTTACGCTCAACATTGAACGAGCCTGCCAGGCCGCGATCGACATGGCCATGCATATTGTTGCCGAGCGTCACCTGGGCGTGCCCCAGAGCATGGCCGATGCATTCGTGCTTCTGGAACGGGAGGGCATGATTGATCAGCGGTTGGCGGCGTCGCTGCAAGGCATGGTGGGCTTTCGCAATGTGGCGGTGCATCAATATGAGGAGATGGACCTAAGCGTGCTCCGCTGGGTCGTTGAGGCGGGGCATCGCGACTGGATCCTGCTGGGAGAGGCACTTGGCGTATCGATTCGCCCGTAAGTGCCATTGGCCGGACTATCCTTTATCCTTTGCATATGGAGCAACGACACGTGTTGTGGAGATTCCTGGTAGCCACGGTTGTCGCGAGCGCAGCCTTGCCATGGTCGGCCAGCGCCGCCGAGCGCAACATCGTCGTCTTCATCACTGACGACGAGTCGCCCACCCTCGGCTGCTATGGCGACCCGGTTGCCGTCACCCCAGCGCTCGACGCTCTCGCGGCAGATGGCACGCTGTTTGAAAACGCCTTCGCCACCACGGCGAGTTGTTCGGCGAGCCGGTCGGTGATCCTGTCGGGCATCCACAATCATGCCAACGGCCAATACGGCCATCAGCACGACTTTCACAAGTTTGCCAGCTGGTATGACGTCGTCAGCCTGTCGCTGCCGCGGGCGCTGGCCCGGGCCGGCTACCGCACCGCCCGGATCGGCAAGTTTCACGTAGCCCCCGAAGAGGTCTATCACTTTGAGACGGCGCTCAAAGGGAATGAACGCAACGCCGTGCAGATGGCGGAAGCCTGCCGGCCGCTGATCGAGGCACCGAGCGACCAGCCCTTCTTTCTCTACTTCGCCACCAGCGATCCCCATCGGGGCGGCGGCCTGGATGAGGCATCGTCGCTCGAGCTCAAGCCCGATCTCTTCGGCAACAAGCCTGACCGTGGCAGCCATGGTGGTGTCACGGAAATCGTTTTCGATCCCGCAAACGTGCCCGTGCCAGCCTTCCTGCCCGACACGCCCGAGACCCGCAGCGAACTGGCCCACTACTACCAGTCGTGCGCCCGCATCGATCAGGGCCTCGCCCGGCTCGTGGCAATCCTCAAGGCGGCCGGCCTGTTCGACAAAACGCTGATCCTCTTCACGAGCGACCACGGCATGGCGTTTCCAGGGGGCAAGACCACGGTCTACGAGCCCGGTCTGCGAGTGCCGCTCGTCGTCCGTGACCCCTATGCCGCCGCGCGGGGGACACGGACAAAGAGTCTGGTCAGCCACACCGACATCACCCCATCGCTGCTCGATTTCGCGGGAGAACTCGACACGCTCCAGCAGCGGCCGAAGCGGTGGCTTGAGCCGCGGGACTACTGGAAGGACAAGCCGTATGCGAGCCGGGAAAACCACGGGCCCCGCGGCGGGCTGGCGGCCTACCACGGACGGTCCTGGCTCCCGCTCCTCGCCGACCCAACCATCGAGATTCGTGATGCCCACTTTGCCTCGCACACATTCCACGAGATTCAGATGTACTACCCGATGCGGGCGGTGCGGGACCTCGAGTGGAAGCTGATCTGGAACATCGCCCACCCGCTCCCCTACCCCTTCGCGTCCGACCTCTGGGCGGCAAGCACGTGGCAGGCGCAGTTTCGTCGGAGTCTCGATGCTCCCTATGGCCGCAAGACCGTGAACGACTACATCCACCGCCCTCGGTTTGAGCTGTACCACATCGCCAGCGATCCCGACGAGTCGCGGAATCTGGCTGCCGACCCGGCCCATGCCGCCACGCTGCTGCAGTACCAGGAAAAGCTGAAGGCTCTCCAGAAGGAGTTCGGCGACCCCTGGATCACCAAGTGGGACTACGAGTAGCCGGGCCGCTGTGGCCTTCGTTAGAGCGCGCCGCCTCGATCACGGCATCGGCATGGTCTCTCCGCCAAGGCGGGTCGCCAAGGCACGAAACGTGTTGAGATCGACATCGACGGCAATCAGCCGGACAGAGCCATCGGCATTCAGAAAATTGCAGCCGTTCGAATGCGGCGAGAAGAACGCACTGGGACTGTTATCGGACTTGTTGGGGGGACTGCTGCGGATGTGGCACGTGGTGTGCACGTTTGTCGGCCGATAATTCTCCGATCGGTGGGAATAGCCCAACCGCTGCCACCAGCCATCTGCATGCACGACCTCACTTCCGGGAATCGTTCCCAGCCATGTCGCCTCCGCCATCCGGCTCATGCGTTCGCCGACACAGATCGTTTTGGATGTGCCGTCCGTGATGTCGCCGATTCGCACTCGGCTATTTCGGAAGAACACGCCATCGAAACGGCCATTGTGCTCATGATCAGAGGTCCCCAGGACACCGGTGTAGGAAGACACCGGTGCAGACGCGAGCACGGTACCAGCCCCAGACAAGACCGTGGCGGCCCCCGACTCGCCAAAATCCGAAACGTCGACCAGTCGGGGAGGTGTGTCGCTGGGGCAAATGGAGAAACTCACGAGAGCCGCGTTGCTGCGTGCCACGGCGTTCGCGCCGTGCATGATCGGCAGGGAAAGGTCGAGTTGATCGTACAGCGAGCCTTGCTCTGCGTAGGGAAGAATGGACGAAAAAAAGCTCCATCCAGGCTCGAAGTAACTTGGTGTCGTGGTCGTCAATGTTCGCCAGTTGACATCGCCGGGATCATTCGTGGCAGCAAAGGCGGGAGGAAAATAGTTTCTTGACCCGTGGAAGGCGTGGAGGGCCAGGCCGGTCTGCTTCAAATTATTCGAGCACTGGATACGCCGAGCCGCTTCCCGCGCTGACTGCACGGCCGGCAGCAGCAGCCCGATCAACACACCGATGATTGCGATCGCAACGAGCAGTTCGACGAGCGTCAACCCGCTGGCAACGGGAAGACGACGATTGACAGGAATCATGAGGTCGCACACTTCGGAGGGATCGGCAGCAGAATCCGATTCCCTTCGAAGCAACTGTCGTGCCACCTTCAACAGAAAGCCCCGGGCAGGAGCCCGGGGGACTGCGGTGACGCCGGCTGGCGGTGTATCCCGCATGCTTGCGCCCTGCGGCTTGCTGGGGAAGGCTCGCGCCCGGCGGCTTCCTGGGGAAACGTTCGCCAGCGCTGGTGAAATATTTACCAACTCACCTACCCGGCCTCACCGATCCAGCTTCGATCGCAGCGTCGCACGATCGAGCCCCAGCATCCGGGCCGCGGCCGAACGATTGCCGCCCGTCCTCGCCAACACTTCGGCGAGCAGGTGTGATTCAACGAACTCAATGAGTCGCTCGTGGAGATTGGCAGCGGCGTCATCATGCCAGTGGGCCCCGACCCAGGCCCGTACCGCCGCGGCGAGCGTCTCCTCGACCGTCGAGCCCTGCCCGTCATTCGCAGCCCGCTCCTCATGAGCCGGCGGTGGCAGGTGCTCAGCCCCGAGCGTGCCGCCGCGGGCCATCACCGCCGCATACTCCACAGCATGCCGCAATTCCCGCACGTTGCCAGGCCACGTCCGTGACCGAACTGCCGCCAGAAATTCCGGCGCGACAGTCGGCATCGGTTCGCTGCGGCTCGTCAGAAAGGCATCGACAAGGAGGGGAATGTCATCGAGCCGCTCCGCGAGCGTCGGCATGGTCATCGGGAACACCCGCAGTCGGTGATGCAGGTCGGCCCGAAACCTTCCGGCAGCCGTGGCTGCGGAGAGGTCGGCATTTGTGGCCGCGATCACCCGCACATCCACTCGCCGCGGCGTGGCCGCTCCGACCGGCGTGATCTCGCGGTTCTCGAGGACTCGCAGCAACTTGGCCTGCACGTCGAGCGGCGCATCCCCCACCTCGTCGAGAAAGATCGTGCCGCCGTCGGCCTCCGCAAAGAGGCCGGTGCGATCGGTGACCGCACCCGTAAAGGCGCCCCGCACATGCCCAAACAGTTCACTCTCGACGACACTCGGCGCCAGGGCGGCCAGGCTCGTTACGACGAGCGGCTTGTCGCCACGACCGCCGTGGGCGTGAATAGCCCGGGCGGCGAGTTCCTTACCCGTGCCTGTTGCACCGGTAATCAACACCGGCAGGTCCGTCGGAGCGACCAGCGCGATCTGCTTGAACACGGTCTGCATCGGGGGCGAACCACCTATCAGTTGCATCGTGTCGGATCGGCGGCCGGCGGCGCGATCGCCACGACGAGGCCGCTCAGCTAATGCCCGCGCCGCCACCTGCGACACCCGTTCGAGATCGAACGGCTTCACGAGGTAGTCATAGGCCCCCGCCTCGACTGCCCGCACGGCGGTGTCGAGATCGCCAAAGGCAGTCATGACGATGATCGGCGACTCGGGAACGATCGCTCGAAACGCAGGAAGTGCGGAAATCCCGTCGGCTCCCGGCAGCCGCACGTCGAGCAGGATCGCCTCGGGCGACTGTCGGCCGCACGTCTCGAGTCCCGCTTCCACGCTCGCCGCCACTTCCACGGCGTGCCCCTCGTCGGTGAGCACCTCGCGGAGGCTCCAGCCGATGGCCGGCTCGTCGTCGACGATGAGGATGCGGCTCATGTGGTGGCCTGGCTACCGGTCGGTGACGAGGGTGCGCTGGTGGCGGCGACTGACGGGATCGCTATGACAAACCGCGTACTGTCGCCGTGGCGGCTCCATTCAAGCCTGCCGCCGTGAGATTCCGCAACCGTGCGGGCCACGGCGAGGCCGAGACCGATGCCCTCCGGTTTGCTGGTCACGAAGGGCTCGTGCATCGCATCGCGAATCGCGGGCGCCGGCCCCGGACCTGTGTCGTCAACGCCGATCCGAATGCCATCGGCGTCCTTCACGGCCCAGAGGTAGACACTTCCGGCCACGCCCGCCGCATCGATGCCGTTGAGCATGAGATTGACGAGCGCCGATCGCAGTGGCTCGCGGCGGCCTGTGACCATGAGATCCCGATCGGCCTGATGCATGATTCGCGTGCCGGCATGGCTGCATCGCGGGCCGACCAGGTCGCACACGTCCTGCAGCAGGCCGGCTGCGGAAAACGACGTCGTCGCGACCTCCTCGGGCCGGCCGAGCATGAGCAACCCCCGCACCTCCTCCTCGAGCACGTCGAGTTGGCGGATGGCCACGTCGAGGCTCGTGTCATCTTTCTTCGCGGCCTCAACGCCATGGCACCGCCGCCGGTGGAGATCGACCGCGAGCCGGGCACCCGTGACGGCGTTGCGCACCTCGTGGGCGAAGCCCGCCGCCATCTGCCCGAGGAGTCGTTGCCGCTCACCGCCGACGAGTGATTCGCGTTGGCCGGCGAGCGTCTGGCTCATCCGGTTGACCCCCGCAACCAGCCGAGTGATCTCGTCAGGTTCATCACCAGGAGGCCGCTCCTGCAGTTCACTTCCAAAGTCACCACCCGCGATCCGCGCCACGTGGCGGTCGATATCCCCTAGCCGAGCGGCGATGCTGCTCGTCATCCGCAGGCCCAGCGGCACGAGCGTGGCGAGAGTGCCGGCGGCGACGACGAGCATTGGCCACACGCGATTCCACGTGGCTCGTGCCACACTCTCCCGCGGTGACAGCACGAGCACCGTCTCCGGACGCACGCCCGCTGACCGCACGGTTCCGACACGATAGGGGAGCGTGTCCAGCACGACCGCGCCCGCCACCAAGCCCTGCTTGAGGAGCGCTGCCGCAACTGGACTGACCGGCAGCGTGGTGAGGCCGGGAGTCTCATTGGCGACATCCCAGACGACATAGTGGTCGCCAGTGAGCCGGTGCAGCGCCGCCAGAATCGGAGCCGACACGGCGACCCGTGACTGAGCGAGCGTGTCAGCCACCTGCTCCCGCCGCTGTCGTGCGGCCAGCGACTCCTGCCGCATCGCCCACCAGGCGTTGAAGCCGACGTTCGCCACCACGGCCGCCAAGACAAGCACGACGACCGGCGCAACCAGCCGGCCGGCCAGAGAAGAAGAGAAAGGGAGCATGCCAATCAGACTACCGCGGCATATCCACAGCGACAGGCTGCGCCTGTCTTCCTTTGCGAACGTTTCACCGCTACCCGGGAGGGGCGGCCCGTGTCCTCGAGCGGGCTGTGGGAGCAAGCGCAGCCATGGATGGCGAAGCGCCGCGGACACGGCAGTGAACGGAGGCCTGGAGGGCCGACGTGAACGTCCGGCGAGAGGACACGGGCAGCCCCGAACCACGCGTTCCTACGAGAAAAACGCAAAAATCAAAAAAGATTGATTGACATATCGTTAGATTACGATATATCAATACGTAAGCCGCCCACGAGTATCCCCATGGTCGCAAAAACAGCCCCCAACCGCCCCCCGCTGATCGGCCTCGAAGCCCTTGGCCAGGCCGCCGAATGCCTGCGGACGCTGGCCCATCCGCACCGATTACGGATCGTGCAGATGCTGCTCGGCGGTCGCTACATGGTGGGCGAATTGGCCGACGCGTGCGGCATCCCAAGCCACATGGCCTCCGAGCACCTGCGACTCATGCAGCGGTGCGGCTTTCTCACGGCTGCCAAGGAAGGCCGTTGCACGTACTACACGATCGCCGAGCCCCACCTGGCCAACATCATGGCCTGCATCGAGGCCCGCTTCGGAGGCGGGCCGCAATCTGGATAACCGCCCCGTTTCTTTGAGAACACACTGCTTTCGGTCTGACACCTGTTTCTTTCCATTCCCACGAAGGAGATTTCCATCATGGTCGCCACGATTTCTGCTCAAGCCCTTGCCGATCTGCGACGCCGCGGCGAGTCGCTCACGCTCATCGACGTCCGCACGCCGGCCGAGTATGGCGAGGTGCACGTCGACTGTGCCCGCAACATGCCGCTCGACCGGCTCGATCCGCACGCCGTGGTCGCCGAGCACGGCGCTAGAAATGCACCGATCTACTTCGTCTGCCGTTCGGGCGGTCGCAGCAAGCAGGCCTGTGAGAAGATGCTCGCGGCCGGCATCGATAACGTGGTCAGTGTCGACGGCGGTACGGCAGCCTGTGAATCGGCCGGCGTCTCCGTGATCCGCGGCAAGAAGGCGATGTCGCTCGAGCGGCAGGTGCGGATCGCCGCCGGTGCCCTGGTTGCCGTCGGAGCAGCCCTTGCGGCGTTCGGTCCCGACCCGACGTGGAAGCTCATCGGCGCCGGCCTCGCCGGATTTGTCGGCTGCGGTCTTGTCTTCGCCGGGATCACCGACACCTGCGGGATGGCGATGCTCATCGCTCGGATGCCCTGGAACCAGCGGTATGCCGGCGCCACGACCTGCGCGCGGGCGATCCTGCTGGGGCTCGTCTTTGGCGGACTCACCGGCACAGCCTTTGCGGAACATACGAAGGATTCGCTCGCCCAGGTCCAGCAGGCCGTCGCCGACAACAAGGCGGTGATCGTCGACGTCCGCGAGCCGGAGGAATGGGCGGAGGGCCATCTCTCCGGTGCCCGACTCGTGCCGCTCAGTGCCCTCGAAAAAGGCGTCAACCCGGCCGAAATCGCCCGCGTCCTGCCAAAAGACAAGATCATCTACTGTCATTGCCTCGTCGGTGGCCGCTGCCTGGAGGCCGCCCGCCTGCTCCAGCCGCTCGGCTATGACGTGCGGCCCCTCAAGGCCGGTTACCCCGCGCTCGTGAAGGCCGGCTTTCCGGCTGTCGTCGGCCAGTGAATCGTCATCCCTGAACGATCAAACCAACCTACGGAGCCCCACCCATGAAGATCCAGCAGTACTACCTGGCCTGCCTGTCGCATGCCTCCTACATGATCACCGACGAGAAGACGAAGACGGCCGCCGTGGTCGACCCGCAACGTGACATCGATCAGTATCTCGCCGATGCCGAGGCCGGCGGCTACACGATCAAGCATGTTTTTCTCACCCATTTTCACGCCGACTTCATTGCGGGCCACATCGAGTTGCGTGACAGGGCGGGCGCGACGATCCACCTCGGCCGCCGGGCTGAGGCGGAGTTTGAGTGCGTCCACATGAAGGACGGCGACGTGGTCGAATTCGGTGACGTGAAGCTGGAGATCATGGAGACGCCCGGCCACACTCCGGAAGGCATCTCGATTCTCGTCTACGACCTCGCCACGAGTGCAACCGTGCCTGAGGCCGTGCTCACCGGCGACACGCTCTTCATCGGAGATGTCGGTCGGCCCGACCTGCTCGCCAGCATCGGTGTAACTGCCGACGAGCTGGCCGACATGCTTTACGACAGCATCACGAACAAGCTGATGAGGCTGCCCGACGCCACGCTGGTCTACCCAGCCCACGGTGCCGGCAGCATGTGCGGCAAGAGCCTCTCCAAGGAGACCGTCTCCACGATCGGTGAGCAGAAGAAGTTCAACTATGCCCTCCAGCCGATGAGCCGGGAGGCGTTCAAGCAGATTGTGACGGCCGACCAGCCCGAGGCGCCCGACTACTTCGTGCACGACGCCATCCTCAACCGCAAGGAGCGAACCGCCCTCCACGACGCCATGGAAAAGCAGCTGCAGCCACTGGCGATCGATGAGGTGCTGGCCCTCGAGAAGGCGGGAGCCCAGCTGCTCGACGTCCGTGACGGCATCGACTTCGAGGGGGGGCACCTCAAGGGATCTCTCAACATCGCGCTCTCGGGAAAGTACGCGACGTGGGCCGGCTCGATGCTCTCCCACGATCGACCGATCGTCGTGATCGCCGAAGAAGGGGGCGAAGATGAGGCCGTCATGCGGCTGGGACGAATCGGCTTCGATAACGTCGCCGGGTTCCTCGCTGGCGGCATGAACGCCCTGCTCAAGCGGGATGACCTCGTGGAACGGACCGAGCGGATCACCTCGCCGGCGCTGGCAGAGTGGATGAGCGGCACGCGGGCCGACATGGGTACGAAGCCACTGATCATCGACGTGCGGAGTGAGGCCGAGCACGCTGGTGGCCACATCGAGGGCAGCATGAACATTCCGCTGACCCATCTCGAGGAACGGGTCGGGGAGCTGCCCGCCGGCAAGCCGCTGGTGGTTCACTGCGAAGGGGGCTACCGCTCGGCGATCGCCGCCAGCCTGCTCCAGAAACTGGGGCGATCGCATGTGCATGACATGGTGGGCGGCTACAAGGCGTGGGCGGCCACGAAAGCATCCGCGTGAGCCCCCTCCCGATGCTTCCGCTGTTCGCCGAAGCCGTCGCTGCGACCGCCCCCCTCTCCCCCGAGGCTGTCGCGGCCGGTGGGCTCGTCGGTCTCTCCCTCGGCCTGACCGGTGGCGGCGGGGCGATCTTCGCCGTGCCGCTGCTGGTGTACTGGCTGGGCGTCGACCCGAAGACGGCGGTCAGCATCTCGCTGGTCACGGTGGCAGTGACAGCGCTCGTGGGAGCCGTTGAACGGTGGTGGTACGGCCAGGTGGAAATTCCCACCGGGCTCCTCTTCGCCGCCGCTGGCATGGCCGCCACGCCGCTGGGAAGTTGGCTCGGCACGCTCGTCCCCGCGACGCTGCTGCTGGCCGCCTTCTCGCTCCTCATGCTCGTGATCGCCGCGCGCATGTGGCTCAAGGCGAGAGATACCTCCGAGCGGATTTCACCCGCCGCCGTCGATGCCGGTGGCGGCCCGGCCTGTCGCCGTGATCCCGAAGGCAAACTGCGAATGACCAGTCGGTGCGCCAGCGTGCTCACCTCCGTGGGCCTCGCCGTCGGCGTCCTGTCCGGCCTGTTCGGCGTCGGCGGTGGCTTTCTTATCGTGCCGGCACTCGTCACATTCGCCTCGATGGGCGTGCCGCGGGCTGTCGGGACATCGCTCTTGGTGATGACGCTCGTCGGTGCTGCCGGCGTGGCCTCGCACGTTGCCGCCGGCCGGGCGATTCCAGCCGACATCGCTCTCGGTTTCGTCGCCGGCAGCATCCCAGGCCTGTTTGCCGGTTCGTTCATCGGCCGGCGACTTACCGGGCCGCTCCTGTCACGGATTTTCGCGGTGGCGATCGTTTGCGTCGCCACCTTCGTGATCGCCAAGACCGTTATCGGGCTGTGACTCCCTGCTCGCCACACCCCCCAGCCCCCGTATCCTGACAGAGGGCGTTGCAATCCGAGCCGTGAAGTTGCCGACAACTCTTTCAGACTCGCAGCGCTTCCCTCCGGCCGCGGGCGGGACCGTCATGGGCACCTCCTCACGTGCGCACTCTTCTCCACATTCCGCGGCTGGCCTTGATCGCGGTGGCCTTGATAGCCCAGCCGGCCGGACGCACGGCCCATGGCAGGGAGATCCAAGATCTCAATGCCGACCGTGATGCGTTTACGCCGACGACTCTCACCGTTGAACCCGGCCACGCGCTCATCGAAACGGCCTACACATTCATCGACAACCGCGAGGGACCCGAGACCCACAGTTTTCCCGAACTGCTCCTTCGCAAAGGCCTTACCAAGCGACTCGAACTTCGGCTCGGGGCCAATCAGGAGATCGGTTCGGGTGGCAGTGTCGTCACGGCCATCGAGACGGGCGAGGGAATGGGCGAGGAGGTCTCCGCGGAGACGACCTTATTTTACGGGCTCAAGGCTCAGCTCAGCGATCAG
>CAMCYH010000006.1 GCA_945883745.1 Candidatus Kuenenia stuttgartensis
GGCCGAGCCGGCTTTGCGCGACGACCCCATGGTCAAGGCGCTCCTGGCCGGTGACCTCGCCACGCTGATGGCGGGCGACCGGCACGAGGGCCTGCTGCATGTCGTCGGCCTCACGCACGCCGACCTGACGGTTGAAGCGTTTCAGAAGGGGGTGGCCGGATGGATGGAGACCGCGAAGCATCCCCGTTTCAACCGGCCCTACGACTGTCTCACGTACCAGCCGATGCAGGAGGTGCTCGCCTTCCTGCGGGCCAGCGGGTTCAAGACCTGGATCGTGTCGGGGGGTGGTGCCGACTTCATGCGGGTCTGGTCGGAGCGGGTCTACGGGATTCCACCGGAGCAGGTGATCGGTAGCACCGGCCGAACCCGTTTCGAGATGCGAGACGACGGCCCCACGCTCGTGAAGACCCTTGAGCACCTTGTCGTGGACGACAAGGCGGGCAAGCCTGCCGGCATTCACCAATTTATCGGACGCCGCCCGATCGCCTGCTTCGGCAACAGCGACGGCGACCTGGCCATGCTTCAATACACGACCGTCGGCAATCCGCGGCTGGCACTGGGCGTGATCGTGCACCACACCGATGCTGACCGGGAGTATGCCTACGACGCCCAACCGCAGGGCACCGGCCGGCTGGTCGAGGCGCTCACAGAAGCCTCTCGCTGTGGCTGGACGGTCGTCGACATGAAGCGGGATTGGGCGACCGTGTTTGCGCCTGATTCGCCAGCTCCCTGACCAAAGGCTGTGGTTCATCTAGCGTTCTCCTTCTCAAGATCCTTCAGCCGCTTGGCCTGGTCCGTTCGTAGCCCACCGTACTCCCGCTTCCAGCGGTAGTACGGTCTGCTCGATCACGCCAAGCTTCCGAACGACCTCCGGCACGGTCTTCCCTCGAGCCAACTCGACCTCGGCCTCTCGCAGCTTCCCGATGATCTGCTCCGCTGTAAACTTCTTTCCACGTGGCATCTCTTGCCCTCCCTTGGTTTGCACCACCAGAGATTCTCTCTCTGAAAGTGGTGACGTTTAAGGGGGGCAGGTCGTCGCTGCAATCTGGGTCAGCGGGCCGAGTGACCGCGGCACTCAGGCGCGGCTGCCGGCCATGGCACAGCTCGTGACTGCGGCGGCACAAATCGTGTCGGCCACGCTCGGGCACGAGACCGCGGAGCTGCGCGGCAATCGGCCGCCGCGACTCAAGTGAAAAGCCCCGCTTCCACGACGGTTCACGGATTGCCTGGGCGAAACTGATCGCTTCGGTGGGGGAGGAGTTTCCCGTTCAGTGTCCGTGGTGCGGTGGCGACATTCGGCTCATCGCGTTCCTGCGAACCACGGGCCCTTCCACCAGACGACCGCCTGCAGGAGCTGGCCCACTTCGAACCGGAGGTTCGCAAGGTGGCGCAGGCCAGAATGGCTTCGCCCGCGTACAGCAGCACCTCCACGCGTCTCGCCTGCCCGCGGCCCGCCTCTCGACCGTTCGTCACCCGTCAAGCGCTTGCGGAAGTGCTGTTGGACGTCCTATCTTTGTCAACACGCTGAGGCAAAGACTTCGATGTTCGTTCACGAGAGAACCCGTCGGCAATTTCTGGCCACGGTCGCTGCTGCCGGCGCCGCGGCGACGGTTTCCGCCTCGGAGCCTGGTCGCGCGAGTCCGGCCCGCAACCTGATCCTCGGCTTCACGAAGCCGTTCACCCACCTCTCGTTCGCCGAGACCGCGGACCTCGTGGCCGAGGTCGGCTGGGACGGCGTCGAGTGTGCCGTGCGGCCAGGGAAGTCGACCCACATCGCCCCCGAAAGGGCCGAAGATGACCTGCCCCGGCTCGTCGAGGAGTTGCGGAAGCGGGATCGTGAACTGTCGATCGTGACCACCGGGGTGGTGCGGGTCGACGCCGCGGGCGAGAAGCTCCTGCGGACGGTCGCAGCGGTCGGCTGCCGTCGGGTACGGCTCGGGTTCCTCCGCTATCCTGCAGACCAGCCGCCGGGCCAGTTGCTCGCGGAATGCCGCGGCCCCTTCGGCGAGATCGCCGCGTTGTGCCGCGAGTTGGGCCTGATGGCCGGCTACCAGAACCACTCGGGACGCGACTTTTTCGGGGCTCCGGTCTGGGACCTCTGGGAGGTGATCCGAGACATCGACCCGGCCCACCTCGGTGCCTGCTTTGACATCGGGCACGCCACGGTGGAGGGGGGTATGGCCTGGCCCCTCCATGCCCGGCTCATGGCTAATCGTCTCGTTGCGGTGTTCGTCAAGGACTTCGCCTGGGAGCGGACGGCCAGAGGCCAGACGGCAAAATGGTGTCCGCTGGGGCAGGGGGTGGTTGACCGCGGGTTTTTCCAATGGCTGCGGGGCACCGGGTTTGCCGGGCCGATCAGCCAGCACCACGAATATCCAGGGCTCGGCGCGGGTACTGAAATGGTCGCCCACTTCAAGCGCGACCTGGCGGTGCTGCGGGAGTGGCTGGCCGGCTGAGCCGCCGCGAACGCCCGGCAGTAGATCGCGAATCACTGGAGTTGACCCGGCATCCCGGCGGGCAGCGGCGCTGGCTGTCGCGTCATCCCGCCGGCAAATCTGTCCAACCAGCGGAGAGGGCGGGATTCGAACCCGCGGTCCAGCTTTTGACCGGACACGTCTTTAGCAAAGACGCGCATTCGACCGCTCTGCCACCTCTCCGGCTCACGAAAAATCCCCATGGACCGGGGACGGCTCGTGTCTTCTATTCTGGGCTTTCCCAGGCGGTCACGCAAGGAGGCGTCGCACGTCATGAAAGTTCCGAGCGGTCGAGGCGTGTCTCTCATGGCCGCCCTCGTTGGAGCGGCATGGATGCCGTTTGACATCGTCGCAGGGGCGGAGTTAGCCGCTGCCGGACATATGGCTGCTGCAGCAGCCACGATCGTCGCCGGAGACGCCGGCCGCCATGTCGCCGCCCTTGCCGATGACGCCTTCGAAGGCCGCGAAGCCGGCAGCCGCGGTGGCCGGGCTGCGGGCGCCTACATCGTTGAGGCGATCGATCACCTGGGCCTCGAGCCGGCCGGCGACTCGGGCGGCTGGTACCAGCCATTTGGCAGCATGCGAAACATCCTCGCCCTGGCCCGTGGCAGCGATCCGACAGTGGCTGACGAGTTGGTCATCGTAAGTGCCCACTACGATCACGTCGGCTACGGCAACGCCAGCAACAGTTACGGCCCCTTCGGCTTCGTGCACAACGGCGCCGATGACAATGCCTCCGGCGTCGCCGGGCTGATCGAGATCGCGGAGGCCCTCCAGTCCATGCCTTCCCGTCCTCGGCGGTCGATTCTGCTGGCATTCTGGGACGGTGAAGAAAAAGGGCTGCTCGGTTCCTATCACTTCCTGCGAGTACGGCCTGAGCCACTCCGTGACTTTCGCATCGCCTTCTGCATCAACCTCGACATGATCGGGCGACTGCGAGGAGACCGGGTGGAGGTGTATGGCAGCCGGTCTGCCGCAGGGCTGCGGGCGCTTACCGTGGCCGTCAACAATCGTTCGGGAGCCAAGCCACTCGAGCTTGCCTACGACTGGAAGATCGATCCCGATTCGGACCACTATCCATTCATCGAAAGGCAGATCCCCACTCTGATGTATCACACGGGGCTCCACGACAATTACCACCGCCCCAGCGACGACGTGCACCTGGTCAATCTCGATGGCCTGGAACCCGTGGCCCGGCTCACGTTTGCGACCGCGATCGCCGTGGCCGACGATCCTGCGAGCCCGCGGCCATTTCGGCCGGAGTGTCGCCGCGAATCGCAGTCATCGCAGCAAATGTTGGAAGCCACCGCGGCCAGAGGTAAACGCGGCCGCTGGGGTATTGGCAGCCGCAGCGATGCGGCCGAACTTCAGGGTCCCGTGGTGGTACGGGTGGCGGCCGACTCGCCTGCGGCCCGCGGAGGCATGCTCACCGGGGACCGGATCGTGATGATCGACGGAGTGCCGCTGGTTGATCAGGACGACATGGTGCGGCGGCTCGGCGATGCCGGAAAGCGGGTGACGATCATCGTGGATCGTCGTGGCCGACTCGTTCAACTCGATCTCAACGAAGACGCGACCTGAGTCGAAAAGACTGCTATCAGTCGTCGTCGTCTTCTTCTTCGTCCTCTTCCTCGTCCTCCCAGTCTTCGTCGTCGTCCTCCCAGTCCTCGTCTTCCTCTTCCTCGCCGTCTTCGTCTTCGTCGTCCTCTTCCTCGTCGTCTTCGACTTCTTCCCACTCGTCGTCATCGTCTTCGAACTCGCCGTCCTCGTCTTCCTCGCCCTCTTCCTCCTCATCGTCTTCGTATTCTTCGTCTTCCTCGTCTTCGAGGTCTTCGTCCTCATCCTCGTCCTCATCGCCGGCAGCGATGATCGAGGCGTCGGCGAACCGAGGGAGGTCGCTCATACCTTCGAAAAGCGCCTCGGCGGCCAGCAGTTCGGGCAGTTCACTCCAGGAGAACACATCGGCGGATAGCACTTCTTGATTCCCTCTGGGACCCACAGCAAGCGTCACGGCAAAACCTCCTCGCGAATGTTCTTGATCGAACCCGGCCGAACGCTCTCCACGATCGGCATAGTCAGGAACGAACGTGAACGAATTTGACGAAACTCACTCTGAAGATGCAACGAAAAACATGGTCTTGCGACCGTCGACTACCGACATTTCTGTACCCGATCGGCTGCAATCGTCAAACGGCCGGTGAAAAGTTTTCTTGGCACGTTCCGCAGGTCGAGCTTTCGGGACGCAAAAGTGTGCCGCCCGAAGCTGCCGTCTGCAAGGGTCGAAATCCGCCGAAGTCAGTCGGGCTCGTCCCCGCTGCCGGTCGCTGGCGGCTGAATGCTCTCCAGCCGGGGGAGATCCTCGATCCGGGCCAGACCAAAGGACTGCAGAAAACGTCGCGTCGTGACATAGACATTCGGACGGCCCAACTCCTCGACGCGGCCACCGATCGCCACGAAATCCCGGTCGAGCAACTGGCGGAGCATTTCCTCGCAGCCGACCCCCCGGATGGCCTCGATTTCGGCCCGTGTCACCGGCTGCCGGTAGGCAACAACCGCGAGTGTCTCCATGGCGGCGTTTGAAAGCCGGTTTTCTGGCGGAGCGGCGAGGAGCCGGCGGACCCACGGGCCGAAAGGCGCTCGGGTGAGCAGCTGAAACCCGCCGGCAATCTGCTCCACGCGAAATGCGGAGCCTGATTCCACGGCGAGCCTCTGCAGCTCTTTCAGTAGAACGCGAGCACGGGTCCCGTCGGGAAGCCGGGCGAGTTTGGCCAGCCGTCGCACCGAGAGGGGCTCGCGGGCCAAATAGAGGGCCGCCTCCAGTCGGGCCATTTCATCGCTCCGGACATAGGCCCCGGGAGCCACAGTTGCTTCGACAGTGCGGCCCGAGGCACGCTGCCGGCGGGGGCGGCGGCGGGGCCAAGTTCCCTGATCCGCGGGGGGAGGAACCCAAAGACTGAGCCGGCCGGTCGCCTGTGCCGTGGCCAGTCGGGCGGCGAGCCCCTGCGAGGACGAGCCGCTGCGGGCGGGCCGCCGGGCACACAACTTGGTGGCGGAGGAAGTCCGGCGCAGCTTCATGATGACGACCTCAGAATCGCTGGCGTGGCCCGCCGGCCTGCTGGATCTGCCAGGCCTGGATCTGGTTCACGAGCGACTGCATCGCGGCAGGAGCGTCAGGACCGGTCCCATGAAACATCCGATGCAGCTGCCCGTCGGCATCGATGCCGAGGCGACAAGTGCTTGTGTAGCCGGGTACGGCACCGGGCTGCGGGCGACAATCGATTCCCGTCGCGCCGAGCGTGGCGAGTTGCTTGCGAAGGTTTGCAAGTGTCGCCCATTCGGCCTGGGAACGGGGCGCGTCATCTGCAGCAGCCTGTGATACCGGCACTTCTCTCTGGGAAATTGTGACCGCAGGGACCGCCTCCGTGAAAACGGCCTCGATGGCAGGGGTGGCTGTGACGGCTGGCGGCGCAGGCACTGCGGGCGTAATTGTCTCGGCTGCGATGGCCGCCAGAGGAGCTCCCGACGCAGGTATTTCGGGGACGCCTGCGGTCGGCCGGCCGGAGGGCGTCGCCTTGGAGCCGAACGGAACCGCCGCGCCGATCGAGTTGATGACCTGGCAGAGCGGATCGCAGACGGAACACCGCAGAAACGTGCGGGCTGTCGGCGGCGTGAGGTGGGAAAACAACGCCAGCGCAGGCACGACCAGCATGCAGGCCACAAGCACGCATGAACGAACCTTCATCGCGAACATCGAAATCCGAGGGGGCAGAAGGCTGGGGCGGGCGGAAAGATAGACCTGGGAGACTAGCGGCCGATGGGCTGCCGGACAACCCGGAAAGCGGGCTGTTTCCCCGCTGAAATCCGAACCGGCATCAGTCCGCGGCCAGCGGCAGCGGCACCTCGCGAACCAGAAAATCGACCGGCACTTCGTGGATGGCCATCGGTAGCCGCCACAGCATGCGAAGCCCGCGAAGGCCGGCGGCACTGGTGGGCAGGGCGAATGAAGCGATGACCGTGAGGCCGCGTTCGCTCCGCTCCGCAGTCCGCTGCTCGGAGCGGACGAGCGGCTGGCCGCTGTCGGTGACAACGTCGATCTGCCGGGCCACGAGCCAGGAGTGATGCGACGCCAAGGCTTCGGAAGGTTCATCAAACGATATGCCGGCGGTGACCTCTAGTCTCCCATCTCTCACCGCGGCATCGACGAGCGTGACGGTGGCGCGGCCAACCCGCAGGGGATGGTGCGGACCATCCAGCGGCACCTCGAAATCATGATCGCGGCCGGCGATCCAGAGGGTGACCGTCCCGCGGAGCGTGGCGAGAGACTCCAGAGGTGGATCAATCTGCACGAGTGTCACCGGAAGCGATACCCCGGTGGCACCCGGAGTGAGCAGCGGTTCCACGATCGTCTTTCGATGGACAGGCGGCAGTGCTTCACCGGCGGGACCATCGGCCATGATCGTGTGCGCCGGCAGTCGCATGGCCAGTGGCTCAAGCGTCGGTCCCCACGCCACTCGCAGTGCGAGGCGGACCCTGCGGCCATGAGCCAGGGGCTCGACGGCATTGACGCGGAATGTGAGCGTGTCGATGGCAGCCTCGACCCGCTCCGCGGTCGCCATCTCCTCGAGATGCTGCTGAATGCATCTGAGGCGGAAGGCGGCCTCGCCTGCGGCCTCGGCATGAGCGGCGACCACCTGCGGGAGCACTGGCGGCCCGAGGTCGAGCAGGGCTCGCTCGGCCGCATCGCGGGTCGTGGCCGAGGCGGCGGAAAGTCGCTGAATGAGCGGGGCAATCGGAACTTCGTTCGGCTCAGCCGCGGTGCAGGCCACGGCGGCCGCCATGAGTCCGCTCCAGGCCACCACCCACCCCACGCTCACACGCATTTCACAATCCTCATGAAGGCCTCGAAGATTTTCCGGTGCGCGGGATTCTCGCCGTGTCCTCGGCCGGCAACAATACGGGGGAAGGACGGGTAAGACGCTGCGCCCAGCGAACGGACAGCCATGGCGAGAATCGCAATCAGTGTATGTGGAGAGGGCCGTGGCCACGCCACGCGGATCGCCACTCTGGTCGAGAACCTGATCCATGAGCATGAGGTGCTCGTGTACACCTCGGCCGATGCCCTGGGGTTTCTTCGCGGTCGGTTCACGGGCGAGGATGGCCGTGTCGATGTCCGTGAGATCCCCGGCATCGTCTTTCAGTATACGGGCGGGCGACTCGACGTGATGCGGTCGATCACGGCGGGGCTCGATTACCAAGCTCGGCAACTCGGCCCGCTGGTCGACCGGCTGATCCGCGAACTCGAGGCCTTCGGCGCCGACCTGGCGATCACCGATTTCGAGCCGGCGCTTCCCCGGGCCGCCAGTCGCGAAGGGATTCCGCTGGTGAGTGTCGACCATCAGCACTTCCTGCTGGCCTACGACCTCGACGCGCTGCCTTGGACATTGCAGTGGAACGCCTGGTTCATGAGCCATGCGGTGTGGCTTTATGTCGCGGAAGCCACCGATACGGTGGTGTCGGCTTTCTTTCGGCCGCCGTTGCGGCGTGGCTGGGAGCATGTGGTGCAGGTAGGGCCACTGCTCCGTGACGCCATAACCCGCGCGGTTCCCCGGGACGATGGCTATGTGGTTTCCTACCTCCGTCGCCACACGCCTTTCTCGGCGATCGAAGCGTTGGCCGACTGCGGCATGCCGGTGAAGGTCTACGGCTTGGGGCATCGTGATCACGTTGGCAACGTGTCGTTTCACACGATCGACGAGCAGCGATTCATCGATGATCTCGCCGGCTGTTCGGCCGTGGTCGCGGCGGCCGGCAATCAGCTCATCGGCGAGTCGCTGCACCTGGGCAAGCCATTACTCGTGTTGCCAGAACGGGCCCATGCCGAGCAGATGATGAACAGTCACTTTCTGGCCGGGATGGGCTGCGGACAATTCGTGCTCCTGGAGGACATCACCCGTCAACAGATCCGGAGGTTTCTCGACGATCAGGGTCGGTTCCGGTCAGCGGTCGCTCCGCTGACCGGCCGCATGGATGGCACGCCCGACGTTCTGCGGGTGATTCGCCATCGCCTCGGAACCGCGGAGGTGGGCCGGACCGCCGCAGGTATCAGCCCAGATGCCGCAGGATTGCCGGCAGCATCCCCCGCATCGCCCGTGCCCGGTGGCTGATCACAGCCTTTACGGCCGCCGACAATTCACCGAACGTGCGATGGTATTCGGCCACCACGAAGAGCGGGTCGTATCCGAAGCCGCCCCCACCAGCGGCCTCCGCCGAGATGAAACCGCTGCATGTTCCGGACGCTGTCGCCACCACGGTGCCCGACGGGTCGGCGAGCGCGGCATGGCAGGCATAGTGGGCTGCCCGCCGTGAGCCTGTGATGCCGTCGAGCTTTTGCAGCAGCAGGGCGTTGTTGGCCGAGTCGGTGGCACCGGGGCCGGAAAACCTGGCGGAATAGATCCCCGGTGTTCCACCCAGCACCGGCACGACCAGCCCGCTATCCTCTGCGAGCACCCAGCCGCCAAGCGCCTGTGCCTGGAGCGTGGCCTTGAGCACTGCATTGTCGGCGAAGGTCTGGCCGGTCTCCTCAACCGCGACGGCTTCGGCCAGCCCTGCGAGCGATCGGCAGCTGATTCCATGAGGCGCGAGGAGTTCAACGAGTTCGCGGAGCTTGCCCGCATTGGTCGTGCCAAGAATCAGCGTGTGCGACATGCTCTAGCGCCAGTTGGCCGGGGCACGGGGCACGTCGATCGGGCGGGGCTGCACGTCGAGGAGGATCCCGGCGATCTGCCGAGGCATGATCTGCCCCATGGCAAGCTTGGCCGGATCAGGTCCCAGGCCGGCTACGATGCGGGCGATTTCAGGATGGGGACCAACTATTCCACCGGCCTGCTGAAGCCGCACCTGATCGAGGCTCCCCACACAGACAATGCTCGATTCCCGGTCGTGGTATTCCCAGGCCTGCCAGCCCTGTTTCCGCAGCGCGACCGTAAGCGTGTGCGCCTGCTCAGCCGCCGCGATGAGCCGGCTTTCGAGCGGTAGTTCCTTGCCGCCGCTGGAGATTGCCTTCTGATCGAACGTGCCCGATCCGGTGAATGTCGCCACCCGCACCGAGTAGCGGCCCGGGCAGTCGAGCAGGCTATGCGTGACATCGGCATTCATCTTGAGCACGAATTCGTCGGTCTGCTGGCGGGTGAAATAGTCTTCGGGTAGCAGCGGATTGGGCGTGACAAACGCCATGTGCATCGGCCCCTTGGCCGCCTTGCGATCGAGCCCGATCATCTTGCGGAAGTCGGCAAACGACTGGCTTTTTCCACTTTCACCAGTCAGAGCGGCGGGATGGAGTGATTTGATCGTGGCCAGCACCTTCTGGCCCCGCGGATCATCAAACGAGGCGAAGTCGCCCACCAGCACGGCCACCTCGATCACTTCTTCAGCCTTGGCGTACCGCATCTTTTTCGGTGTGCCGTCGGGGTTGAGGCCCAGCCCCTGCTCCTCGCCTGTGTAGTCGAAGGCCTTCTCGTGGGTGTAGGCGGTGAGTTTGTGGCTGCGGCGAAGTTCCTGGGCCAGTCGTCGGGCATCGTCGCGGGCGCCGGCGCCACGAAATGTGGTGGCCATCACGAGCCAGGGGCCGTCCTTCTCCGCCAAGGGAAACATTGCCTGCGGATCGATCGACTCGGCAGTGAACCAAGTCGTTGGAAGCCAGCCTGATTGGGCTTGGGCCGATACGGGCACCAGAGCTGCCAGGAGCCCGAAGGCAAAAAGTGCTCGGCCATGAGTCCACGACGACAAACGCGGTCGAAAATTCCGGTCGCTCGCCATGCTGTCGGTCGCTCCAGGTCGGGGGTGCTGGCTCGGAACGGTATCAGTCTGGTCGATGTCGTGCCATATCGATTGCCCGCTTGGGAAGAGGGCCGGAATGAGGCAAGATGGGTGGCATGAGATACTTTCCCCGGCCGCCCAGGCGAACGCTTGTGGCATTCCTCGTGGCCTCCTGGTTGGCGGTGATCATCACTCCGCCGGCCGTGCTTCTGCAGGTGCGGTCCCGTTGGCTCGAGGCGCTTGACCGCCCCGCTGCACAGGCCGATTGGGACGCGTTTCGCCGCGACATGCGGTCTCAGTCTGGTCGCGATGCTCCGGTCACCGGGCCAGTGCAGCGGAAGGTGCCGCGGAGCGTGGAGCCGCCGCTGAAGGTGTGGCTGCGGGATCACGTCGGCCTGGCGATCGCCGCATGGGTGCTCTTCGGCACCGTGCTCTTCGGATTCTCGGCGGCCGTTGTGGTGGGCCTATTTGCCGAGAATGAGTCTCGCGGTGACCGCGACACCGAAAAACATCAGAATCGCGATGCCGACGACGCCCAGCAGTGAGAACACGGTACGACACTTTCACGAGGAGGTTTCAAAAACTGACGACGCCGGCACGATCGTAAAGGGCGTCGTCCTCGCGAACAATATCGCAACCCGGGCCCAAGCGGCGAGTCGCCGCCACTTCCGCGGCGGCCAGCGGGAACGCCTACGAGCCCCTGCGAAAAATGTCTTCCGGCACGATGTGTCGGGCGGTCCGCCCGACCTCGTCAAGCGTGCGCCGCTGGCCGACCGTATGCCAAGGGGTCACGTCTTCGAGCTCTGGCATGATCTCGAGGATCTGATCGACGAGCATCGACACGATTCGCCCTACTGGTGTGCCACTGGTCCGTTCGCGGATCGCCGCAGCCGTCTTCATGAGCTTCACCATCCGCGATCGCTCCAGCACTGGTCCCGACAGCTGGCCGTCTCCCTCCTCGAGGAGTTCGGCCATCGGCACTTCCAACACCTCTTGCCAGCGCTGGAGGTCGGAGAGCCGCAGGTCGTAATCGGGCTGCTCCTGCCGGCGGATGGTAGCCAGCTCGACGCCGAGCCGTCTCGCGACATTGCGCAGCGTCACGCCCTGACGCTGCCGTACGATCGCGATGCGATGCAGCCGCCGGCCCGATCGCGAGGTCTGACGAGCCTGTCCCTCGGCACGGGGCTGAGGACGGGACTGGGCCAGGCAGTCGGCCTCCGCGCGAACCGGCTCTGAGTGGCCCGAATCGGCGACGGCAAACGGATCGAGACAGGTGCCGTCGTCGAAATCATCACGATAGGTTCGTGGGCGGTCGACCGTTGCCATGAGAGAGGCCTCCGTTTCTGCTGCTGCCGCGGGTGCAAAAGTCGCGGTGAGATGAATACGCAGGCCGGCGGGCAAGCGTTCGCGCGGTAGAAAAAAATGTTTGGCGGCGGGTTTCCGGGCCACTGGTGGGGGTGAGGGGTTGCCTGTGCCACGAAGCCGGCGTAGCTGGCAAGCGCAGGCATGGATGCCGAAGCGCAGCCAGGTCCGAGTGAGCGGAGGCCAGGATGGCTGTAG
This sequence comes from Candidatus Kuenenia stuttgartensis, assembly GCA_945883745.1. Lineage (GTDB taxonomy): Bacteria > Planctomycetota > Planctomycetia > Pirellulales > UBA1268 > CACORA01. The sequence goes on from CAMCYH010000006.1 coordinate 11,850, forward strand.
CGAACGTCCGGCGATGTCGCACGGGCAACCCCTCGCTGAGTCGCACGGTGGGTCTGATCCTCGAAACCTCGAACTGTCTTTTCAGATACCTCCCCGCGGATGACACTGGTGGGATGAGTACATCACTTGCTGGATACGAGACCTGGCGGGAGCGGGCTGCGTGGACTGATCTCGGACGCCGCGCGACGGTGCGGGCGCGGGGGCCCGATGCGGTGCGGTTTCTCGAGAACTTCACGACTGCGGCTGTCGGTTCGCTGACAGTCGGCGCGGGCACCGAAACGTTTTTCACCGATTCACGCGGCTGGGTGATCGCGCTCGCGATGGTGCTGCGGGTCGATGAGGGGCTCGTGATCGAGGCGGCGGCCGGGCTGGGGAGCCGGCTTCAGGTGCATCTCGAGCACTATCACATCCGCGAGCAGGTGGAACTCGTCGATGCGTCGGCAGACGTCGCCAGCCTTCTTGTCGCCGGCCCTGCAGCCGCCGCTTGGCTGGCGGAGCACGGACGGGCCGAGGGCCACGGGGCAGCGGCTCGTGTGCCGGAGCGGCTCTTTGATCATGCTGAATGCAGTCTGGGAGGGATCGCCGTGCGGCTGGTGCACACCGATTGGTGGGGCGAGCATGGCTATCTCGTGCGACTCGCCGCAGCGGATCATGAAGCATTGCTTGCCTGGATGAGGGAGTCGGGCCTGCCCGAGGCGGATGCCGCCACCGTGGAAGCTGCGCGAATAGAACGCGGCACGCCCTCTCCCGCCGACATGCCAGAGAAGACGTTGCCACAGGAGCTTGGCCGAGACACCCAGGCGATCTCGTTCACCAAGGGCTGCTACCTGGGGCAGGAGACGGTGGCTCGACTCGACGCCCTCGGGCATGTGAATCGACGCCTCGTCCTCGTGGCGGTCGAGGGTGAGCTGCCAGCAGCCGCTGAGGCGATGGCAGACGGTACCGGCGTTGGCATGCTGACGAGCCGTTGCCGCTCGCCACGGATGGAATGCAGCCTGGGGCTTGGGATCCTGTCGACGAAGGCGGTCACCGCGGCCACTCTGACCGTGGCCGGAACGTCAGCGCGAATCGTGGAGCTGTCGAGATGAAGAATGAAGCGAAGGTGGGCGAATCGAGCGCGGAGACTATTCTCCTCGAGACCAAGCGGTTCACCGTGGTGCGGATGGCCGAGCCCTGTACCGACGGCTCGATCCGGCAGCGCGAGGTGGCGATCCATCCCGGCTGTGTGGTGATCGTGCCGCTGGTGTCGGCCGATGAAGTCTGCCTCATCGACGTGGTGCGGATAGCCGTCGGGGAAACGCTCGTAGAGCTGCCAGCCGGCACGCTCGACCGCGTCGAATCACTGGCTGATGCGGCTGCCCGTGAACTGGCCGAGGAGACGGGCTACCGCGCCGGGAAGATTGCGCGGGCCGCTGAATTCTGGATGTCGCCAGGCATTCTTCGGGAGCGGATGCACGTGTTCGTGGCCGAGGATCTCACGCCTGGGCCGCAGGCACTCGAGCCGGGTGAGCGGATCACGAACCGGATCGTCTCCTGGGAGGAAGCGGTGGCGATGTGTCTCGACGGACGGATCCAAGACGCCAAAACGGTAGCGGCGCTGCTGCTGGTCAACCGACGCCGTCAGCTGGAGCAGGGGGCAGCGGGGCGGCCGTGACCGGGTGGCGATCAAGCAGGAACAAGAGGCCGCCGATCAGCCCGCTGATGATCGTCGCCAAAAACCACAACAACGCGATTGCCACCGCCTGCTCGTTTCCCACGCCCTGAGGCGCCAGGAGCATCGCCATGCCTCCCTCGCGAACGCCCACGCCGTTGATGCTGATCGGCACCACCATCGCCAGCATCACCAACGGCACCACGACGCACCAGACCGACAGCGGCAGCACCACTCCCAGCCCGCGGGCGATCAATGACACGCCCATCGCGTTGCCCAATTGGATGACCAGGCTCCAGGCCACGGCCGTTGAGAGCAACTGAGGACGCATCTGATAGGGAAGCAATTGGCCGATGAACGCGCGGGCCGGGTGAGGCGAAGGGATGAGGGTGAGCAGACGATCAAGGGAGCTGACCACGAGCCAGAAGCCCCCGAGCGCCACCGCCAGCAGGCCGGCTCCGACGGCCAGCGTGCCCCACCGGTCAAGCGACCACTCGACCGACAGCACCGCCGCTCCAGCGAGCACCCCCAGCCCCGCCAGGCCAGTAAGACGATCAGCCAGTACCGTGCAGCCGGCCAGCAGCCGACGCGGGGTCGAGTCTGCAAGCCGATAGGCCTTGATCACATCGCCACCGATCGACGACGGCAGGCAAAGGCTGAAGAACATTCCCTCGAAGAACCGCCAGACAAACAGGCCGGGGGGAAAAGAAAAGCCGACCGGACGCGCCAGCGACGACCAGCGGAGTCCGGCGATGACCTGGGCGGTGATCGCCACGGCGACGCCCGTGGCCCACCACTTCCAATCCACCGTCTTCATGACCCGCAAGAACGAGTCGCGATCGATCCCGCGGAGGACGATCCCCATGAGCACGAGCGTCATGCCCAGCCTCAGCGCCGTTCCGGCCCAGCCGGGAAGCCTGCGGCGAGCGGGGGCGGATGGCGTCGGATCGGCGGAGAAGACAGGCATGATGGAATCCATTTCGACCAGCCTTTACCCTACCGGATCGATCCCGTTCGCTCCCAGCCGAGTTGTCGCCCATGCGTTTGGAATGGTTCGAAGGCCCGCTTCTGATCGGCTTTGCCTTCATTGTCGGATCCGTGCTGGGAAGCTTCCTCAATGTCGTCCTCTACCGCGGTCCGCGTGGGGAATCGGTCGTTTTTGGCGGCTCCCGCTGCCCGCACTGCCATGCCCCGATCCGTCCCCGGGACAACATTCCGATTCTCGGTTGGCTTGTTTTACGGGGCCGCTGCCGGGATTGTCGGGCGGCGATTTCACCGCAATATCCGCTCGTGGAAGCTGCCTGTGGCCTTGCCGCTGCCGGCCTTGTGGCCGCCGTGATTGCCTGGCTCGTATGATTCCCGGCAGCAGGGACGCTGGCATCCTTCACGGAGCCGGCTTCCATGATTTCCACCACAGCACCGCAACAGGCTCCGCCTTCGTTCGCATGGTGGGCCACGGTGGGTCTGCTGATCGGTCTGCTTGTTCATGGCTACGGGCCTGGTTTGCTCGTCGCCGCCGGCACCTGGCGCAGTCCGCAGTATTCCCATGGCTGGCTTGTGCCAGTGTTTGCAATCGCGGTACTGGCATGGCGACGAACGAGCGTGCCACCGGTCACGACGCCTGAGCAGCTGGCGGGACTCGCCACCATCGCGACCAGCCTCATGGTACGGCTTGTTGCGTCGTGGTATCGCATCGTCACGATCGACATGTACACGCTCGTGCCAGCGCTGCTCGGCGTGGTGCTCTTGGCGGGCGGTGTTCGCATGCTCCGATGGGCGGGGCCGCCGGTGGCGTTTCTGATCTTCATGTACCCCCTTCCGGATGAGGCGACCCGCTACCTGCTTGGGCCCCTCCAGACGCTCGCCACGATCACCAGCACCTATCTTCTCCAGACACTTGGCTTCGAGGCCTTTCGAGAGGGCAACCAGATCGTGCTCGGTGATTCACGTCTCGGAGTGGTCGACGCCTGCAGCGGCCTGCGGATGCTCACGATCTTCGTGGCCATGACCGTGGGCTGGGTGCTCATCGATCGCACTGTCTGGTGGGAACGGATCGTGATCGTCGCCAGTGCCGTGCCAATCGCGCTGGTTGTCAACGTCGTACGGATCACGGTGACGGGCATGGTAGTCACCGTCGATGAGCAGCTCGCGGAGCGTGTGTTTCACGACTGGGCCGGCTACGTGATGATGCCACTTGCCGTCGCACTGCTGGTCGTCGTGCGGCGGCTGCTGGGGGCGGTGGTGATCGAGGAGATGCCATTACCAGTGCCGGTGATCGACGTGCGGGGCCGCCGATCGGCGGGCAGCCCATGACGCCATCCGCAGCCGACCAGACCATCCAGCCCCGGAGTGTTTCTCTCCACGGCCCTTGGGCCGCGGTCGCAGGTGTCGCCCAAGAACCGGGCGGAGTTGATCCGCTTCGCGTCTGGCACGGGCTGCGTCGGCGGTTTGCCGTGGCGCTCGGAGCGGGGCTTGCGCTGGCCATGGTGGCGGCGGTTCCGGCCTGGCTGCTGGCGCCTCATGGCTATGAGGCGGTGGCCTGGCTACGGGTTCGTGACAAGGCGGGCATGCTCAGCACGGTCGGGCGAGACAACGCCGAGTATGAGGCCTACCGCAAGACGCAGGTTCAGCTCATCAAGAGCCCATTCGTGCTCGCCTCGGCGCTCCGTCGGCCCGGTGTTGCCGAGTGCGACGCCCTCCGCGACGTGTCTGATCCAGTGGGCTGGCTCGAGTCGTTGATCACCGTGACGGCACCACCGCACTCGGAGGTGCTGCAGATTGGGCTGCGCGGTGAGCGACCGGTCGAAACCGCCTTGATCGTCAACGCGGTCACGCAGTCCTACCTCGATGACATCGTGAGCCAGGAGCGCAGGGAACGGTTACGGCGGCGGGATGCGCTCGAGAAGAAGTACAAGGAAAACATGAAAGAGCTGCGTTCACGGCACGAGACCTTCAATTCGTTGGCACGCACGCTCGGCACCGGTGACAGTCAGGAGGTGCTCACACAGCGGGGCATTTTCCTCGACCAGCTCGGATCGTTACGGATGCAGATGTCGAAGACCGAGCAGGAGATCGCTGGCATCGACGCCGAACTGGTGATCCTCCAGGCACGGGCCAACGGGAGCATCGATGCTGGCGAGCCGGTGGCGGAAGAACTCGTCAGCGCGGCCCTTGCGCGTGACCCACGGATCCAGGAGTATTCTGAGCGGCTCACCGCACTCGATGAGGCGATCGCATTGCAGCAGCGGCGCAGCACCCGCGGCCACGACGAGCCGGCCGTGCAGCGGCTCCACCGGCAGCGGCAGGAGTTGACCAGGCAGATCGAGAAGCACGCCACAACGATTCGTCCGCAGGTGGTCTCCCAGATGCTGCTCGATGGCTTGGGTCAGGGGGGGCGGCCGGTCGAAAGTGTCGCGACCCTCACGATGCGGCGCGGCACGCTCGCGCGATCGATGACCGAGACCACGGAGCACTATGACTCTCTGGCCGAGAAGGTGACGGCGCTGGGGCAGGCCAATGCCGAACTCGAGGGACACAAGGCGGAGATCGAGCAGCTCGATCGAGTCACGCGGCAGATCGGCAACGAACTGGAGGCCACGGCGATCGATCTGCAAATGCCCAGCCGGGTCACGCTCATCGAGGAGGCGGGCGTGCCGGAGTCGAGTGGCCGCCTGACCAGACTGTTACTGGCGGTCGTTGCGGCCGGCCTGGGAACGGCTGGCGGCATGGCCGCCGTGGTGGCCGTTGACTACGTGGAGGATCGCTTGGCAGTGCCAGCTCATCTCACACAGCGGCTCGGCGTGCCCGTGCTTGGCACGCTGCCACGTGCATCGCGGGGGCCGGAATCCGCCGCTGCAATCGTCGCCGAGCGGATGGATGCGGTACGGACGCTCATCGCCGGCCCGATTGGACCGCAGGTCATTCTGGTAACCAGCGCGATGCAGCATGAGGGAACAACGACCGTCGCCACCCAACTTGCCGCTAGTTTTGCACGGTCCGGCCAGCGGACGCTGCTCATCGACGGGGACCTTCGGCAGCCCTCGATTCACGCCGCCCTTGGCCTCGATCTGGCAGCCGGGTTTGCCGAACTGCTCCGTGGCGAGGTCTCGCTGACGAATGTCGTGCAACCGACCGGCGTCGATGGGCTGTTTGCGCTGACCGGAGGGAGGTGCGATTACGCGGCGATCACGGCACTGTCGCGGCCGGCCATGGTCACGGTCCTGGACAAGGCTCGGTCTCACTTTGACCAGATCGTGATCGATGCCGGACCGTCACTCGCCTTTGCCGATGCGTTGCTTCTCGTTCGGCAGAGCGACGCGGTGATTTTGGCAACGATGCGGGACGTCAGCCGGATTCCGCGACTGACCGACGCCGTGCAGAGGCTGCAGAGCGTTGGTGGAAGGCTGCTCGGCGCCGTGGTCAACGGCGTGCATGCCGCCCTTCCCCGTCAGCCGGTCGCGATCGCCGCGGCTTCATAAGGTGAGGATCTATTCGATGCGATACGACCGAGAGCCAGGGTTCGGGATCCCGCTGGTCTCATGCCTCCTGATCACGACGGCGACGATCTTCCAGGGGTATTGGACCAACAGGTGGAGTGGCATCGACGTCGCAGCGGAATTGGCTCTCGGTGCCAAGCGACTCGAGCAGGGGTTTCCAACGTGCTTTGGTGAATGGGAGACCGTGAGGGAGATCGATCCCGATCCGCGTGGACTGGAGCGGGCCGGTGCGGTCGGCCACGTCTCGCGAATCTATCGTAACCGCGGCACGAACGCGCAGGTGACGGTGTTTGTGGTGTGCGCCACGCCCCACGACGCTTCCGGGCACACGCCCGACCGCTGTTATCCCGGGTCTGGCTTTCGGGCAGAGGAGGCCGAGTCGCGGCGCTCCATCCACCTGGCCGACAGCCGTATGGCGGAGGTCTTCACGGGTACGTTCACGAAAGCCGGCCAGACGCTCCGCATCTTCTGGACCTATGGTGGAAACGGCCAGTGGGTCGCACCGACGATTGCCCGGCTGGGCCTGGCGGGCCGGCCGCTGGTGTACAAGCTGTATGCGATCGTCGATGCCACCCGGCATGGGGCGGCCAGGGCGACGACGACCGGTGAAACGTTTCTCGCCGAACTGCTGCCGGCGGTGGATGGAGCAGACCGCTTAGCCCCAGCCGCGAGCCCCGGGGACTCCACCGATCCAGTGTGATACGATCGCAACCGGTCCCTTAGGAGAGATTTTGATGGCAGTCACCTCGAAGCGGGCGCTGATCACCGGGATCACCGGACAGGATGGCTCCTACCTTGCTGAGTTTCTGCTCGACAAGGGATATGAGGTGCACGGCCTGATCCGCCGGTCGAGCACATTCGGCACCCAGCGGATCGAGCACCTCTACCGGGACATCCACGAGGTGCAGCGACCGCTCACGCTCCACCATGGCGACATGGCCGACGGAAACGGTCTCGCCCGGCTGATCCGGGAGATTCGCCCGACGGAGGTCTACAATCTCGCCGCCCAGAGTCATGTGCGGGTGAGCTTCGACCAGCCGACCTACACTGCTGACGTGACGGCTGTCGGCACCCTTCGGCTCCTCGAGGCGATCCGCGACCTGCAAGACGCGGTCGGCTACCAGATCCGCTTCTACCAGGCATCAAGCTCCGAGATGTTCGGGAAGGTGGTGGAGACTCCGCAGAAGGAGACGACACCGTTTCATCCTCGCTCCCCGTACGGAGTGGCCAAGGTCTATGGCCACTGGATCACGGTCAACTATCGGGAGAGCTACGGGCTGCATGCCTCGTGTGGCATTCTCTTCAACCACGAGAGTCCCCGCCGTGGCGAGACGTTCGTCACGCGGAAGATCACCCGCGCCGCGACACGAATCAAGCTCGGTCTGCAGGGGAGACTCTACCTCGGCAACCTCGACGCCCAACGCGACTGGGGGTTTGCGGGTGACTATGTCGAGGCGATGTGGTTGATGCTGCAGCAGGATGAGCCCGATGACTATGTGATCGCCACCAATGAGACCCATTCGGTCCGCGAGTTTTGTGAAAAGGCATTCGGACGGCTTGGTCTCGATGCCCGTGAATTCATCGACATCGACCCGCGGTATTTTCGGCCGGCCGAGGTCGACCTGTTGCTGGGCGACTCCCACAAGGCCCGTGAGAAACTCGGCTGGGTACCGCGAACGTCCTTCGACGACCTCGTGGAGATGATGGTCGACGCCGACATGGAACTGGCCCGCAGGGAGCAGGTGCTCGTGGCCGCCGGTCATGGTGGCGCACCGCCTCGACAAGAGTTGCCGGGATGACAGATCTTTGCGGCAAGCGCATCGTGGTCACCGGCGGCGGTGGCTTTCTGGGCACCGCGGTCTGCCGGGTGCTCGAACGGCGAGGCGTGCCGGTCGGGCAGATCGTCGTGCCGCGGCGGCATGCCTACGACCTCACGATCGAGTCGCACGTGGAGCGGCTCTATGCCGACGCCCGGCCCAATCTGGTGATCCATCTCGCCGCGGAGGTGGGGGGCATCGGGGCAAACATGGGCCAGCCGGGGCGGTTCTTCTTCGCCAATATGGCGATGGGGCTGCACCTTGTCGAGCATGCCCGCCGAAACGGCATCGAGAAGTTCGTGCACACTGGAACCGTCTGCGCCTATCCCAAGCACTGTCCGATTCCTTTTTGCGAGGATGATCTCTGGAACGGCTACCCAGAGGAGACCAACGCCCCCTACGGCGTGGCGAAGAAGGCGATCTTTGTCATGCTCGATGGCTATCGCCGTCAGTATGGGTTGGCAAGTGCTGTCACGGTGCCGGTGAATCTGTACGGCCCGGGGGATAACTTCGATCCGACCACGAGCCATGTCATTCCTGCCCTCATCCGGAAGTGCGAGGAGGCCCGTCTCGCGGGAGCGGAGGAAGTGGTGTGCTGGGGCACCGGAGCCGCCACGCGGGAGTTTCTCTACGTGGATGACGCGGCGGAAGGGATTGTGCGAGCGGCGGAGAGGATGGAGGAGCCGCTGCCGATCAATCTCGGCGGCGGCGTGGAGATCACGATCCGCGACCTCGTAGCCAAGATTGCCAACGCCTGTGGCTACGTCGGCCGGATCGTGTGGGACACCGCGAAGCCCGACGGCCAGCCCCGCCGCAGTCTCGATATCACGCGGGCGAAGACCCTCCTCGGCTGGGCGCCGCAGCAGGATTTCGACACCGGCTTGGCCGCCACGGTCGCCTGGTGGCGCGAGCAGCTCGAGGAAGCCGCCGGGCGCAAGCCGGCGGGATGACGCGTCAGCCAACGCCCCTGCAGTCCCCGGGCTCGCGTGAGCGAACGGATGGTCGCCAAGAAACCCGCGGCCACGATGGCGAGGGTTTCGTGAAGCTCCTCTCACTCCGGCGTGATCGCGCCGTGGCCGATGATAAATTTTCGCGTGCCGGCGGGGCCGTCGAAGATCACCGTGCCCACCGACCGCGGTCCTGTGCCACTGATCCGCGAGAGCGTGCCGGTGCCATACTCCTCGTGTCGCACCCGCTGGCCGGCCGTGAGCTTCGGCTGTGGTTTGGTCAGCCCCGCCAATTGGTCGGCCAGTTCAGCCGCCGCCTGGAAGCGTGGTGGCCGGCGAGTCGTCTTGCGGGACAGTGCGCGAGGCTGGTCTTCGTCGAGTTCGAGCACGAGGCCGTCACCACGGGGGCGTCGGCTTGTTTCGTGCTCGGCCTCGTCGGCCACCTGGGAGAACTCATTGTCGCGTACCGCTGCATCAGCGGTGTCCCAGGGCTCGAAGGCCGGCAGGGTGACACCGTCGGCGGGCGCCTCTGGCCCGGTCACGACCGTTTCGCTGCCGGTCATTTCGGTTAGAAATAGGCTCGGCGCGTTGATGCGTCGCGAACCCCGATAGTCGCGGATCCGTGCACTGCTGGCATGCACCTCCTCCCGGCCACGAGTGATGCCGACAAAGACCAGCCGGCGCTCCTCCTCGAGCTGATCGGGATTGTCGAGGCTCCGCTCATGAGGCAGGATGCCGTCTTCCATGGCGACGAGATAGACCACGGGGAATTCCAGGCCCTTCGCGGCGTGGAGCGTCATGAGCGCTACCCGCTGTCCATTGGCATCCCACACGTCGGTGTCGGCGACGAGGGCCGTCGTCTCCAGGAATGTCCCGAGGGCATCGTCATCGGGGTTCCCACGAACGAACGAATCGTCGAGTTGGCGGGCAGCGGTGACGAGTTCCTCAACATTTGCCAGCCGATCTTCCCCATGCTCCTCCTCGTCGGCTCCCTCCTCCTGGAGCATGCGGCGATAGCCGGTACGGTCGAGCACGGCCTCGATGAGTGGAGCGACACGATCCCCGCTGTTCGCCGCGATCGTCTCCAGATCGCGATGGAGCGTTGCGAATGCCGTCAACGCCTTGCCTGCTCGTGCCGACACCCCGGGGATGACCGGGGCCTGCGTTGCCGCCTCCAACAGGCTCAGGCGTCGTTCCTCGGCCCAGGCGCCGAGATGGTCGAGTGACTGCTTGCCGATGCCTCGCGGGGGGACGTTGACGACCCGTAGCAAAGCCTCGTCATCCCGCGGATTCTTCAGCAGTCGCAGCCAGGCGACGACGTCGCGGATTTCGCGCCGCTTGAAAAACTCAAGACCCCGCACGAGCTGATAGGGCACGCCCCGTGACCGCAGGGCAACTTCCAGCGATCGCGACAGGGCGTTGGTGCGAAACAGGATCGCAAAGTCACGAGGCTGCCGGCTGCCAGTGTCAATCGCCAGGGAGATCTCGTCGGCGATCCGATCGGCCTCGTCGTGGCTGGTGGAGTCGAGCACGATCCGCACCGGGCTGCCGGCACCGGCGTCGGTAATGAGCCGCTTCGGCTTTCTCTTCGAGTTGTGGGCAATGAGCCGGTCGGCCGTGCCGAGGATGTTGGCTGTGCTACGGTAGTTGTGCTCGAGCTTGACGACCGCGGCGGTCGGGTAGTCGCGCTCAAACTCGAGGATGTTGCGGATGCTCGCGCCCCTCCAGCCGTAGATTGCCTGGTCAGGATCGCCGGTTACGGCGAGGTTGGGATGGTCGACGGAGAGGCCACGGAGAATGCAGTATTGGACGGCGTTGGTGTCCTGATATTCGTCGACGAGAATCCAGCGGTGGCGGGCATCGAGGATCCGCCGCAGGTCGGGGTTGTCGACGAGCAGCTTCGCCACGTGCACGAGAAGATCGTCAAAGTCGACGGAATTACTGTCGCGAAGCATCTCCTGATAGACGGGCCAGAGTTTCTTGGCGATCTCATCGACCGGTCGTCCCCAGCGGGGATCGAAGGTCTCGGGAGTGACGAGATCATTTTTTGCCCGACTGATCACGCCGGCGATGCGACCGATCGGTGTATGCGTGAGGGCGAGGCCCAGCCGCTTCGCGGCCCGCTTGAGCAGGCCGGTCGCATCGTCGGGATCAAGAATCGAGTAGTCGCTCGTGAGCCCAACGAAGCCCGCGTGTCGCCGAAGCAGTCGGGCGGCAAAGCGGTGGAAGGTGCCCATCTCCACCGGTTGCGGCCCGACAAGGTCAGTCACGCGGCGGCGCATCTCGTCGGCAGCCTTGTTGGTGAACGATAGGGCGACGATCTGGTGGGCCGGTACACCCACGGAGATGAGGTGGGCGATCCGATGGGTGACCACCCGGGTTTTCCCACTCCCTGGCCCTGCTAGCACCAACAGCGGCCCCTCGACGTGCGTGGCCGCCTGCCGCTGTGCCGGATTGAGCGAATCGAGCGAGGGCGTAACCATGGCACCCATGGCGTTGGCAGGAGAAAGAAATCGGGGCGGTGGGGAGGCGACCGGGGATCGTCTCCGTGTTCCCGGTAGTCGAAAACCGACGAGGTTGAGTATATTCCCGCCGGCTGCGATCCAGATGTGGTTGTCTGCCGAAGCCGCGAAACGATCGTTTTTCTTCCACACCCACATTTCAATCCGCACGGGAGGGACCCCATGCCACGCGTTCCATACAAAAACCTGACCCAGAGTGACGAGATGGCCGAAAAGCTCGAGATGAGCACGGCCGAGATCGGGCTGTCGGTGCGAACCACCAACTGCCTGGAGGAGAAAGGGATTTTCACCGTCCACGATCTGCTCAATTGCACCCGTGCCGACCTCCTCTCGATTTCCAACTTCGGAGAGAAGACACTGGAGGAGGTATTCAAGGCCCTGGAGAAGATTGGCTTCTTTCGGGCCAACCGGCCGTCAGACGCAGGGGAGCCACTGCAGGAAACAGCCGGCCACGCTTCGTAGCCACGCGCCGGGAAGAAGCCGGCGGGAGGAAGTTGGTGCGGCTGCCGCGGTTCTTCGAGAAAAAGCGGGGTGAGCGGCGCACCGGGTCCCAGGTCTGGGCCTCGGTGGGTGAGGCTGCCTTCTACGCAACGCTGCTGCTCGCCGGACTCGTGTTTGGCGGCCTTCTCGTTTCGGGAGTCGCTGTACCAGAGTGGCGGATCAACCACGACTTTCTACCCGCTCGCGGTGTCGTGCTTGGCAAGGGACTGCAGCGACGTTCCGTTGCGGACCCGCCCGGCGTCGTGCATACGACGTGGGCGCCCATCGTGCGGCTGCGATTCCCGGTCGAGGGAGCGATGCGGGATGTCTGGAGCCAGCCGCTTACCACGGCCGTCACACCCGATCGTGAAACGGCGATTGCGCGACTGCAGTCTCTGCCGAGCATCGGCGCGGAAACCCCGTGCTGGTACGACCCCGATGCCCCCGAGATCGTCGTTCTCAAACGGGGCTACAACTGGTCGATGTGGCTGCTGACACTCCTGCTGCCTGGCGCCTTGGTAGCCTTCGGCGGCAGCGGCCTGCTGCGGGCCGTGCGGGCCTGGGGAAAGTCGGAGGAGCATCGAGCGGTCGCCGCCGGCCTGCCCGAGAAACTCGCGCCCATGGGACAGTCTCCTGCCGAGGCGCCGGGCTTTCCGGGGGTGCCGGCCTGCGACAATCTCGTCAACTCACCGGGAACGATCCTCAGCTATCGCTTACCAATTGAGAGCCCTGAAAGCTGGGCTCTGCTGGGGTTTGGGCTGTTTGCCTTGGTGTGGAATGCGGTGCTCGTGGTGCTGGCTGTCGGCGCGGGGCTGGACCTCATGGGCGGGCGAATCGATTGGCTCCTCTTCGGCCTGATCGTGCCGTTTGCGATGGTCGGCATCGGTGCGGTCGTGCTGTTTATCCGCGGGCTGGTAGTGGCCACATCGGTGGGGCCAACGCAGGTCGAAGTTTCAGACCACCCGCTCCATCCGGGACGTGCGTACGAGGTGCTCGTTGCCCAGGGCGGCAGCGGCATGCTGCGGACGCTGGAACTGTCTTTCGAAGTAGAGGAGCAGGCCACCTTTCGGCAGGGGACCGACACCCGAACCGAGCGAGTGGTGGTCTGGAGCCAGCCGATCAAGCAGTGGCGGGATGTCGAACTTTCACCGGCGTCTCGGTTCGAGGCTGAGACGATGGTTCGGCTCCCGGACCGAGCGATGCATTCCTTTCATTCGGAGCATAACGTGGTGAGTTGGCGGTTTGTTGTCCGCGGGGAGCCAGACCGGTGGCCGCCGTTCTGCCGGGTCTTCCCCGTGGTTGTGTTCCCCGCCGCCTCCGCATCGCCGGCCCTGCCGTCGGTCATCAGGAAGGCGGCACGATGACCCGCGGTTCCGACCGAGTCCGCAGCCAGCCACAGGTAGATGTTCTTTTCGACCACGCTGATCGCAGGTATCAGCCGAGGGATCACCTGGCGGTGCGGTATGAAATCTCCGGTCTCGGACAGGATCAGGTACGGGCCGTCGAACACTCCGTCGCCTGGTACACCGAGGGCAAGGGGGAAGAGGATCTCGGTGTCCATCACTTCCAGCGGATTACCGACGAGGCATTGATTCCACCAGCCACCATGGTGGGATCGTTTGCCACCGACCTCCCTGCGAGTCCGCTGTCGTACGAGGGTGTGATCGTGAAGGTGCGGTGGTGTGTCAGGGTAAGGATTTTCCTTGCCGCTGGCCGCGATTTCGTCTCGGAGCATGTCTTCGACGTGGGGATGATTCCGCCGGCCCAACGGCTTGCCGGCCGAACCGCGGCCGACGCGGAGGCCTGATGGGGTCGGTCAATCCGTTTGCCACGCGGTTTACACGACCGGGACGGATCGTGCCGCTCGATGCCGAAGGGCGGCCGGTGGAGCTCGCCGCCCTGCTTGGTCGCCTCGACGAGTTGGGGGGGCGGGCCGCCATTCAGGGAGCACACGGCAGCGGCAAGTCGACACTGCTGATCCGACTGCACGAGGAGGCTGCTTGCCAAGGGCGGTTGTCGGTGGTCCACAGACTTGGCGTTGGCCCTTGGCGGGACGCCGCCGCGTCGGTCGCCGCGGTCATCCGGGCGCCGTCAGCCAGTCTGGTCTGTGTCGACAGCTGGGAGCGACTCGGTCGGATGGCCGGCTCGGCGACTCGACTCGTGTCGTCGCGACGGGGATGTCGGCTGCTGGTGACGAGCCACGGCCCGGCCGGGCTACCGGTGCTGCTACGCTGTGACCCCACCGCTGCCACACTGGAGGCGGTCGTGCGGCAGTTGCCGGAGGCCTCCGTCTGGCTGGGATCGGTCATCGGAGACGACGATATCAGCGACGCCTGGTCGCGGCATAAGCCGAACCTTCGCGAGGCGTTGTTTCACCTCTACGACCTCTTCGAGGAGAGGCGAACCGAGCGGCGGAGGTCACGATCGTGACGATCGTGCGCGGCGCAACGGTTATGCCGGGACGAAAAAGCGAATTCATGAAAGTCCGCCCTCATTTTCTTCAGCGTGCGCACCACTGCGCAACCTAGTGTTGGGTGTTGTGGATTCGCCCGACCAGGGTGGGCCACCGAAACACCTTTCGAGGAGCGAGCGATGGTGACCCGGCGTATGATGATGGTTGTGCTGCTGGCCGGCGGTGCAGTGGTCGGAGGATCGCGGCCTGGCAGTGCACAGTGCTGTATGTCGGGCCTCTTCGCCGGCTGCCAATCCTGCTTTCGGAAGGCACCACCCGCCTATGCCGTGGCTCCGGCTTTTGCCCCTGTGCCCGCGCCACCCCCGCCGGTGATGGTTCCGGTGCAGCAGGTCAGCTACGTGCCGGAAACGACTTACCAGACCAAGTACGAATGCGTACCGGTGACGACGTACAAGCCCTCGTGTGAGATCGATCCGTGCACCGGCTGTACGGTCGAGTGCATGCAGCCGATCACGAGCTACCAGCAGCAGCCGGTGAGCGTGCCTGTCACGCAGTACCGCGCCGTCTATTCGACGAAGTACGTCCAGATGCAGCCGGGCTACTCGGCTCCGACGACCTACCCGACCTCCTACCCGGCAGCCCCTCCCGGCGCAAGTCCATTCGCTGCCCCGGTGCAGACCTCCCCGCAGGCGTGGGGCGCGGCCGGTGCCGACGTGCCCCAGCAAATCGTGCCCGGGCAGTCGAGCTTTGGGGCCCCCGCCCTTCCACCGCAGGCAGCACCGCAGCCGACATTTCAACAGGTTGTTCCGCAGAGCGGCACCTTCGCGGCACCAGCGCCGCAGCAGATCCAGCCACAGCCCACTGCCCCGCCGACGCTGACGCCGACTCCCTCGCTGCGGCCGATACCGGAGCTGCCGCGGACCGCGCCGCAAAACGGTGTCAATGGAGGGGCGAACTCGCTCAATGGCGTCAATGGCGGCGGTGTGCCTGGGAACAGCCAGTCGCCTGCTGTCGGAACTCCGCAGCCGCAGTCTTCCGCCGCGCCGTCCCTTTCTCCCGTGTGGCCTTCAGCCGCACCGGCGCAGGGGGGGGCGAATGGTGGCAATCGGATGCCTGTAATGCCGGGTGCCGGTCCGGGACCTGCCACTGGAGCCTTCCCCAAACTGCTTGAGCCGACGGGCCACACCACGCAGGCCCAGCCGACGGTCCAGCCGACTTCCGCCTGGCATCCGAGCCAGGCCACCGCCATGTCTTGGCAGCCCATGGTTTCCTCGCCCGCGCCCGCCGCGTATGCTTCGGGCCGCACGTCTGGCGGATACCCGACGGCCGCCCTGCCGATTCGTTCCCAGCAGTGACGGTTGTTCCACGGCCGGCGGCCGCATTTGAAAGCCGGGCACCGTGACAAACAGCGACATCAGCGCCGTCTTCGACCACGTGGCCGACCTCCTGGAATACCAGGGGGGCAACGTCTTTCGCGTGCGGGCTTACCGAAATGCTGCCCGCACGATTTCCGTGATGGTCGAGTCGCTGGCGAGCGTCCGCTCCGATTCGTACCGGAAGCTCACCGATATCGATGGGATCGGGGTCGACCTGGCTGGCAAGATCGAGACATTGCTCGATACGGGGCGGCTGCCGCTGCTCGACGATCTGGAGGCGAAGATTCCAGCCGTCGTGTTCAAGCTGATGCGTGTGCCGGGCCTGGGCCCGAAGAAGGTGAAAGCCCTCGTCGACGAGCTGCAGGTCGATTCCCTCGATGCCTTGGAGCAGGCCTGCCGCGAGGGTCGCGTTCGGGACGTGAAGGGATTCGGTGAAAAAACGCAGGCGGCGATTCTGGAAAACATCGGCTTTGCGAAGAGCCCGGAGCATGACCGTCTGTTGTGGGAGGAGGCGGATGCGATCGTGCAGCAGCTCCTGGCTTGGATGCGGGAGTGCCCGGCCGTACGGCAGGCCGAGGGGGCGGGCAGCTGGCGGCGGGGCCGGGAGACGGTGGGTGACATCGACATTCTCGTTGACAGCGACAAGGCTACGGCCGTGATGGATCACCTCCAGGCCTGGAAGGAGTGCGGTGATCTACTCCTGCGCGGCGATACGAAGACCAGCGTGCGGGGGCCGCGGGGCGTGCAGATCGACCTTCGTGTGGTAGAGCAGGACTCGTTTGGGTCGGCATGGCAGTACTTCACCGGCTCGAAGGATCACAACGTACGGCTGCGGTCACGGGCCCGCGACCGGCAGCTCACGATCAATGAATACGGCGTATTTCGTCTCGTACCCGGTGCCGACGCCGATTCGAAGCCGGTGAAGGGCGCGGCCGTTGCCGGCCGTACGGAGCAGGATGTCTACCGAGCCGTAGGATTGCCCTGGATTCCGCCCGAGATCCGCGAGGGAGGGGACGAGATCGGGCTGGCCGATCGTGACGAGCTTCCGACGCTCGTCACGATCGAAGACATCCGCGGTGACCTCCACATGCACACCACTGCCACGGACGGCGAGGCGACGCTGGGGGAGATGGTGCGGGCGGCGATCGAGCGAGGGCTTTCCTACATCGCGATCACCGACCACGGGCAGCGCGTCACAATGGCCCACGGGCTCGACGCCAAGCGGCTCCAGCAACAATGGGGCGAGATCGATCGGCTCAATGACTCGCTCGCCGAGGAGGGCCGGTCCCCGATCGTGGTGCTCAAGGGGATCGAGGTCGACATTCTCGAGAAGGGAGGGCTCGATCTGCCCGACGCTGTGCTCGAGCAGGCCGACTGGGTCGTGGCGAGTCTCCATTACGGTCAGAATCAGCCGCGCGAAAGGATCACGAAACGGATCGTCGAAGCCATCGAGAATCCCTGCGTGAGTGTGATCGGTCATCCCACCGGCCGGCTCATCAATCGCCGTCCGGCCTACGAGGTCGACATGGAGGCGGTGATCGAGGCGGCTGCCAAGGCCGGCACGTTTCTCGAGATCAACGCCAACCCCTGGCGGCTCGACCTCAATGTGCCGCATGCCGCAGCGGCGAAGAAGGCGGGCGTGAAGCTCGTGATCTCGACCGACGCCCATTCCACCCGGGGGTTTGACGTGTTGCGGTGCGGCGTTTTGCAGGCGAGGCGGGCCGGCTTGGAGAAGGAAGACATCGCCAACACCCGCTCCCTGGACCAGCTGAAGAAGTTGATCAAACGGGGAAACTTGTGAGCACGGTGTCGTTTGTGCTGATCCCGGCTTCGAGCTACCGCTACCCCTTCGCCGGACGCTTACTACGGGCATCGTGCCCTTCGTTCGCTCGCTGCCAGCTTCGCTCCCGGCATCCATGCCTTCGCTTGCTGCCAACGCCGGCTCCCGGGGTAGCGGTAGCCCGAAGCCTCACCCACATCGATTCAGTTGACGAAGGCTCAGGGCTGTCCATGCCCTCGAGCGAGCTATGGAAGCGAGCGAAGCCGGGATGGCGAAGCGAAGCGGACATGCAGAGAGCCGAGGCCGGGAGGGCCGAGGCGAACGTCCAGCGAGAGGGCGTGGGCGGCCTTGAGCCGGGGTGGGCGAATACGGTGATGTGATGCGGGCTACGGTGACTTCACGCACCGAAACCCGATGTGGTTGGTGCCGCTCGAGATTTCACCTTTGCCGCGTGTGCCGACGATGTAGCGGGCGCAGTACTGGTCTGAACAGAGGAAGGATCCGCCCCGCTGGACTCGCTTGGGCTGGCCCGGCTCCTGAGGGTCGAAGCTGTCAGGGGGGCCCTGGGGATTGCGGATGCCATCGCGGGCGCGGCGGATCTGTGTGACATACGTGTCGGGGCGATACCAGTCGCTGCACCATTCCCACACGTTGCCCGACATGTCATGGAGGCCGTATGCGTTGGGAGGATAACAGCCGACCGGCGCAATCCCGACGTAACCGTCGGCCGCCGTATTTTCATCGGGAAAGTGGCCCTGCCAGGTGTTGGCCATCCAGCGATCACCCGGCTGGAACTCGTCGCCCCACGGATACGCTGCTCCTTCCACACCGCCGCGAGCGGCTCGCTCCCACTCAGCCTCGGTCGGCAGCCGCTTCCCTGCCCACGCAGCGTAGGCGAGAGCATCGTCGTAGGCGACCTGCACCACCGGGTCGTTCTCATGCCCTTCGAGCGAACTCCCCGGTCCGAGCGGGTGCCGCCAGTTGGCGCCGGGCACGTAGTTCCACCAACGGAGATGGGCGGCCCCCGTTTCGTCCCGGAGCGGCACGGCCTCCGGTGGTGGCGAAAACACGATCGACCCGGCGACGAGATTTTCCGCCGGTGCCCCCGGAAAATCAGCAGGCGACGGTTTCCTCTCGGCGACCGTGACATAGCCGGTCGCAGTGACGAAGGCGGTGAACTCAGCGTTGGTGACCTCCGTGGCATCCATCCAGAAGCCATCTACGTGCACCCGGTGGATAGGGCGGGCGTCGTTCATCGGATCGGGGCCGCCATGGGGGAGGCTCCGCGGATCGTCGCAGCCCATGTCGAAGCTGCCGCCAGGAATCCAGACCATGCCGGGCGGGGGAGGAACCGTCGGCGGCCGTTCGCTCGACGGATCGGTCGCCTGCCGGCAGGCGACCGGCATGATGGCAACCATGCAGGCAAGCCAACAACGGCAGGCGGTCGGATGGCGAAGCATGGAGCAAGCCGAGGTCAGGCGGAGCGACGGCGGAGCGTGCGATCGAACGTGCGGCGTAGCGATAGCCGCCGATTGTCATCCCACCACTTTGCAAAATCCTTGCGAGCTCGATTGGCCAACCGCTGCTCATGTCGTCGCAGCCGTTCAAGCACAGCACGGTGGGTGGATGCATTGTCCTCGCGGGACCAGCGATGAAATCGATCGGCGGCCGCCGCATGATCGGTGAAGTCGCCCAGCGTCTCCTGTAGTTCCTCGAGCGCCGCATGGCAGCGGGTCCGCACTCGTTCAGGAAATACGGTCGCAAAAATCTCCAGGATGTAGCGGATCTTCTTGCCCTCAATACGAAAGGCGTGGAGTTCCTCAGCCGTTTGCATACGGCGATCGGCGGCGGCGAAGAAATGGCCGACGATCGGTCGAAAACGGCGTCGGGCGTAGACCGCAAAGCTGCCGCGCTTGCGACTCCTGCCACGTTCCATTCCTTCCAAGAGGCGTTCGGTCCGCTTCGACCAGTCGGCCTCCATGAGCTTCTCATAGCGGTCGCGAATGGGCTGCCGTGATACGACACGCTGCCGGGAGAGCATCGCCATGAGGCGACCACGAGCGGTTCTGCCACCCGCCGACGAGGTCATGCTGCGAGATGCCCGAGCGGTACCCCGTTGCAGATCGTGAGCAAGGCGGCTCGTGAGCACGTCAAGATCGCGGGCCTCACCGGCAGCACGCCGCAGCCGCCGAAGTTGCTTCTCGAACCATTCTCGCCTCTTGACCGGTAGCAGTTTGTCAAAGGCCTTGAGTGCTGCGAGCGCACGGCGTGTCGCCACCCGCAGCTGGTGGACCTGCTCGGGGTCGTCGGCTGGCTCGCAGGCCCGAGGAAGGATCGTCCAGACCGCGAGCAACCGCTTGCGCAGTGTCCGGTCAGCAACCGTGACGACGGGTGTCGCACCGGCGTCGCTCACGATCCACTTGTTCGATTTCATGAATCCAGGTCCTGCGAAAATCGCAGTCTATCGTCGCTGCGAGGGGGGCCGCCAGCCACCGCGGCCAACCGGCATATTCGACCCCATCGCCATCGGAAGCGGCGATTCAGTCGACGCACGCCCGGCCCGTGGGAGGCGGGTTCACTCGTGTTTTGTGACCACGACATCTGACGCGAAGATCGTGCCGGCAGCCATCGACCCCTCTCCTGTCCAGAGGCGGCCGGTCAGTGAGATGCGGTCACCAGCTGCCACATACTCAACCTGGGCGGCATCGAAGCGGACCACCACGTCGTCTGAGAGCCGCAGAAAGAGTCGCCGCATTCCGCCGGCCGGGGTGGGTACCTGAATGGTCAGCGCGGTCCCACGAACGCCAGTGACGCGGCCGATGATCTCGGTTCGGCTTCCCGGGTCGATCGGAGCCGGCTCGAAATTGCGAGGAGGGGTAACGATTTCTACGGTTTCCACGTCGTCCATCCCACGTCCCTTCGCGTCGATCATCGCAAGGAGTCGCACGGTCATCCCGACCGCCAGTGTGGCGGCGGATGCCGGACCACTCACACGCAAGTCCGACACACCGGCTGGATGCAGTTGCACCACGAACGTCGGTGAGTTGTCTCCGACGGCGTCAGTCTCCGTGAACGCGATCAGCCCACCGGCAACCACCCCGGCAGCAGCCTGCACGATGCCTTGAAACTCGGCCTCCGGCAGACTGTCGATCAGCATCTTGTTGCTCTCTACCGGGATCGTGATCCGCTTGTTGGTGCCTCGGCAGGCTCCCAGGTTCCAGAGCCGCTCATAGGCCTGCTGGATCGAGGCCGACTTGAAGAATGTGCCCCAGTGGATCGTGCCGTCCTCGGCGACGGGCGGAGGAGGGGCAGTGGCGGGGCCATAGCCTTGAGCGATCGCGCGATGAGACCAGACGAAGAGCAGCACGGCCGCCAACGTCATGATGGACACGCGGTAGGGGGTGTGGCAGCAAGGCATTGGGCGCATCTCCGGAAGTGGTAGGTCGCAGCTCATCTGGAATTCCCAGAGCTATCGACACTACTTCGCGGATCAGGCCAATTCAAAAAATGCTGGAGTCGCGTGCTTGTGCGACGGAGGCACCCCCTCACGGAGGCAGGAACATCGCTACTCGCTGTCCGGCTCTCCCGACCTCTCCTCCAGGATTGCGACTTCGCCACCGTCGGCGGCCAGGGCGGCCTCGTCGCCGGGGGCCGAAGCCTCCAGCAGTGGAAACGAGCGAGTCAGTTCGTTACGACCATCGAGTCGCAGCGACTCAAGGGCTTCGGGCCTGACGCGGACCTCCGCCGACTGGAACGTGTTGAAACCTGTTCCGGCCGGAATGAGATGGCCAAGGATGACGTTTTCCTTGAGCCCCACGAGGTTGTCGACCTTGCCGGCCAGAGCCGCCTCGGTAAGCACCTTTGTGGTCTCTTGAAAACTCGCCGCCGAAATGAAACTCGAGCTTTGCACGCTGGCCTTGGTGATGCCCAACAACTGCGTGCTCGCCGTGGCGGGCTTGGGCTTCGTGCCCTTGGCGGGTGCGCCGCCAAGCGCCTCCACCGTAGCGTTCGTTTCGGCAAGCGTGTCCTTGGGAACGATGCTGCCTTCCGCAAATTCGCTGTCACCCTTGTCCGTGATCTTCAAGGAGGTGGCGATCCGTTCGTTGGCCTTGCGGAACTCGAACTTGTCGAGCACGCTGCCGGGAAGGAGGTCAGTGTCGCCGACGGTTTCGATTTTCACCTTTCGCAGCATCTGCGAAACGATGATCTCGATGTGCTTGTCGTCAATCTCCACCCGCTGGCTGCGGTACACATTTTGAATCTCGCGGACCAGATACTTCTGCACCTCTTCTTCGCCGGAGATTCGCAGAATGTCGTGGGGCACCAAGGGGCCGTCGACGAGTGCTTCACCAGCTCGAACGATGTCGCCGGCATGCACCCGTAGATGCTTGCCGTGGGTAATGAGGTGTTCCCGCTCCATACCACTTTCATTCTTCACGATGATCGTGCGCTTGCCGCGACGCTTCTCGCCAAGAAGCTCGACCTTGCCATCGATCTCAGCCATGATCGCCGGATCCTTTGGCTTCCGAGCCTCGAAAATTTCAGTCACGCGGGGCAGTCCACCGGTGATGTCCTGGGTGCCGGCAGCCTCTCGCGGTGTCTTGGCAAGGACGTGCCCGGCCTTGACGAACTCGCCCTCGATCACCTCGATGTAGGCCTTCTCGGGGAGGTAGTAGAACTCCAGGATTTTGCCCGACTCGTCCTCCAGCACAACCTGTGGGTGGTAGACACCCTTGTGCTCCATGATCATGCGGCGCATATGCCCGCTGGGGTCCTTTTCCAGACGGACCGTCTCCCCCTCGATCACTTCCTCATATCGGACGCGACCGGCCACTTCCGAGAGGATCGGAATCGAGTGCGGATCCCATTGCACGAGCACAACGCCCGGCTTTACTTCATCATTTTCCTTGACCTTGAGGATGGCACCGGCGGGGATGTCGAACTTCTCCAGTTCGTTGCCCTTGTCGTCGATGATGGCGATCTCGCCGTTGCGGGCGAGAACGATCTGCTCGCCCTCCTCGCTCGTCACGGTCCGGAGCCGGGTGAAGCGAACAGTGCCTGACTTCTTGGCGCGACTCTCGTTTTCTTCGATCGCCCGCTGGCCCACGCCGCCGATGTGGAACGTCCGCATCGTCAGCTGCGTGCCCGGTTCACCAATGCTCTGGGCCGCAATGATGCCGACTGCCATGCCCTCTTCGACAAGCGATCCGGTCGAGAGATCCATTCCATAGCACAGCCGGCAGACACCCAACGGCGCCTCGCACGTCAGTGGACTTCGAACCTGGATTTTCTCGAGTCCGAGAGCCTCGATCTGCCTGGCGATTGACACCGTGATCAGCTCGTTCTCCCGAACGACGATCTCGTCCGTCTTGGAGTTGCGAATGTCGGAGAGGCTGACACGACCGCGGATACTATCGGCGAGGCTCACCTCCACCTTCTCACCGCGATACATCACACCCTTCGTGATGCCCTGCGTCGTGCCGCAGTCATGCATCGTCACAACGACGTTTTGGGCCACGTCGGCGAGCTTGCGGGTCAGGTAGCCCGAGTCTGCCGTCTTCAGGGCCGTGTCTGCCAACCCCTTGCGGGCGCCGTGGGTCGAGCTGAAGTACTCGAGCACTGTGAGCCCTTCGCGAAAGTTAGCCTTGATCGGCGTCTCGATGATTTTGCCCGACGGCTTAGCCATCAGGCCGCGCATGCCGGCCAGCTGGCGGATCTGTTCGACGCCACCGCGCGCCCCGGAGTGGGCCATGAGGTGAATCGGATTGACGTAGCCGCCGCGACGATTCGGTTTGGCATCGGTGTCCTGCTCCAGCTCCGCCATCATCTCCTTGGTGATCTGCTCACGGGCGTGCGTCCAGGCATCGAGAACCTGGTTGTATCGTTCCCCATCGGTGATCACACCGCGCTGGTAGAGCTTCATGATTTTGAGCACATTCTTCTCGGCATCACCGATGATCTTCACCTTGGTCTCTGGCGTGATCAGATCGTCGGTGGCGAAAGAGAGGCCGCTCTTGGTGCTCCAGCTGAAGCCGACGCGGTTCATGTCATCGAGAAGGTCGATCGTCTTGCGACGGCCCAATGCCTGATAGCAGTCGGAAATCACGCGGGCCAATTCGCTCGACCGCATCGGCAGGTTGTAGAAGAGCATTCCTTCCGGAAGGATCGAATTGAAAAGCACACGGCCGGCGGTCGTCTCGACCACCGCCCCTGGCGCACCGGGAGCCTGCCCTTCGATCTTCAGGCTGCGATTGGCTGGAAGCTTGACTCTGATCTTCGCGTGGGTGTCGACCTTACCGAGCGAATGGGCCAGTTCCACCTCGGCAAACCCGCGAAATACCATCCCCTCGCCGCCGCGGCCCGGAAGGGCCATTGTGAGGTAATAGCATCCCATCACCACGTCCTGCGAGGGCGAGATGATCGGCGCCCCGTTGGCGGGGCTGAAGATGTTGTTGGTCGCCAACATGAGGGTGTGGGCCTCCACCTGGGCCTCAATTGACAGCGGGAGATGCACGGCCATCTGGTCACCGTCGAAGTCGGCGTTGAAACCCTTGCAGACGAGGGGATGCAGCTTGATCGCATTTCCCTCGACGAGAACCGGTTCAAACGCCTGGATGCCCATGCGATGGAGCGTGGGGGCACGGTTGAGAAGCACGGGATGGTTGCGGATCACCTCTTCGAGGATGTCCCAGACCTCGGCATCCTTCCGCTCGAGCATCTTCTTGGCGCTCTTGATCGTGTCGGCATGGCCGAGCTCCTTGAGCCGGCGGATGATGAAGGGCTGATAGAGCTCGAGCGCGATCTTCTTGGGGAGGCCACACTGGTGGAGTCGCAGCGTTGGGCCGACGACGATGACGGATCGGGCCGAGTAGTCCACTCGTTTGCCCAGGAGGTTCTCGCGGAACCGGCCCTGCTTGCCCTTGATCATGTCGGTGAGGCTCTTCAGCGGCCGATTGCTCGAGGCGAGCACGGGCCGCTTGCAGCGGTTGTTGTCGAAGAGGGCGTCGACCGACTGTTGCAGCATCCGCTTTTCATTGCGAATGATGACCTCGGGCGCGTTGAGGTCGACCAGTTTCTTCAGACGGTTGTTGCGGTTGATGATCCGGCGATAAAGATCGTTCAAATCGCTGGTCGCAAAGTTACCGCTGTCGAGCATGACCAGGGGACGGAGATCAGGGGGGATCACCGGGATCACGTCGAGAACCATCCACTCCGGTTTGTTCTCGCTGTCGCGGATCGCCTCGACGATCTTGAGCCGGTTGACGAGATCCTTCTTCTTCTGCTTCGAATTGGTCGTAGCCAGTTCCCCGCGGAGTTCCTTCGAGAGCGAGACAAGATCGAGGCTCAAAAGAAGCTTGCGAATCGCCTCGGCCCCCATCTCGGCCTCAAAGCCGTCGTCGCCGTAGTTGGCCCGGGCCTCACGGAACTCGTCTTCCGAGAGCAGTTGCTGCTTCTTGAGGGGAGTGTCTTTGGCGTCGAGCACGACATAGTCTTGGAAATAAATCACCTTCTCCAGGCTCGAGGTTTTCATGTCGAGCAGGGCGCCCAGCCGGCTGGGCATCGCCTTGAAGAACCAGATGTGCACGATCGGAGCGGCCAGTTCGATATGCCCCATCCGCTTGCGGCGAACCCGCGAGTGGGTGACCTTCACTCCGCAGCGGTCGCAGATCATGCCTTTGTACTTCATGCCGCGGTACTTGCCGCACGAGCACTCCCAGTCCTTCTCAGGTCCAAAGATCTTCTCGCACATCAATCCGTCTTTTTCAGGACGGTAGGTGCGGTAGTTGATCGTCTCGGGCTTCTTGACCTCACCGAACGACCAGCTGCGGATATCGTGCGGTCGGGCCAGGCTGATCTTGACGGCCGAATAGTCATTGACGCGATCGTAGGTGGCTTCACCGATGCTCACGTGTTTGTCTCCTGGTGTTCTTCCGACGTTTGATCAACCATGTACCGGCGAAAAGAGTCGCGGTTTCGTTTCGAAACCAATGGAGCTGCCAGCTCCGCTTTCTCATGGAGACGAAGGCCACGATGGCCTCGCCCCCATGAAACTAGATCCTTCTTTTTTCAAGTTGCATGTTCAGCCCCAGACCACGGATCTCGTTGGTGAGCACGTCGAAGCTGGCGGGCGTGCCGGCTTCCAGCGTATTTTCGCCCTTCACCATGCTCTCGTAGATCTTCGTCCGTCCTTCCACGTCATCGCTCTTGACGGTGAGCAACTCCTGAAGGATGTAGGCGGCGCCGTAGGCCTCCAATGCCCAGACTTCCATTTCACCGAACCGCTGACCACCGAAGCGGGCCTTGCCGCCGAGAGGTTGCTGGGTGATGAGTGAATAGGGGCCCGTAGACCGGGCGTGCACCTTGTCGTCGACCAGGTGATGGAGTTTGAGCATGTAGATGTAGCCGACGGTTGTTTCCTGCTCGAGCGGCTCACCGGTGCGGCCGTCGAAGAGTTGTGCCTTGCCGTGTTTCGGCAGTCCCGCATCGGCCAAAACGGCGTTGATGTCATCCTCGCTGGCACCGTCGAAGACGGGCGTGATGGCCTGGAAGCCAAGGACCTTCCCGGCCCAGCCAAGGTGGGTCTCGAGAATCTGCCCGACGTTCATACGGCTCGGCACACCGAGGGGGTTGAGCAGGATCTGCACCGGCGTCCCATCGGCAAGAAAGGGCATGTCTTCCTTGGGGAGGATCTTGGCGATAACACCCTTGTTTCCGTGGCGGCCAGCCATCTTATCGCCGACGGAAATCACCCGCTTGGCTGCGACATAGACCTTCACCATTTGCAGCACGCCGGGGCGAAGTTCGTCACCCCGCTTCATGCTGTTGAGCGTCCGCTCCTTTGCGTCGATGGCGTTTTCCACCGACGGCCACATCGTCTTGTGGAGTTTGTCGATGTCGGCCTTCCGCTGGGGCGACCGGATGTCGAGGGCATCGAGACTGAATGACTGGGCTCGCTCCGCCACGACCTTGTGGTCCTGGTTCCGCACCAACGGACTGCCATCGGCTGCCGTGAGCGGCTTTTGAAGGACCTTCTCGAACTCGGAGACCATGGCCCCAAAGGCCTCGGCGACAGTCAGGTTGCCCTGGCTCTCGACCTCTTTGACCTGCTTTTGGAACTCCCGCCTTTCCTCCTCCGAGAGGCTCATCTGCCGCGAGAACTTCTCAGTGGCAATGACGATACCTTCCACACCCGAGGGCACTTCCAGCGAGTCGTTTTTCACATCCTCACCGGCCCGGCCGAAGATGGCATGGAGGAGCTTTTCCTCAGGGGTAAGTTCCGTCTTGCTCTTGGGCGAGACCTTGCCGACCAGAATGTCACCGGGGCGGACGTACGTGCCGATCTTGACAATGCCCCCTTCGTCGAGGTTCTTCAACGCCCGCTCGCCCACGTTGGGAATGTCGCGCGTGAACTCCTCGCGACCGAGTTTGGTGTCGCGGATCTCGATGTCGTATTCCTCGATATGGATCGAGGTGTAGACGTCGTCCTCAACAAGTTCTTCGCTGATGATGATCGCGTCTTCGAAATTGAAGCCGTCCCAGGCCATGAAGCCCACGAGGACGTTGCGACCGAGCGCGAGTTCGCCCTTGTAGGTAGCGGCCCCATCCGCAATCACGTCACCCTTCTCGACCTTCTGGCCGAGCATGACGATCGGCTTTTGGTTTTGGCAGGTGCGTTCGTTGAGGCCCACATATTTCCGCAACGGGTAGACATCAGGCATTCCCGAGGCCGGCGTGACCTCGATCGACTCGGCGTCGACATAGGTCACGGTGCCCTTCTTGGCGGCCCGGACGAGCAGGCCGGAGTTGGTAGCAACGTCCCGCTCCATGCCGGTGGCAACCACTGGCGGTTCAGTGACGAGGAGCGGCACCGCCTGCCGCTGCATGTTGGACCCCATGAGGGCGCGGTTGGCGTCGTCATGCTCGAGAAAGGGAATCAGGCCGGCGGAGACACCCACCATCTGACTCGGGGCGACGTCGATGTACTCGACTTTTTCGGCAGGCACGAGCACGAAGTCACCACGCTGGCGAGCAACGATCGTGTCGCCCTGCAGTTTTCCGTCGATCACGAGCGCATCAGCCGGGGCAAGGCAGGCCTCATGCTCCTCGTCAGCCCGCAGCCAGACCACGTCGTCGGTGAGTTTGCTCTTCGCCACCTTGCGATACGGCGTGACGAGAAAACCATATGAGTCGACACCGGAGTAGATCGCGAGGCTGGAAATGAGGCCGATGTTCGTACCTTCCGGTGTCTCGATGGGACAGATCCGTCCGTAGTGCGAAATGTGCACGTCCCGAACCTCGAAACCCGCCCGCTTTCGATTCAGGCCGCCTGGGCCGAGCGCGGAAAGCCGCCGCTCATGCGTCAGCATCGAGAGCGGGTTGGTCTGGTCGACCACCTGCGAAAGCTCACCGCGACCGAAGAAGTACTCGATCGCTGCCGAAATGCTCTTCGGATTGATGAGCGTCCGCGGGGACATTTCAGTCACATCCTTGAGGCTCATCCGCTCCTGCACCGTGCGGCGGAGTTTCAGAAAGCCCTTCCGCAATTCATCACTGGCAAGCTCATCGATCGTCCGGAGGCGGCGGTTGCCAAGGTGATCGATGTCATCCACCTCGACCTCCCCCTCACCTTCACTCAACTGCAGCATGTACTTGATGGCGGCGATGAGATCCTCGGCGCGGAGGGTCATCTCCGTTTCGGGCACATTGAGATCGAGTTTGCGATTGATACGAAATCGCCCCACGCGTCCGAGACGGTAGCGGTTCGTGTCTTTGAACTTTTCGTCGAACAGAGTGACTGCCTTGTCCAAGGCCGGTGGATTGCCGGGGCGGAGGCGTTGGTAGATGCGGATAAGAGCATCCTGATGGCTCGGAGCGACAGCGGTCCGGCGCCGCGCCTCGTCGGCGTCTTCGCGAAGGCTGTTCATGATCAGGGGCACCTTTTGCTCCTGCATCACCTCGACCGCCTTGAGCCCCGAGGTGCAGATCAGCTCAGCCTGGTCGTGCGTGATCGTGTTGCCGGCATCGACGATGATCTCGCCGGCCCGCTCACTCCCCTTTGGATAGACGATGTCGTCGACGGCGATCTTGCCCTCAAGTTTGCCGACGCTGCGGCCACCGACCACCTTCTCAACGACCGTTTTGTAGAAGAGTTTAAGGATCTCGGAATCGCGGCTGTATTTCGGATCCATCGCCCGCAAGAGCGTGAGCGCCGAAAACTTCCCGCTCTGGTCGATCCGAACCTGGAGCGTGTCTTTCTTTGAGACATTGATCTCGATCCAGCTGCCGCGCTCGGGAATGATGCGGCAGTTGTGCGTCTTTCGATCAGCCGATTCGGTATCTGCTACGAAATCGATGCCGGGCGAACGATGGAGCTGGCTGACGACAACCCGTTCGGCACCATTGATGATGAATTCGCCGCCACCAAGCATGATCGGGATATCGCCGAGGTACACCTCTTCTTCGATCGGTTGCTCACGAGTGAGCCGCAACCAAACTCGCAGCGGCCGGCCATAGGTGAGACGGAGCTGCCGGCACTCATCCGGTGTATACCTTGGCTTGCCGAGGTCGTAGCGGAGATACTCAAGCTTGACGGTCTTGTCGTAGCTCTCGATCGGGAAGATTTCCCGCAGCACGCCCTCGATGCCCTGATCCTTCCGCTTGTTCGGGGCGACGTCGTACTGCAGAAACGCTTCGAAGAAGCGGGTTTGGATTTCGGTGAGGTCGGGAATGACGTGGCTGGCGCGGCGGCTTCCAAACTGACGGACTTCGGTGGGCTGGAGTCGGCGAACGGCGCGAGTTGCCATTGACGAGACACTCCTTGAGAGAGGTTGTAAGAATCAGCGACAGCCGCAGAACGAACCGCAGGGGCCGGCGCCGAACGGACGGCACGGGGGGCGAACATCACGGGCAGAAGACGCAGACAGAAAAGAAGAAGCTCGCACGCAAAAACTATACCAAACAGGCAGCCGGGATGCCAAGATCCCGGCTGCCTGCCGGTATTTATGCGATATTTACTTGAGCGAGACCTTCGCGCCTGACTCCTCAAGCTCCTTCTTGAGCTTCTCAGCGTCGGCCTTTGAGATCCCTTCCTTCACCTTGGACGGAGCGCCCTCGACCATGTCCTTGGCCTCTTTGAGACCCAGGCCGGTTGCAGCACGCACCACCTTGATCACACCGATCTTGTTGTCGCCGAACGCTTCAAGAACGACATCGAATTCAGTCTTCTCAGCGGCAGCCTCGGCACCGCCGGCGGCGGCACCGCCAGCACCGGGAGCAGCCATCATGACAGCGCCACCAGCAGCCGGCTTGATGCCATGCACTTCGTCGAGGTAGTCAGAAAGCTCTTTGGCAGCTTTCAACGTGAGCCCGACGATCTTGTCGCCAAGGTCCTTGGTTTCGTTCGAAAATTCACGTGTTGCTTCAGCCGTTGCCATCGCTCGGGATCCCTTTCCTTCAAAAAAACGGACAACTGCAGGTGCAGTCGGCCGGGTGAGTTGAATCTGATTAAAAATCGAGTGTGTTGTGCCGAGCCTTATGTCTTACCACGATTTGGCGGCGAGTGAAGGGGGGACAAAAAATTCCCGTTGCCAAAGACCCGCCGAGCCGTTAAGAGGCCGAGGACGCGTCACCGCCCGCCTTTTCCAGGTCTTCAACGCGGGAGGCAATCTGCCCGGCAAGGGTGCCACCGGCGGAGACGATCTGTCCGGCCAGCGTGGAGGCCAGCGAGATAATCTGTCCGGAAAGCAGCGAGAGTTGCTCCGCCCGGGTAGGCCACTTGGCTACCTGCTTGACGTCGTTGGCGTCGAGCCGCGCCCCGTCAAGGGCGCCGCCACGGCATTCAAACCCTTGGAATTCCTTCACGCCGGAGAGACGGTCGAGTTCCTTGGCCAGATCGACCACGTCCTCACCACCCCAGGCAACCGCGAGCATTCCCTCGGTCTTTTCAAATGCAGGCGCCAGGGGTGTGCCGGCGGTGGCACGCCGCGCCAGGCTATTCTTGACCATCTTGAGATGGATGTTCTTCTTTCGCAGCGCCTGCCGCAATTCGGTAGTCCGCTGGGCATCGAGAGTGCCGAGGCTGACAACGATGGCCTCTCCCACGTCGGCCAGACGGGTCTTCAGGTCGTCGGTCAGCATGTCCTTGATCAGCTTGCTCATGATTGGCTACGGGTTGAAGGAAAGGGGCGGGCTCAGATTAGGCGGCGACCATCACGCCAGGCGACATGGTCGCCGAAATCGAAATGCTCTTCACGTATTGCCCGCGGACGCTCGAGGGCTGAAGAGAATTGATGTGGTCGATGAAAGCGCGGATGTTGTCGGCCAGTTTGGCATCATCGAAACTCAACTTACCGACGACGCCATGGACGATTCCGGTCGGGTCATTACGAAACTCCACCTTGCCCGCCTTGTATTCTGCCACCGTCTTGCCCACGTCGGCGGTAACGGTCCCGGCGCGGGGGCTTGGCATGAGGCCACGGGGGCCGAGCACCTTACCAAGCGGCCCCACCAGGCCCATCATGTCGGGGGCGGCGATGCAGACATCGAAGTCAGTCCAGCCATCTTTGATTTTCTTGGCGAGTTCCTCGGCCCCAACCTCTTCCGCACCAGCGGCCTTGGCATCGTCGGCAAGATTGCCCTTGGCAAATACCACGACCCGCTTTGACTTGCCGATCCCGTGCGGCAGCGAGAGCGAACCACGAACGATCTGGTCTGCCTGCTTGGGGTCGATCCCCAGTCGCATGTGGATCTCCACACTCTGGTCGAACTTGGTGGGCGGAAACTTTCTCAGCATCGCGACCGCCTCGGCGATCGGGAGCGGACTATCAGACTGCGGCTTGACGGCGGTGGCGGCCTTCATGCGCTTGGTGAGGGGCACGGCTTGGATCCTCGGGGCGTGGCGGAACGTTGGGTGGTGAAACTTGGAAACGGAGTAATCAGCCTTCGACGGTAATTCCCATGCTACGGGCGGTGCCCTCGATCATCCGTCGGGCATGGTCGGCATCTCGGGCATTCAGGTCGGCTCCCTTGAGCCTGACAATCTCATCGAGCTGGGCTTTCGTGACGGTGCCGACCTTGTCTTTGTTGGGCACGCCCGAGCCCTTCGCCAGGCCGACGAGCTTCTTGAGCAGGGCGGCCGCCGGAGGACTCTTCGTGATGAATTCAAATGAGCGGTCGTTGTACACGGTCACAACCACCGGAATCGCCATGCCGGCGGCCTCGCGGGTGCGGTCGTTGAACTGCTGCACGAACTGGCCGAGGTTGATGCCGAATCGGCCCAGCGACGTCCCCACTGGCGGCGCGGGCGTCGCCTGGCCGCCTGGCACCTGAAACTTCGCCTGTCCTACCATCTGCTTTGCCATCGTCGTGTTCCTTCGGATTCGTGCTCAAACGGTCTCGATCTGCCAGTACTCAATGTCGACGGGCGTCGAACGGCCGAAGATGCTGAGCATGACCGTTACTCGGCCATTGGCCTCGTCGATCGCCTCGACCTCACCTTCGAAATTCTCGAACGTACCCTCGTTGATCTTGACGCGGTCACCCTTCTTGAACGCAATTTTCAGCCGGGGCGCCTCGTCTGCCTTCTCTTCGGTCTTGTTGAGCAGTTTGGCGACGTCCTGCGGCAGCATCGGGCTCGGGCGGCCAGCGGAGCCGGTGAAATCACCGATACCGCCGGTCTCTCGGACGAGGTACCACGTTTCGTCATTCAAGATCATGTTCACAAGGATGTAGCCAGGGTAGAGCTTTCGCCAAACCACGCGTTTTTTGCCACTTTTGAACTCGGTGACCTGCTCCTTGGGCACGATCACCTCCCCAAACCACCTGTCCATCCCCTGCATCGAGATGCGACGGAGGAGCGCATCGCGTATCGAATCCTCGCGATTACTTTGCACCTTGAGAATGAACCAATGCATGTCGCCGACCGGCCTTTGCTCTTCGTCGCCGGCCATCTCGATGGGGGCGGCGTCTTCACTTCCTGAGAATGGGTCAGCGAGTTCGGCGGGCGTGCCATCATCATCGTCGTCGATTTCGCCAGCGCCGTGCTCTGTCGCTTCGGCTGCAGACTCGGGCTCGGCGGGCACGTCGCCGTGGGGCGCAACGCCGCTGCGATCGGCCTCGGTGTGCTGGGCGTCGGTGTCGAGCGATTCATCAGGAGAGGCGTGGGTCATGGGCATACCAGGAAGAACGGACAAAAAGCGGGGTGACGAGTCGGCTGACTATCCGAGGCCTTGAACAGCCCGGAGCACAAACCACCAAAAAAGATCGTAAGCCGCCAGGATGGCGGCCAGTGCGAACATCAAAAAGATAATCACGATGGAACTACGAATCACCTGGTCCACCGTCGGCCAAGACACCTTCGCCATTTCCGACTCAACAGCGATGAGGAAATCGGCAAACCGCGGCACATTCACCAAACGAAAACACAGCCATCCGCCAGCTGCCATCAGCAGTCCCGGAACAAGAAACCGCACCACGCCCATGTCGGGTGACGGGCCGGTCCCGGGGGCGACGGCAAACCATAATGGCAACAGTTGCGACAGCCGCCAGACCGCGATCGCCAGCGTGCCAGCGAGAGCGGCGAACGTGAGCTGTCGAGTCACTCGGCCTTGGGATCGCTTGTAGACCGAAGCACGCAATAGCTCGCGCACCAGTCCGCCTTCAAGTTGTCGTTGTGATGTACCTGCCATAGTGGTTCTCTACGTCGGCCTCGAGCAGGGGCGGCGGGAATCGAACTCGCAACCTCTGGTTTTGGAGACCAGCGCTCTGCCAGTTGAGCTACGCCCCTGTAGGGAGGAGGGCGGGGCCGTGCCCGCCCTCCCCTGTTTCAACCAGTCCGGGGCTGGGACCCCGGACGCAAACCATTCCGGGGCTGGGACCCCGGACTTGATCAATCCAGGATCTTCGTGACAACCCCCGAGCCGACGGTCTTGCCGCCTTCGCGGATGGCAAAGCGGACCCCATCGTCCATGGCAATCGGCACCATCAGTTCGACCTCCATCTTCACGTTGTCGCCCGGCGAGCACATCTCGACGCCACCAAGGAGTTTGGTCGCTCCAGTCACGTCCGTGGTGCGGAAGTAGAACTGCGGCCGGTACCCTGCGAAGAACGGGGTATGACGACCGCCTTCTTCCTTGGACAGCACGTAGACTTCGCACTCGAACTTCTTGTGGGGCTTGATCGAACCCGGCTTGGCGAGCACCTGGCCACGCTCGATGTCGTCACGGGCAACGCCACGGAGGAGGCAGCCAACGTTGTCGCCGGCCTGTCCACTATCGAGCACCTTCTTGAACATCTCAACGCCGGTACAAGTCGTCTTCACCGACTTTTCCTTGAGGCCCACGATCTCGACTTCGTCGCCCACCTTTACCAGACCACGCTCGATTCGGCCCGTCGCGACGGTACCGCGACCTTCGATCGAGAACACGTCTTCGATGGCCATCAAGAACGGCTTGTCGAGTTCGCGGACAGGCTCCGGAATATAGGAATCGACTGCATCGAGCAGTTCGGCGATGCACTTGTTCTTCTCCGGATCGGCCGGACTGTCGTAGGCCGGCTTGCCAGCACCCCGGATGATCGGAATGTCGTCGCCCGGGTAGCCGTACTTGGTGAGCAGTTCACGGATCTCCATCTCGACGAGGTCGAGCAACTCGGCATCATCAACGAGGTCGACCTTGTTGAGAAACACGACCAGCGCCGGCACGCCCACCTGGCGTGCCAAAAGGATGTGTTCCCGAGTCTGCGGCATCGGGCCGTCGGCAGCACTCACCACGAGGATCGCTCCGTCCATCTGGGCAGCGCCGGTGATCATGTTTTTGACGAAGTCGGCGTGGCCCGGGCAGTCGATGTGAGCGTAGTGCCGCTTGGCAGTCTCGTACTCCACGTGGCTGACGGCGATGGTGACCGTCTTGGTTTCGTCACGGACCGTGCCGCCCTTGGCGATATCGGCGTAGCTCTTGGCGACAGCGAGATTCTTGGCCGCCTGGACGGCGACCAAAGCACCGGTGAGCGTCGTCTTACCGTGGTCGATGTGCCCGATCGTGCCGACGTTGACGTGGGGCTTGGTCCGTTCAAACGTATCCTTTGCCATGCTTTTCCTCGATCTTCCTCGTTGTGGTGGCCGCAGGCACCGCTGCCTGCCTCAAACTTTCTACCCGTTTCGTTTCGCCCGGGCACGCCCCGAACGAAGTGTTTTGTGTGCTTGACGTGGTGAGTTGTGTGGTGTGATTCGCGTTTTGACCGAAGCTGCTGATGGGACTCGAACCCATGACCTCGTCCTTACCAAGGACGTGCTCTACCAACTGAGCTACAGCAGCGGATGAGCCCTCGAGGCCGATGGCGTGTGTGGGCTTGTCGTGTGGGTGGTGAAGTGGTGGTTCCTGAAGTCGAAAGCGGGTGAAGGGAATCGAACCCTCGTCTTTAGCTTGGAAGGCTATTGCTCTACCATTGAGCTACACCCGCAACGGTTGAGGGCGGGAATGCCTGGTGGCGTGACTGGGGAGTGCAGGATTCGAACCTGCGAAGGCAGAAGCCATCAGATTTACAGTCTGACCCCTTTGACCGCTCGGGAAACTCCCCTTGCTTGCGTGGATGGTGTGCGTGCTGCCTTCGTCTCTGGTGTGAATGGATGATCGTTGGGCGGTTCAGCGGACGTGGAAAGGACGTGATCGCAATGGGCAAGGGCGGCAACGATGACTTCCGCAACTCCCGCTGGATCGGGCGAACGGCGCGTCTCCGGAATCACCGGCCTCCGGATTCGTCGTGCTGAGCTAGCGGCGGGAGTTGAACCCGCAACCTGCTGATTACAAATCAGCTGCTCTGCCAATTGAGCTACGCTAGCGGCCGGTCGAAACCGCGAAACACCGTAGTGTAAGGATTCATCGGGGCCATGCAAGACGGTGGGAAGACAGTTCGCCGGGGGCTCGTCAGGCCTTTTTCTTAGGCCGGAAAACGGGTGTCTCCGCCAAGGAAAAGACGATCAGCTCCTCACCGGTCACGGTGGAGATGTCGTGGTGAACGCTCACGAGAGCGACTCCGACCGCATTTTTCACGATCTCAGCCAGCCGCGGGCGGCCGGTTGACACCATGTGGAACCGCATCTGCTTGAGCAGAATCCGCCCGTTGTTGGGGCCATGACCGTTTTCGGTGGCCTCCCCGTCGCCGTTCAGTCCGCGATGCTCAGGCCGGGGAGCGACGAGTTGTCGCTCCGCCGGCGTGAGCACGCCCTGCAGCCTTACGACCAGCAGCGTACCGATGAGGTGGGAATGGATGTCCCGCGGGCCGCGGCCGATGAATTCCTGCTGGAATCTCGAGATGCCGTCGCAGACGGCCGCCTCGATCTCGCCTTGGGATTTCATAACCGGGATGCGGCCTCGCTCTGGGATGCCGCTCCGTTGGCAGCGGGGCTGCCGTTGCCATTACCGTTGCCGTTTACGTGGCCGTTGCAGATTCTGTCCCAGACCTCGCGCCGATGGATGGGCATCTTCGTGTCTGCCTGAAAGCCCAGCCGAACGCGGCCGCCCTCGATTTCCAGGATCGTGATCTCAAGGGCGATCTCCAGATCTTCAGGACGGCCGATCACCACGCTTTCGCGATTCTTTCTTGTGAGCACCAACATGGGGCACCTTCTTCATGGGGTGTGGGTCCTTCCGGAAAACATCAGTGGCGAACGGGTCCATTGCCGTCCGAGCCTTGGGCATGCAGATGAACGTTGACGGGAACGCCGAGCCCCGGCAGCCCTTCGCCGAGGAGGAAGAGTTCGATGTCAGCCCGCGTTGTGAACGTTTTCATCACGTTGCCGGCCTCGGCGTCGACGTGAGCGAGCCCGCTGGTGAGCCGCACGCCCGTGGCCTGGCGGACGTGGTCGCACAACGCGTCGAGGGTAGCCTCGAAAAGGGCGCGGTGATGCTGCCGCAGTCGGGCGCGGTTCGCTTCGTCGCGGGCCAGTCTTCGTTCGATGGGCGAGAGCGTTTCGTTCACATTCACGACCATCCAATCTTCCGCTGTGACCACGGTGACGCTCGTAGGAGTCCGGCCGAGCAGACGATGTTCGAAGAAGCCGGTCGCCTGCGCAACCTGCCGCGCGACCCGTTGGTCAAAGCCGCGGGCGAGCGACCTGAGAGGGGCGTGTGGGGAGGTTGTCCATGCGGGAAATGTCGCAGGCGTGTTCATGAATGGTTCCGGCGGGCCTGTGGTGTCGAAACGAAAAAAGCCGGCGGGGGAGACCTCCCTAAGGACGTCTCTCTCGCCGGCTTACGCTGCGACGGACCACCCGGATTTCCGGACTGCCCCTCGACTCGTCTTCCGTCAAATTTTTTGTTTTAGCCGACCTGCAGGCGGTTTTTGCCGCCTCTTCGCCAATCGACTAGCGCCAGTATAAGTGGCAATCTGGGCAAGGCAAGAAGAATTTTCCGCCGCAATGCAGGGGCCTCAATCGAGGCCGACATTCCGTCCGAAACCCTCATAGAACATACCCCCACGTGAGAGGGGATTTTGGGAGGCGGTCATGAAGTCGCAGGGCGAGATCGAAGCGGCGGTGTGCGACGCGGTCGCCCAGTTCCAGCAGGAGTACATGGGCCGCGGGCCGCGCAGCGTGCATGCCCATCTCGTGGAGAACAAGTTGTTTATTCACCTCGAGGGCGTGTTGTCGGCAGCGGAACAGCGGTTGTTCAACGCTGATGGTGATGGTCACGGCAACGGCAATGGCAACGGTCGCGGTGCGGAGTTGCTGAGACAACTCCGCAGCCACCTGGTACTCGTCGGACGAACCGAGCTCGACGCGCTGGTGCATGATGCAACGGGCGCGCGGGCGGTGAGCATTCATCACGACATCAGTGCGGCGACGGGTGAGGAGGTGATCGTGGTCACACTTGCGGCTGCACCGGTCTGCCGGGAACGAAAAAAATGGCGATGACATGCGGACGTGGCCACCGGTGTCGCGTGTCATCGCATCAGCAACATTCAAGCGTGTTCCCAGTCGGTGGCCGGAGGCGTTCGGCCCATCGAGCCGTCGGCGGCGCGGGGTCGGGAGGAAGGGCCCGATCCCGCCCGCCGGCAGCCTT
>CAMCYH010000007.1 GCA_945883745.1 Candidatus Kuenenia stuttgartensis
CGGCGGGCTGAAGGGGTTTTGCGGGTTTGCCTCCGAGTTGTCGTAGAGACACTCCACCTCGAACCGCGTGCCCGCGGGGAAGGGCTGCGGCCGCTCAAAGAAATACGGACTCTGCCAGTTGTAGTCCCACTTGGGCACCCGGATGACCAGCTGCGGCTTCTCCTCGCCCGGCAGCCAGGCCCGGACTTCCATCCAGCGAGCGAGCAGATGGGCGTGGGGTGTGATTTCCCAGAGCGCAGCGGCATGCGGCAGCGTGTAGTTTCCCGTGACCCGAAACTCGGTCACTCCCGGCGGCACCACGCCGAACTTGCCGTAGAGATAGACGATGTTCATCGTCTTTTGGATCGGAGCGTCGTCGGGCCCCCGGTCGGCCAGCCAGATGCCAATCCGGCTGGCATCGGTCTCGGTCTTTCCATTGCGGACAGAGTGCACCTGCGCTGTCAGGTCGGAGCCGGCCGGAATGAGATACACCGCGTCGGGCGGCGCAAGCGCCGCCCGCACCCCGGGCACATAGCCGCCGAGAAAACTGGTCCGGGGGAAGCCGTCGTCCCGCAGCGGTGGCGGCCGAAAGCCGAGGCCATGCGGGTCGAACCAGCCCCCCGCCTGATCGTCGGGGTGGCTCATGCCGGCCCGTCCGCCCCAGTCGGCGACGGCCTCCTGGCCCGACTCCCGCGGCAGATAGCCCGTTAGGGCATGGTGCACGATGCTCCGGTTGCCCGGCAAAAACTGCATCGCCCGGACCGCGAGATCCTCTTTGTTGCCCAGCGGAAAGATCACGTTGCGGTAGAGGTCTTCGCCGCGCGCGCCCAGCTGCGTGGGGCTCGTTTGCTCGAGCACGATGTCGGGCGGCCCGAGGTCTTCCTGAAAGGCTCCATAGTCGGGGAGCGGCGGGAGGTCGGGCGTGACCGCCGGATCCCCCTTCGGCATGTCGGTCTTCACCCACTCCCGCAGCATCGCCAGCTGCTCGGCCGTCGGCGGCCTGGTCCCCCGCAGATCAAAGTCGCTCTCGGCCTGGGCCGGCGGCATCCGTTGGGCCTCGATCTCCTCGATCGCCTGCTCCATCCAATCGACTGCGTCGTCGTAGGAGGTGAGCGTGAAGGGCCCGACCTGCCCCGGGCTGTGGCACCGCTGACACTGGGCATGCAGGAAGGGCAGCACATCTTCGGAGTAGGTCACCACATGATCTGTGCGGCTGGGCGTGGTCGGCACCTCCGGCCGATCGAGCGGGCAGCCGACCGCTTCGGTGACGGGCAGCTTCACCTCGCGGCCGGCGAGGAGATCAAGAATCGCGTTTTTGAGATCGGGCTCCGGGACGCCCGGCGATTTCTCGCCCCGCACCTTGTAGCGATCGTCGATCCGGCCCTGATACCGCCTGCGGCCGCTGGCATCGACGAGCACCACCTCGGGCGTGATCGTGGCATCGAGGGCCTCGGCCAGCCGGAAGTCGCCGTCGGTGACAAACGGAAAGTGGATCGCATACTCGTCGCGATAGCCAGTGATCTCGTCGATCTCGTCAAACTCGCAGACCACACCCACGAAGTGGATCCCCTGCTCGTCGAACTCCTTGTCGAGTTCGACAAGCACCGGCCCATACCGCTGGGCCAGCGGGCAGGCGGGATGGAGGAATGTGAAGCAGACGGCCTTCCCATCGCTGCCAAGCAGGTCGGTGAACGCCACAGCCTGCCCGTCGAGTGACCGGGCGGAGAGCCGCTCCGAGGAGGTGCGTTGCGGCGGGTTGCCAGCGGGAGTTGGCACCGCGTCATCGGCCCAGGCGACGACCATGGCAGCTCCGCACCAGGCCACGACCGCGACAAACATCCACAGCGGGCGAATGGCCATGAAATGACTCCTGGGGGCTTGGGCCGCCGCCTGCGACAATGCGGACAAAATCTTTGGCAGGGTATCACCTTGTCGGAAAACAGTCCAAATTCTTTCCGCGCACGGGTGCGGATGGGGGCGGGGAAACGCCTCGAGTTGCTGCATGCTCGTGCGGTACTGCCGCATCGGCAGGTCAGGAATCAGGTGGTGCTCGATCTGGTAGTTGAGCCACAGGCTCACATCGGTGATCGTGATCACATCGTCGGCTTTCAGCACCAGCACTTCATGAAATCGGCCATCAGGAGCCATGATGCAAGTAAGCGGAGTCTTGCGTCGGAACTGCTTGTTCAGGCCGCCTGCTCACCCCACCGGAAATCTGCCATGGCCCAGACCGTCACCATCTGGGCTGAGCCCCGCCCCGGGACCCATTGGGAGTATCTTGTCCCGATTCTCACGGTTCACCTCTTGGCCTGCCTGGCTTTTCTGCCCTGGTGCTTCAGCTGGTCGGGGGTGGCACTCGCGGTCGGGGGCACGGTCGTGTTCGGCACGCTCGGTATCAACCTCTGTTACCACAGGCTTCTGGCCCATCGGAGCCTCAAGGTTACCGAGCCCCTCGAGCGGTCGCTGGCAACCATCGCCCTCTGTTCACTGGAAGACACCCCCGTCCGCTGGGTGGCCAACCACCGCCTCCACCACGTCCACTCCGACGACGAGCGGGATCCCCACTCGCCGCGTGACGGCATCGCCTGGTCGCACGCCGGCTGGCTGTTTCGCAGAGCCCCCAGCCGCCGCACCTATGCCTACTTTGACAAATACGCCCACGACATTCTGGCCGACGACTACTACCGCTGGCTCGAGCGGCATCCGATGGCGATCGTCGGGATCTATCTGATTCATGCCGCCTGCTTCGCAGCGGCAGGGT
The DNA here is from genome assembly GCA_945883745.1 of Candidatus Kuenenia stuttgartensis. GTDB lineage: Bacteria > Planctomycetota > Planctomycetia > Pirellulales > UBA1268 > CACORA01. Next base: position 2,741 of record CAMCYH010000007.1, read on the forward strand.
TTGCCGTCGGCCGCCTCGTCGGTGGCGACGTCAATCACGCTTTGCAGTTGGCCGCGAGCTGGCTGGTGTGGGGCGTGTATGTCCGCACGGTGCTCGTCTGGCATACCACCTGGAGCGTCAATTCCCTGACCCATCTGTTCGGCTATCGCAGTTACGAAACCGGCGAGGACAGCCGTAACAACTGGTTCGTGGGGCTCGTGGCGATGGGTGAGGGCTGGCACAACAACCACCATCACGACCCCGCCAGCGCCAGCGTTCAGCACCGCTGGTGGGAGATCGACGTGACCTACTACTGTATTGTCCTGCTCGAGCGACTTGGCATGGCGACCAACGTCATCCGGCCCCGCCACCTCCGCCATCCAGGCCGCGCGGCTCAACGGCGGGAAGAAGCGGGATCGTGAGCGGCACGATCGACGGGGGTGTGCCCGACCTCGCTGGCCTGTAGGCTCTGCAATACCACGAGCCCGCCGCCATGATGATCCCCGTCGTCTCCGACACGAATCCCGCCGCTGGAGAAGCCTGTCTCCGGCCGGCCGGTATCCGCGCCGAGTTTCTCGATTTCCGAGATCGTTCGCGGGGACGTCTCTTCCCGAGCGAGATCCATGGGGAGATCGATCGTGGCCGATTTGTCTGGCTCGACGTCGACGTGGCCTTGGTTGAGGCAGACCTCGTCGAGGCGACCTTACCCCCGCAGGCGTGTCCTGGGGTGGACTTCCGCCAGCTGGTGGACGACCACTCCGCGGGCCGGTCACCGCCGCCGGCCGCGCTGCGACGGACGGATCGGCTTCTCCAGCTCACGTTCCTGGGCGGGGCTGCCTGTGGCCCTGACGATCCCGGCGAGCGTCTCGACGTGGTCATCGGCGAACGGTTTCTGGTGACGGTCCATCGGGGCGCTAACGGAGTCCTCGATGCCGTCCGCCGCGACTACGTGCACGACTTCGAACAGCACGCCACCAGTCCGAGCTTTCTGCTCTACGAGCTCTGCAATGAGCAGGTGGAGCAGTTTCTTGCCGTCAAGACACGGCTTGAGGACGAGGTGGAAGACACCCGTCGTGCCCTGGCCGATGAGTTTGATCAGACGGCCTTCGCAGCGGTCGCCTCGGTGTCGGCAAAACTCCTCACGCTTCGCCGACGGGTGTTGCCGGTGCGGCGGGCGCTCGAGGAGCTCACGTCTCGAAAGACCGTGCTGGTGAGTGAAGCGACGCTCCCCTTTCTCGCCGCCATGATCCAGACGCTCGAGCGGCTCCTGTCTGACATCGCCGCCGATCGCGAGATTCTCGAGACGGCCCTCAACCTCTCGCTCACGGTGATGTCGCACCGCACCAACCAGACGATGAATCGCCTGGCCGTCGTGAGCACGATCTTCCTGCCGCTGACCTTCATCTGCGGGGTCTACGGGATGAACTTCGCGGCGATGCCGGAATTCGACTGGACCCACGGCTACATCTATTTCTGGGTGCTCTCCGCCTGCGTTACCGCGGGGGTCTTCGTGTTCCTCCGCCGGTCGCGACTGCTCTGAGGGCCGCGGTTTCCCCGCGCACCGGTGCTAGGCAAGGGAACTTACAAAAACAAGACCGCTGCCTGCCGAATCGTGGCCCACAGTCCCCATCCCATGGGGATGGTGACGAACAGCCAAAACCCTGTGAGCAGCAGCAGGTTGACCGGCCGCATCGCTGTCGCCGCGCCGGGGGACGACGTCACCGGAGCGAGCGACTGCCGCGGAGCGACTCCTGCGGCCTCGGGCTCCATGTCGGTCGGGCTCACGGGCCTGATCAGGGCGTTGCAGACGAAACCCACGGCCAGCAGCCCGGCCAGCAGCATCATCGTCCGGTCGTAGGCAGCTGCCCGCGGCACGCCGGCCCGCAGCTGCTGCTCGTTCACGTAGTTGACCAGCACCGGCCCGAGGATGCCCGCCACGCTCCAGGCCGTGAGCAGCCGGCCATGGATCGCTCCGACGAAGCCGGTGCCGAAGAGGTCGGCCAGATACGCGGGGATGGCCGCGAAGCCGCCGCCATACATCGTCATGATGAGGCAGAAAATCCCGCAGAATAGAGCGATCTGCCCCGCGTGGCCGACGGCCGGTACGGCCGAGTAGAGGGCGATCCCGAGCAGGAAGAAGATGGCGTACGTCGTCTTTCGACCGAGCCAGTCGGACAGGGACGACCAGAAGAACCTGCCCAGGATGTTGAACAGGCTCAGCAGGCCGGTGAATCCGGCGGCCATCGCCGCCACGCGACCGAGTTGGGCCGCATCGAGCGCCTCGAAGGGGATATCGAGGCCCAGCAACCGGCCGCCGAAGACTTCTTGCAGCATCGGAGATGCCATGCCGATCACGCCGATCCCTGCCGACACGTTGAGGCAAAGCACGAGCCACACCAGCCAAAACTGGCGGGTGCGGCAGGCTTCCCGCACCGAGAATGACCGCTGCTGGGGAGCCGGCGTACCGGAGTCGCTCGCCTTGGTTTCTGTCCCAACGCCGCCCCAGCCCTCGGGCGCCCAGCCGTCGGGTGGAACGCGATAGGCGAACGCACCGACCATCATGAAGACAGAGTAGATCGCCGCCAGCACCAGGAACGTCTGCCAGACGTCCACCGATTCGGGCCCCGCAAAATGCTTTATCAGGATGTCGGCGAGCGGTGAACCGACCTGCGTCCCTTAAACGAGGCCACTTCGGGAGCGAGAATCCCGGGTGGCCGCAACCAAGGGAGGGCAAGAAATGCCACGTGTGGCGTCGATGCAGCCAGCGGAGGAACGGGTCGTTCACGAGGTCCGGAATGTATTTGGCATAGGTCACGAGCGAGTGCTGCCGCGGGCCGGCGATATAGATCCACTGCATGTGACCCCAGAAGAAACACTCCATCGCCTTCTGCGCCGCCGTCGTGATCAGGCCGCTGGTCGACACGACCGGACCGCAACTTGACGTACTCACGGGATTGCCAGATGCTGCCTGTGAGTATGACGAATTGATTAGGTTGCAGGCTCCGAGGAGCATCCATGACGTACGAGGCAATCAAGAGCCGGCTCGACGTGCGACCTTTTCAGCCCTTTCGCGTCATTCCATCAAGGGGCGAGGGCTACGAGGTGCGGCATCCGGAAATGGCGTTTCCGACGCGCACGGAGACGGTGATCGCGTCACCGGACCGCCAGGGGGTGCCCAGTCAGGCCCGCATCGTGGCGAACCTGCACATCACCGCCCTCGAACCGATCGAAACTGCGTTGTGGCGATGGCGTGGTTCGCAAAACTAGGTGCCGCTTCCATGAAACGCCTGTTCTTTGTTGTCTCGGCCGTCCCGGCCTTGCTGTACCTCGGTAGCGGTCCGCTGCAGGCGGACGAGCCGCCTGAAGCCCGCTTCGCCGCGATGTCACCCGACGAGGTGCGGGCCTACGAACGGGAGACGCTCCGCCGCGTCGCTGACCTGGCTCTGATCCCGCCGGTGCCCAACACCGAGCCCCTGCCACAGTACGACTACGACAAACTCGACTACGGCATGACGATCGGCATCGAGCGGACGCCCAAGGGGCGGCTCTGGGCCTGTTGGGTCGCCGGCGGCGACAGCCCCAAGGCATTCTTTGTGCTGGCCACGAGCGACGACGACGGTGAGACCTGGTCGAAGCCGCGGCTCGTACTCGATTCGCATTCCCGCGGCCTCCCCCGCGACAGGAGCATCCTCGTCGGCAACCTCTGGACCGATCCGCGGGGGCGGCTGTGGCTGTTCTTCGACCAGAGCATGGAGATGTTCGATGGCCGCGGCGGCGTCTGGGCGACCGTCTGCGAAAACCCCGACGCCGAGAAGCCGGCGTGGTCGGCCCCCCGCCGCATCTGGCACGGCGTCATGCTCAACAAGCCCACCGTGCTCTCGACCGGCGAATGGATGCTGCCGATTTCGCTCGACCAGCGGGATGGCACCGACCCGGCGGAACGGGGCATGTTCGGGCCGTTTCAGCGGCTCTTTCCCGAGTTAGACCCCTTCCGCGGGGCGAACGTGTTCGTCTCGGCCGACGAGGGCGCGACATGGCAGCGGCGAGGCGGCGTTACCTTTCCGAATCCCGACTGGCACGAGCACATGATCGTGGAGCGCCGCGACAAATCGCTCTGGATGCTCGCCCGCACGGCCAAGGGCATCATGCAGTCGACCTCGACCGACGGCGGCCGCACCTGGGCCAAGCCCACGGAGCCATCCGGCATCCGGCAGCCCAACGCCCGCTTCCACATTCGCCGGCTGGCCTCGGGGAAGCTGCTGCTCGTAAAGCACGGTGACAAGATCGACGCCCACGGGGGCCGCGTGAAGCTCAGCGCCTGGCTTTCCGATGACGACGGCGCGACCTGGCAGGGAGGCCTCGTCCTCGACGAGCGGCCGGGCATTTCCTACCCGGACGGCTTACAGGCGCCGGACGGCACGATCTTCATTTCGTACGACCGCAACCGTGCCACCGACGGCGAGATTCTTCTCGCCCGGTTCACCGAGGCCGACGTGCTCGCCAGGCAGCTCGCCGCACCGAAGTCGAAAGTGAAGATGCTCATCAGCCGGCCGTTGGCCCCACGGCCCGCGGCCCACGGGGCCCGCGGCACCCCGGCCGCCCCAGCGCATGCCGCGACGATCCTCCCCGCCGGCTGGAACTCCAAGGCTGCGGCCGACGCGGTGCTCAAGCGGCGCGTGCGGGTGTCGGCGCCGCAGGTGAAGGGGGCCCACGATGCGGAGTTTGTCCGCGTGGGCGACCGGGCCTATGTCGTCGAGCACGATAACGACATCGAGCCGGGCCACGACGCCGGCAAGGCGATGTACTGCGTACTCACGGTCGTCAATCTCCAGACACTCGCCGTGGAGAAGACACACCTGTTGGCGAAGGCCGGCCAGACGTTCGCCACCACGACGCTGCCCGATATCGAGATCTTCGTGCCGCGGATCATCCGCATGGACGAGCACACGCTGCGGTGTTGGTTCTGCAGCCAGCCAACTAACGCGCAGGCGGTGACCTGGTACCACGACTTCGACCTGCGGACACGGTCATTCGTGGAAACCACCCACAAGGCGAAGCTCAAGACCGCGGCGGGCACGTTCGACATGGAGCCGCGGCACTTCCATGCCGATGCCGTGGCCGGGGGCTTCACGAAGCTGCCGGTACGATTCCGGGCGGCTCGACGACTCGTTTCCACCGCTCCAGGCGTTGCCGGAAAAGTCGGGGGAGATGCCGAAGTAGCCGCTACGGAAAGATGGCCGGAGGCAGCCGATCCACTACTCCGCACTGAAATACCACCACGAGTTTGAACGATAGAAGAAGGGGCAGCGCCGTCAATCTGAAAATGCCGCGTGATTTCGCCCCTTGCCCACTCGGAAGCCCACGTCATGACCTGCGATCGTCCCGCCGCCAGAGCCGTCCTTGTCTCGATCACCTGTGCGGTTGCGGCCACCGTCGCGCTAGCCCGAGAGCCCCTTGCCAAGCCCGAGGCCGCGAATGCCATAAAGCAAGCCCGCCGGGCGTGGATGGATGTGGCGTTAGAAATGCAAGCGGCCTGGCAGGCCGAGCGGGATGCGATTCGAAACGTCGATCTTTCCGGTGACGTACAGCGACGGGTCGTCATCGCCCAGGGCACGCCCGAGCCGGAGGCGTATCACGCCCATCCGACGACGGCGCTGCTCAGAGATGGAAAGACGACGTTCTGCGTCTGGAACATCGGCCACGGGGGACACGCCGGGCCAATGGCCAAAAGCATCGACGGGGGCCTCACATGGACGCGGATCGACGACGCGCTTCCGCCGAACTACGTCAACTTCCGCAACTGCCCGAGCATCTACCGACTCACCGACCCAGAGGGAAAGGAACGGCTCTGGGTGTTCGCGGCCCGCACGGCCCGACCGAACGAGGTGAAACGCGATGTCCCGGGACGATTGGAGGGCTACATGCCCCGCATCGTGAGCGAGGACGACGGCCGGACATGGCGGGAGGAGCCGCCGCTCGGGCCGCTCGTCGCCAACGCAGCCACGAAGGAGTGGCTCGCCAGTCCCTTCCGCTGCATCATGACGTTTTCGAGCATCGTGCGGCTGAAAGACGGCTCGTACCTCGGCATGTTTCACCGCGGCAGCGGCGTCGGCGAGGAGGGCACGCTCCAGGTGCTCCAGTCGGTCACCCATGATGGCGGCTTCACCTGGTCGGAGCCCGTGATCGCCTGCGATGGCACGCACCTCGAGGGCAAGCATCCTTGCGAGCCCTATGTCTTTCGCTCACCTGACGGAATGGAACTCTGCTGCCTGATGCGGGAAAACCGCCGCAGTGGCACGAGCCTTGTCATGTTCAGCCGAGACGAGGGGATGACCTGGAGTAAGGCCGTGGATGCGCCGTGGGGGCTCACCGGTGACCGGCATCACGGGATCTTCCTCCCGGACGGCCGGCTCGTGATCGTGTTTCGCAACGCCGCGCCCAACTCGCGTGACAAGGCCGGCTTCATCGCCTGGGTAGGGAGGTACGACGACATCAAACTGGGCCGCCCGGGCCAATGCCGCGTGAGCCTTCTCAAGACCGTCAAGGACGGCTTCTATCCGGGCATCCACCAGCTCCCCGACGGCACGATCATCGCCACGACCTACGCCACGCTCTCCAAGGAAGAAGTGGGCTGTTCGATCGTGAGTGTTCGCTTCAAGATTGATGAGATCGACACGCTCGCAGCCACACCCGTATCCAAGTAAGGCGCAGTCAAACGCCCGCAGCCCGCTGGCGAACGAACAGGTTTTACCCACGGGACAGCCGAGGGTTTGTTCACCCGTAGCGAATCAGCAGTTCCTGCGGCTCCACCGGCGTGCCAGGAGACACGAGCACTTCGGCGATCGTGCCGTCGCGATCGGCATACACGGTCGTCTCCATCTTCATCGCCTCGAGGCTCAGCAGCTTCTGCCCCTGGGTCACCTTGTCGCCCGGACGCACGGCCACGGTGACAACGAGCCCCGGCATCGGCGCGCCCACCTGGCTCGCGTCGCCCGCCACCGCCCGTGGCCGCCGCTGCACCTGCCCCTCGAGCGTGCGGTCGGCCACCGTCACGCTCCGTGGCTGACCGTTGAGCTCGAAGAACACCGCCCGCGTGCCGTCTGCATGCGGTTCGCCCACGGTGAGCAGGCGAACCAGCAGCGTCTTGCCCGGCTCGATACTGATCGGCAACTCCTCGCCCGGCTTCGGCCCCTCGAGGAAGGCCGGCGTGGGCAGCACACTCACGTCGCCATGCTTGGCAACGAACCGGGCATAGTCTTGAAACACCCGCGGATAGAGGAGCCACGAGAGCACCTCGCGGGGCGACGCCATGCGGCCGAGCAACTCGCCGACCGTCTTCTCGGCCGCAGCAAAGTCGGCCGGTGGCATCGACTCACCCGGACGCCCGGTGAGCACCTCGCCATTGCGGACGACCCGCTTGACCACCTCCGGCGGAAAGCCACCCGGTGGCTGGCCCATCCGACCGGCGAGCAGATCGATCGCCGACTCCGGAAACGAGAGCTCCCGGGAATCGGTCAACAGGTCGGAGGCCCGCATGCCGTTGGTCACGAGCAAGAGCGCGAGGTCCCCCACCGCCTTGCTCGTCGGCGTCACCTTCACGATGTCGCCCACAAGCTGGTTGACGTCGGCATACGTCCGGCAGACGTCCTCCCACTGGTCGCCCAGCCCCAACGCCTTTGCCTGCTCCAGCAGGTTCGTGAACTGGCCGCCGGGCATCTCGTGGAGGTAGAGGTCGGCATCGGGAGCCTTCATGCCGCATTCAAACGCCGTGTAGTGGTCGCGGACCGCCGCCCAGTAGTGGGTGAGATGGCGGAGCGGCTCGGGATCGAGCCCGGTGTCATGCGGCGTGTTGCGAACCGCCTCGACGATGGCATTGAGGTTTGGCTGGCTCGTGAGACCGGCAAAGGGCGCCATCGCGGCATCGACCACGCTCGCGCCGTTGCGGCCGGCCTCGAGCGCACTGGCCAGCGAAGCCCCTGACGTGTCGTGGGTGTGGAAGTGGATCGGGATGCCGACCTCGTCGTGCAGCGCCTTCACGAGTTTCCCCGCCGCAAACGGCTTGCAGAGGCCGGCCATGTCCTTGATGGCCAGCATGTGAGCGCCGCGTTTTTCGAGCTCCTTGGCGAGCTTCACATAGTAGTCGAGCGAATACTTCGTCCGCTTCGGGTCGAGCACGTCGCCGGTGTAGCAGATGGCGGCCTGGCAGATCGCGTTGCTCTCGATCACGGCATCCATCGCCACGGTCATGTTCGGCACCCAGTTGAGCGGGTCGAACACGCGGAACACGTCGATCCCGGCGGCGGCCGATTCCTTCACGAAGGCCTGCACGATGTTGTCGGGATAGTTGGTGTAGCCGACGGCGTTGCTGGCCCTCAGGAGCATCTGGAAGGGAATGTTGGGAACCTTCTCGCGGAGTTGCAGGAGGCGATCCCACGGGCACTCCTTCAGAAACCGCATCGCCGTGTCGAATGTGGCGCCCCCCCACATCTCGAGCGAAAAGAGGCCGCTGGCGAGATGCGCGTAGGCGTCGGCCACGGCGAGCATGTCGTGGGTGCGCATCCGCGTGGCCAGGAGCGACTGGTGGGCATCCCGCATCGTCGTGTCGGTGATCAAGAGGTGTCGCTGGCCGCGGACCCAAGCCGCAAACTTCTCCGGGCCGAGTTCCTTGAGCTTGTCGCGGAGGCCCGGTGGCGGAGAGGCGATGTGGTCGTAGTCGGGCACGATCGCCGGCTCCCGTCGCACTGCCGCGGGCCGGCCCTTCGCGAGCGGGTTGCCGTTGACGATCACGTCGGCGAGGTACTCCAGGATCTTGGTGGCCCGATCCTGACGGACTGGGAAGTCGAAGAGCGCGGGCGTCTCATCGATGAACCGGGTGGTGCACTTGCCGGCGAGAAACTCGGGGTGGGTGACGAGATTGATGAGGAACGGAATGTTGGTCTTCACGCCGCGGACACGAAATTCCTGCAGGCACCGCTCGATGTGGCCGGCCGCCTCGTCGAGCGTGAGGCCGCGGGCGGTCACTTTCACCAGGAGCGAATCGAAGTAGGGCGTGACCACCGCCCCCGAAAAGGCGGTGCCGGCATCGAGCCGGATGCCGAGGCCGCCGCCCGAGCGATAGGCCGTCATTCGGCCGTAGTCGGGGAGGAACCGGTTTTCCGGATCCTCGGTAGTCACGCGGCACTGGATCGCCGTGCCCATCGAGCGGATCGCCGCCTGGTCGGGCAGATTGATCTGCGGGTCGGACAGCTTCCAGCCCTCCGCCACGCGGATCTGTCGACGCACGATGTCAACGCCCGTGATCTCCTCGGTGACGGTGTGCTCCACCTGGATTCGTGGGTTGACCTCGATGAAGTAGAAGCGGTCGGTGTCGGCGTCGACGAGGAACTCGACCGTGCCGGCGTTTTCGTAGCGGGCCATGCGGCCGATCGCCAAGGCCGCCGCGCAGATCTCGTCGCGGAGCTTCGGGGCGAGGTTGGGCGCCGGCGCGACCTCGACCACCTTCTGGTGTCGCCGCTGCACCGAGCAATCCCGCTCGAAGAGATGCACCAAGTTGCCGTGCGTGTCGCCCAGCAGCTGCACTTCGATGTGGCGGGCTCGCTGGATGAACTTCTCGACGAAGACGGCGCTCGACCCGAAGGCCGACTGGCTTTCCCGTTGGGCGGTCTCGAGCGCTGCCGCGAGTTCGTCCTCGCCATGCACCACCCGCATGCCACGGCCGCCACCACCATGGGCCGCCTTGAGAATTACCGGCCAGCCGAGCTGCTTTGCGATTTCGAGCGCCTCGGCAGCGCTCGTCACGGGCTTTGGGCTGCCGGCCAGGATCGGAACGCCCGCCTGGCGGGCCAGATCTCGGGCGGTGGTCTTGTCGCCGAGCATCTGCAGCAGCTCGACCCGTGGCCCCACGAAGATGATGCCCGCCTTCGCGCAGGCGGCGGCGAATTCGGGGTTTTCGGAGAGGAATCCGTAGCCCGGGTGGATGGCGTCGATCCCGTGTTCCTTGGCGATGGCGACGATGCCATGGATGTCGAGATAGGAGCGGATCGGCTCGCCGGGCTTGCCGACCAGGTAGGCCTCGTCGGCCTTGAACCGATGGAGCGCGAAGCGGTCTTCGTGGGCGTAGATCGCCACCGTGCGGATGCCAAGTTCGTGGGCGGAACGAAACACCCGGATCGCGATCTCACTGCGATTGGCGACGAGAAGTTTTTGGATCGGTCGCATGCGGCAAGCCCCCTGGCTGGCGGTCCGGGAAAACATCGGCGGCGGAAGTCATGAAACAGCGGCAATCGTAGCCTCTGCCCCACCGCTTGTAGAGGGCCGATGCGTCAGCCCGTGCCGCCGGGTTTTTTTTCTTCCGCGTAGCTCGGGCGGCTGTATTCGGGGAGCAGGGTTTGCGGATCATCGAAGAGGCCCGCCTTTGCGCGCAGGATCGCGATCGTGGCCACCTCGCCGGCAGAGGGGCGCCATGCGGCCTGCGGCGCGACCCTGAGCCCACGGACTTGCGCGGCATCGCCCAGCATCTCAAGCGCCGGCCCCGACACCCAGCGGCCTGCCGGAATCAAATCAAGCCAACGGCTGGCTTCCACCAATTCACCCACGCCTATCAGCCATCCGGTCGGTGCATCGTCATCGGGAGTCGCCAGGGCTGCAAAGACCTCACCGCGGCCGGCATCAAAGGCGATCGCGACCTCCTCCCGCCGGCCACATGCCGCCGCGGTCTGCCGCGCCACGACCTCGAATCCGGAGACCCCCACGAGCCTGGCAGTGACGGCCCAGCAGAGCGTCTTGGCCGTGGTCACGCCGACCCGCAGGCCGGTGAACGACCCAGGGCCGCGAACGACCGCCACGAGGTCAACGGCCGGAATCTGCCAGCCAAGCGCCGCTGCGGCAGTGACCAGTTCTGGCATAAGGCGACGGGCATGCTCACCGGCCGCCCCGAGCGGTCGCTCGACCACGCGGGTGCCGGGAGTCGACCGCACGAGGGAGGCAACGGACCCCGTGGGCAGGCTGGTGTCGATGGCGAGAACGTTCATGCTGGCTGGTTCTGATGTCTGATTCCGCTGCCGGGCACTGGCTGCCGCTGCTTGACCGTGCCCCGGCAGCGATCGTACCCTCAAGGTTTCCGACCGCGGCCGATTTTCTGGAGCCCGCCACCCGAGCAGGTAATCGACGAGTGAAGCGGGCCATCATCAGCGATATCCACGGCAACCTGGAAGCCCTCCATGCCGTGTTCGAAGATATCGACACGCAGCAGGTCGACTCCATCTATTGCCTCGGCGATGTGGTCGGATACGGTCCCAACCCCTGCGAATGCCTCGCGATCGTACGGGAGCGATGCAGCCTCGTGCTGCTGGGCAATCACGATCAGGGCGCCCTCTTCGATCCCGATGGCTTCAATGTCGGCGCTGAGCGGGCGATTCGCTGGACGCGTCAGCAACTCGAACGCTACGACCGGCAGCCCAAGCATGCCCATGATCAGCTCACCGACTTCCTGGGTGAATTGCCCCGCACCCACACCGAAGGGCACCTCCTGTTCGTCCATGGATCGGCCAAGCGGCCGCTCGACGAATACGTGTTTCCCGAAGACATCTACAACCCGCTGAAGCTGGAACACATTTTCGAACTGATCACCCGCTACTGCTTCCAAGGGCACACCCACATTCCTGGAGTGTTCACACCGGCACCCGACTTCACGGCGCCGACGCTCCGGTCGGGCGAAACGGAATGCCGGCTTCCCCTGCCCGACTCCAAGGCAATGGTCAACGTGGGGTCGGTTGGCCAGCCGCGGGACGGTGATCGCCGGGCCTGCTATCTGATCCTCGAGGATGATGCCGTGCGGTATCGGCGGGTCGAGTATCCCTTCGAGACGACGCGGGAAAAAATTCACGCGATCCCCGACCTCGACAACTTCCTCGGTGATCGACTCGCCCAGGGGCGCTGATTAAGGAGAATCTGTGGAACGCCGTTACGCCTCTTTCATTGCGATCTCGCTGGCGATTGTGCTCGGGAGCCAGTTGCTGCAGGCCTATCTGTTTCCAAAGCCGCCGGCCGTCGAGGTGGGGGCGGAGGTGGCGGCGCACGCTGAGCCTGATGCGGTCGCGGCGGGGGGGACTCCGACGGAGCAGGTGACGAAGGATGGGGCTGCGGTCACCGCCGAGCCGACGGGCGACCGAGCGGCAGACGATGATGCTGCGGCACCGGCAGCGGAGCAGACGTTCCGCACGTTGGGGTCGCTCGACCCCGAGGGGCCGCTCAAGATGCTTGTCACGCTTACCAGCCGCGGGGCTGCCGTGGAGCGGATCGAACTGGCTGGCAACCAGTTTCATGATCAGGATGACCGCTCCGGCTATCTCGGGCACCTCGCCGTAGAAGCCGCTGCCGACGGCTGCCGCGTCGGCGTGGTCGGTGCCGGCACGCCCGCTGCGGCCGCTGGCATCCGCGCGGGCGATGTGATCACAACGATCGACGGCCTTGCGATCCTCGACGCCCGTAGCCTCCATGAGACGCTCGCCAAGACGAAGCCCCGGCAGACGGTCGCCATCGGGCTGGCCCGCGAGGGTGCCCCGCTCTCCGTGCAGGCTACGCTCACCCGCCGTCCGCTCGAGGTGGTGCGGCCCGAGTTCGAGACGCAGCCCGTCGCCGATCCGCGTGGGCAGCCGTGCGACCCGTTTTCATTCCGGCTATCGCTCGAGTCCCGCGACGGCTCGAAGCGGCCGGAACTCTTTACCGAGGTGCCGGGGCAGGAGCTGCAGGAGATCGATTGGGAGATCGATCCGGCCAGTGACGCCGCACGGGTGCGGTTCACGAGGCGGCTCTCCGGCGGACTCACGGTCGCCAAGGAGTATGTCGCCGTGCCCGCCGTCGATGAGGATGGCCGGGAAAATGGCTATCGGCTCGCCCTTGCGGTGGAACTGGTGTCGACCGGCCGGCCTACCACGGTGGTCTACGCACTCGACGGCCCCACCGGCCTGCCCACGGAAGGCTGGTGGTATGCCGCCCGCATTGCCCGCGACTGGGGTTCGCTCGCGGTTCGTGACGTGGCCATGCGATTCGTCGGCGAGCCATCGACGCTCGTGAGCGGCCTGAAGATGGCCGACGGCGCACTCGCCCATCCCGCCACCGCCGTGCTCGATGCCAAGCCGCTCTCATTCGCCGGCGTCGACTCGCTCTACTTTGCATCGGCACTGATTCCCGCGGCCACAGGGCCGGAGGCTCCGCGGCTGGAAGAGGTGCGACCCCTCGTCGCCGGCGACATCCCGGAGGCGGCGCGACGTAAGCTGGTCGACGTCAGCTGCCGGCTCGTATCTCAGCCGATCACGGTCACCTCCGATGCCCCGGTCGTGCATCGCTACGAGATATTCGCCGGGCCGAAGCGACCGGAGCTGCTCTCCGGTTTCGGCGCGCCGGGCGCGACAATGGACGACCTCGTCTACTACGGCTGGTTTGGCTGGGTGGCCCGTCCCCTGATCGCGGTCCTCCACGCCATCCATGCGATCATCGGCAATTATGGAGTCGCGATCCTGCTCCTGACCGTGATCGTCCGCGGCGCGATGTTTCCCATCAGCCGCAAGCAGGCGGTGTCGTCGCAGAAGATGCAACTGCTGCAGCCGGAGATGAAAGCGATCGCGGAGAAGTACAAGAACGATCCCCAGAAGCGGACGCAGGCCACGCAGGAGCTGTGGCGGAAGCACGACTACAACCCGATGGGCGGCTGCCTCCTCGTCTTCATCCAGATCCCGATCTTCATGGGCCTCTATCGGTCATTGGCGACCGACGTGGAACTCCGGCAGGCGCCTCTCTTCAGTTCGGCAATCCGCTGGTGCTCCAACCTCGCCGCCCCCGACATGTTCCTCGACTGGTCGAGCTACCTGCCCGGATTTCTCACGGCGCCGGAGGGCTGGCTCGGGCCCTTCCTCAACCTGTTTCCGCTGGCCACCATCGGCCTGTTCCTCTGGCAGCAGAAGCTCTTCATGCCGCCGGCGCTCGACGAGCAGGCCCAGATGCAGCAGCAGGTGATGAAGTACATGATGTGGTTCATGGCGTTGATGTTCTTCAAGGTCCCCTGCGGCCTGTGCCTGTACTTCATCGCCTCGAGCCTGTGGGGCATCGGTGAACGGCTGCTGCTGCCGCAGGCGACGCCCGCCGCCGCCGGGGCGGTGACCACGCCGAAGAAGACGATCGATGCGATCTTCAGCCCGGCCGGCAAGAGCAAGGCGACCGTCGGGGCAGCCGATGCGGCGCGACAGAAACGCGAGTCGCGGAAGAAGCGGTGACAGAGTGGCGCAGGGTGGAGCTTGCGGCGGTTCGGGGCTGCCCATGCCCCTTCGCCGGACGTTCGCTCAGGGCATCCTGCCCTTCGCTCACTCGGATGCAGACGGCGCTCCGCAATCCTGCTCCGCTTGTCTGCATACGCCGGCTCTGGGGCATGGGCAGCCCCTCACTGAACCACCTTCTACTGCCCGCCTGGAGGGCGGGCCTTCAAGAGCGAACGGACGTTCGCCAAGCAGGCTGAGGCCACGAGGGCGAAGCCTGCGTGAAGCGAGCGGCATGGGCAGCCCCTCACGGATGCATCAACGTCGAAGGTAGCCTCAAGGGAGTGGCCGTAGCTTTCTCGGAGTGCTGCAGCGCTTATGGATCTTCCTAAGTACCCGCTCCCCACCGACTTGATCGTTGCTGCCGCGACGGTGCCCGTTGGCGGGCCACGGGCCATTGTGCGGCTGGCGGGTGAGCGGCTGACTGATGTTTTGGCGACGCTTATTGAGCCGGACGCGGGTGGGTTTGCCACGGTGGGGGAGCGGCCGCGGGTGGTGTACGGCCGGCTCCATCCGGAGGGGCTTGGTCAGGAATGGGGCTGCGTGCCGCTCCATCTGTTGCACTGGCCCGGCCCTGCCGGGCCGACGGGAGGGCCGCTTGCCGAACTGCAGTTGCCGGGCTCACCGCCCCTGGTTGATGCGGTGATCGCCGAAGCCTGTCGGCTCGGGGCGCGGCTAGCGCGGCCGGGCGAGTTTTCGTTGCGGTCGTTCCTTGCCGGCCGCCTTGATCTCTTGCAGGCCGAGGCGGTGCTGGCTGTCGTCGATGCCCGCACACCGGGTGAACTGTCGGCGGCACTCGACCGGATGGCCGGCGGAATCGGGCAGGATCTCGAGCAACTCCGGCAGCAGCTGCTCGACCTGGTGGCCGACGTGGAAGCCGGCATCGACTTCGCCGACGAGACAACCCCCGACGCGGTGCCTGTGGCGGCGGCCTGGGATGATCTCGAAGATCGCGTCCGCTCGGTGGCGGACGGACTGGCAGGTGTCATGCGGCAGCTCGCCGGCAGGGACACTGGCGCGGGTGATCTGCCCCGCGCCGTACTCGTCGGACGGCCCAACATTGGCAAAAGCAGTCTGTTTAACGCGGTCGTTGGCAGAGCGGAGGCACTCGTCGCCGACGAGGCCGGCACCACCCGCGACTGGCTCATGGCGCGGCTCGATGATCCGGCCACCGGGGCAGCATGTCGGCTCATCGATATCGCGGGACTGGCTGAGCCTGCAGCCGATGACGATTGCTCGCCCACTGCCGAGGCAGATCGGCGGGCTCGCGCCGAGGTTGCCCAGGCTGATGTGATCATCGCTTGCCGGGATTTCCGTGACCAGTTTCAGCCCGAGTGGGCCATGGTGTCTGGCCAGGCGAGAGCCGTGCCTCGGATCGACGTCGTGTTGCGATGTGACCTGGCGACCGATGCTCAGGCCGCTGAGGGGATGATCCGCACCAGCAGCCGCACAGGTGCCGGTCTCGCAGAGTTGCGGCGAGCACTCTTTGCCCGCGTCGCCGAGGTCACCCGCGATCGCTCGCCTGCAACGCTCCGGATGCGGGTAGGCGTGAACGACGCCCAGCGGGCGATCGCTGCCGCTCAGGCCGCCATCACCGCGGCGGGCAATGAGGCAGGCATGGCCGACGAGGCGGTGGTGGCAGGCCTTTTACATCAGGGAATCGATGCCCTTGGCGACGTCACCGGCACCGTGATCGGCACCGACTTGCTCGACCGGATCTTTTCCCGCCACTGCGTGGGAAAGTAAGGTGACTAGGAAAGGACGTCATGGCTCAAGAACTCACTGATACCGTTGAGACACTTCGCTGCGGCTCAGTGCGGCATGTGGCTGCGGACCCGATGGCCCGGGCCCAGCTCGCGCTCTCCACAGCCCGGAGCGTGGCTGCCGCGGCGGCCGCGTGGGCCGAGGCGGCAGTCACCATCAAGCGGGCACACGGCCACGCCCATGAGGCCATCGCCCGCGCGGAAGAACTGGCGACTGGCCCGCTGGCCACGCTCCGACTGCTCCTGATCACAGCCCGGGCGCTGCAAGACATTGCCGATGCCGGCTTGCCTCGGCTCGCCAGGCCGCCGCGGGTGGCCCACCGGGAAAGCGGTACCGCGCCCTCGAGCGTCATAGAAGTCGACCTCCTTCCCGTCCGCGGCCTGCACGACGCCGCCATTTTCCCGGGATATCGGGCGACCGTTCGCTGCGCCAATCAAGGCAGCATCAATGCTTTTCTGGGGACATGGCGGGAGGAGTGTGCGATGCGGCCGCAGGAAGGGGGTGTCGCCGTGGTGCTTGGGGCCGGCAACGTGACGGGCCTCGCCGTGGCCGATGCGATCTGCCAGATCTTCGAGCACGGGCGGGCGGCGATGGTGAAGCTCCATCCCGCGCATGAGCCACTGGCCTCCGTCTTGCGCGACGCGGTCAGGCCCCTTGTCGAAGCGGGGCTCGTGACGTTTGTCACGGGCGGCCCCGAAACTGCCCGTGAGGCAATCACTGCCGACGGGGTCTCGCACGTGCATCTCACGGGGGGAGCAGCAGCCTTCGCTGCGGTGGCCGCCAGCACGGCGAAGCCGATCACGTGCGAACTGGGGAATGTGACACCATGGTTCGTCGTGCCCGGCCGCTACACGCCGGCTCAGTTGCGGTTTCAGGCTGACACGATCGCCACCTCGATCGCCAACAATACATCGTTTAACTGCATCGCCACGAAGCTCGTCGTCACCTGCCAAACCTGGGATCAACGCGATGAATTCGTCGGGCTCATCCGGCGACGGCTCGAAAGCCTTTCGCCACGGCCGGCCTGGTATCCGGGGTCAGCCGGACTGTGGCAGGACATCACCGGTCGCGTGCCCCCCGGCGATGGCTCGCTCCCGTGGGTCTTCCGGGACGGGCTCCGCATCGACACCGACCATGACTGGATCTCCCGGGAATGGTTCGTACCCGTGGCGGGTGAACTGCCACTCGAGGCTGCCGACGTCGAGGCCTACTGCTCCCGAGCCGTGGCGTTGGCCCGTAGCCTGCCTGGTTCGCTGGCGGCCAGCGTGACGGTGCCTGAGTATCTCTCCACCCGCGACGCGGCCCGCGCCGATCTCCTGGTCGAACACCTACCGTTTGGAGTCGTGGGTCGCAACTGCTGGTCGGCCCTGGCATACTCGATGGCGGGCGTCCCCTGGGGTGGGTATCCCGGTGGCACCCGCAGCGATCCTAAAAGCGGCATCGGGTTCGTACATGACCCGCTGCTCCTGCCTCTCGTGCACAACTCGATCATCCGCGGCCCGCTCGCCGCGCGGCTCACGCCGCCGTGGTTTCCGTGGCACTCACGTGGCGTGTCGCTCGCGCGGGGGCTGGTCGACATGTACGGGGCGATTGCTCGTGGCGGTAGCGGCCTCTGGAAGCTCACCCGCATGCTGCCCGCGGTGCTCCGCGGGTGAGGCGAGCGGACCCGCAGACATGCGCGTTGCGAGGGGGCTGCTCGTGCCACATCGCCGGACGCTCGTGGAGGGCATCGTGCCCTCCGCTCTCTCGGATGCCGACGGTGCTTCGCAATCCTTGCTGCGCTTGTCTGCATACGCCGGCTTCGTGGCACGAGCAGCCCCCTCGCTTCCTCAGGAACGGGGCGTTGCCCACGACAGCTACCGCCGCTTCGCGACGCGTTTGGCTGGTCGCTTGCCTTTGGTGGGCGATGGCGCTGCGGCCGGTGCGGCGGGCTGTTCCTGGAATTTTTCCGCCTGTCCGGTGAGTTCGTAGAGAAACCGGCTCGGGCGGCAGGGCTTCGTCTTGCCCCATTTCATGCGGGTCAGGCAGAGCGAGAGCGAGAGCCGCTTGCGGGCACGGGTCACGCCGACGTAGCAGAGTCGTCGCTCTTCGTCGATCGCCTGAAGGCCGTCGTTGAGTGAACGGATGTGGGGCAGGATGCCCTCCTCCATGCCCACCATCCAGACGCAGTCGAATTCGAGACCCTTGGCCGCATGGAGGGTCATGAGACGGAGTTTGTTGCCCTTCCCCTTTTCCTTGTCGGTCTCATGCCGCTCGGCCTCCGTGACCTCGAGGATCAGGTCGTCGAGAAATCCGCGAACGAGCCGGGCGAAGCCCTCGTCGTCACGGCCGCCGCCGTGCGCCTTCTCGTAGTGTGCCAGCGCGTTGGCCACCTCCTCCACGCACTGCCAGCGGGCCTCGGCCTCGGCAAGGTCTTCTTCGTATTCTCTATCGAGGTGGCGGCGGTAGTCGGCCTGATCGAGAAGCGTGCGGAGTGTTTCAGCGGCGCCGGCCACGGCAGCGCCGTGCCGGAGCGCGACCATCCGCTCGAGCATGCCAATGCCCGTGCCGGCGGCGGCGGTGAGCCGGCCGGCGGCCCGGGCTGCCTGCAGCTCATGCCACAGGCTGTGGCCGGCGAGCGACGCGGCAGTACGGCATTTTTCGATCGTGTGCGCGGAGAGCCCACGAGGAGGCACGTTGGCGATACGCGACAGGGCGAGGTCGTCATCGGGCTCGACCAAGAGCCGGAGAAAGGCCATCACGTCCTTGACCTCGCGGCGGTCGAAAAATGATCGGCTACCGATCAGCTCGTAGGCGATGTCGCGTCGCCGGAGCTCCTGCTCAAAGACGCGGGTCTGCTCGCCGGTGCGGACAAGGATTGCCGTCTCGGCCAGGATCGTGGCCCCCTCGCGGAGCAGACTCTCTACCTCGCTCACCACCCGCTGTGACTCGTCGACTTCGTCCTGCGCCTGCATGATCGTCGGGGGTACACCCGACGGGGCCTTGGAGACGAGCGTCTTGCCGTGCCGCCGCCCGTTGTGCGCGATGAGCGTGTTGGCCGCCTTGATGATCTCCGGCGTGGAACGATAGTTCTCCTCGAGCCTCACCACCGTGGCGCCGGGCCAGCGGTGGGCGAAGTCGAGGATATGGGCGATCTGAGCACCCCTCCAGGCATAGATCGACTGGTCATCGTCACCCACCACGCACAGGCTCCTGTGGTCGCGGGCTAGTGCCGCCAGGATCCGTTCCTGAATGCCGCTGGTGTCTTGGTACTCGTCGACGAGCAGGTGATCGAACCGGGAAGCCTCCTGGCGGCGGGCGTCTTCATGCGTCGTGAACAGTTCGTCGACCACCAAGAGCAGGTCGTCGAAGTCCACGGCGCCGGTGGCCCGCAGGGCCTGCTGGTAGCGGCGGTAGCCGGCGGCGGCGAGTTCCCATGACTCGTCTGCGTCACCAGAAAGGTTGGCAAATGCGTCGTCGGGCCGGATGCCCACGCTCTTCCAGCGGCTGACGCGGTCGAGCAGGTCGGCGGGCCGGAGCGTGGCCTCCGGCACCTTGAGTTCCTTGAGCACCTTGCGGGCCGTGCCCTCCTGATCGCCGCGATCGATGATGGTAAACCGCTCCGGGTAGCCGAGCCGGGCGGCATGCCGCCGCAGGATGCGAACGCAAAGCGAATGGATCGTCGAGATCTCCGGCCGCGGCGCATCCTTTTTTCGCTGCAGGAGCGTGTTGGCCCGGCCGAGCATCTCGCGGGCCGCCTTATTGGTGAACGTGACGGCGAGGATCCGCGAGGGACAGTTGCCCCGACGAGCCAGATGGGCGATCCGGGCGATCACGACGCGGGTCTTGCCGGTCCCGGCCCCGGCCAGCACGAGCAGGGGCCCGACCGGGGCGGTGACTGCCTGCATCTGAGCGGCATTGAGTTTTGGGGCGGCGTCCATGCGTGCGGTGGCCAGGCGGAGGATGCGTCAGATGGTTGTCGGCTCGCAGAGGGCGAGAGGGAATGTAGCACACGGCACAACCGCCTTGACGGGCCGTGCCGAGAACGTTTCTATTCCCTGCTTCACAGCCCAAAGGAGAGAGGCCGCCGATGGATCCCACGATCGAGTCCGATAACGCTCTCGCGGACAAAACGCTCCAGCTGGTCGATCGGTTGCGTCCGCATGCGCGGGCGATCGTGATTGGACTGGGCGGGGCGGCCCTGGTCCTGCTCGCCTGGCTGCTGGTCTCCAACCAGACGACTGCCGGCCGGGCTCAAAGCTGGGATGCCTTTCTCGATGCGGTGGCCAGCGATAGCCAGCCCATGCTCGTTGACTCGTTGGGCGATGTGATCCGTCGCCACCCTGGCACGCCGGCCGCACAGTGGGCGGAGGTCGTGCTGGCCGATTTTACCGTGAGTGAGGGAACCGACCTGCTCTTCTCCGACAAGGAGCAGGGGCGGCAGCGACTTCAGGCGGCCGTCGACGCCTACTCGGCGGTTCTGGCCGCTCGGCCGCGGGGCTTGCTGGCGACGCGGGCGACGTTTGGCCTCGCCAAGGCCCGTGAGAGCCTGGGGCAACTCGACGATGCCCGGCGTGGATACGAGGCTGTGGCCACCGAGCAGTCGTCGGGTGGATTCGCGCACCTTGCGACGCAACGAGTGGCAGCCCTCAATCGGCCTGCAACGCAGGGATGGTACGATTGGTTTGCGGCCCAGACGTTCACACCGCCCCCACCAGCCGCCACAGGGGCAGGAGCCGCTTCCGGTGACGACCAACCTACCTCCCAACCCGCCACCCCACCCGCTGAATGACGAATCGGCTGAACTGCCGACCGAGGTTTCGTGGGCAGCCGGCGATGAGGCGACGTTTGTTGTCGAGCCTGCAGATGCCGGCATGCGGCTCGATGTCTTTCTCGCCGCACGGTTTCCCGACAGGAGCCGCTCGTTCCTGGCACGGGCGATCGACAAGGGGGCAGTTCGGGTGGATGGCGTGCAAGCCCGCGGTTCGCTGAAGGTGAAGGCCGGGTCGCTCGTCTGTTTCATGGTGCCCGCTCCGCCACGGGCCGGCCCGGCTGCCGAGGAGATCCCGCTCGATTTTTTGCATCTCGACGACTGGATGGCAGCCGTCAACAAGCCGGCGGGCATGGTCGTCCACCCTGCGAAGGGCAACTGGAAGGGCACGCTGGCCGGGGCGCTCAAGTGGCACCTTGAGCAGCAGTCGGCCGCGGGCGCGGTCGGCCTCTCCACGGCCGGCGGCCCGACACGGCCAGGGATCGTTCACCGACTCGACCGTGACACCAGTGGAGTCATCGTGGTGGCCCGCACCGAAGAGGCCCATCACGCCCTTGCCAAGCAGTTCGAGCGACGAACCACGGCCAAGACCTATCTGGCCATCACGCACGGCTGTCCGCAGTTCGACCGCGATGAGATCGACCTGCCGATCGGCATCCATCCCTACCAGCGGGAAAAGATGGCGGTGCGACGTGATCATTCGACCAGCCGTGAGGCCGTGACACGGTACGAGGTGGTGGAGCGGTTTCGGGGGGCGGCGCTCGTAAGGGTGACCCCGCAGACCGGCCGGACCCACCAGATCCGGGTGCATCTGGCGGCGATCGGCTGTCCGGTGCTGTGCGACAGTCTCTATTCCGGCCGCGCTGTGATCGAGCCGTCCTTCTTCGGCCTGCCGGCAACGGATTCGCGTGCCGACGGTCCGCTCCTCACGCGACAGGCTCTCCATGCGGCACGGCTCGAGATCACGCATCCCGCCACGCAGGAGCGACTCGCGCTGGAGGCAGCTCTGCCGGCCGACATGGAACGGGTTCTCACGGCGCTGCGGCCGAGATGAGCGTGCCCTGTTGGCCATCGGTTTCCCGGACCAGCGGAAACTCGAGGATGAACCTGCTGCCCTGGCCCGGCGAACTGGTAGCCGTGATGTCGCCACCGTGCTCCTGGAGGATCTTGCGGCTCACGGTCAGGCCGAGGCCGGTGCCCTTGGCCCCCTTGGTCGACACGAAGAGGTTGAAGATGTCGGCGAGGGTTTCGGCGTCCATCCCGGCACCGTTGTCGGTGACGGTGATTCGGACACGGCCGGCGGCGGTGTCACACTCCGCCGCAATGTCGACCCGAGGAGCATCACGTCCCTCCACGGCGTCGAGCGCGTTGGAGACGACATTGAGCACGGCCCGTGACATCCCCTCCGGATCGAAGATGAGCCGGGGCAGATCGGCGGGCCTCTTCCAATGAACGGCCACGCTTCCCTCGTCGACCCGCTGCCGCACGGTTTCGAGAATGTCGTCGATCAGGCTGACCAGATCGGACGGCACCGGATCGGGCTCGCGCTCCTTGCTGAAGGAGAGCATGTCCATCACGAGCGAGGAGATCTTGTTTTGGTTGCGCCGCACGATGTCCCACCCCTTCTGGAGCACCGCCAGATCGTCGTTGTCGAGACCCATCTCCACGAGGTAGCTGCCGCCGCGGATCCCCTGGAGAATGTTCTTGATGTGGTGTGACAGTGTGGCGATCGTCTGGCCGATCGCAGCCAGGCGTTCCGACTGGAGCATCGCCGAGTAGTGGGTGGTGTCTTCGACGGCGAGGGCTGCCTGATGGCCGATGGCGATCATGAGCTTGAGATGCTCGTCGCTGAACCGCCGCTGCCCAGACTCCATCGCCTCTGCCAGTGGCACCATTGTGTCGACGTAGATCACGCCCACCGTGTCGTAGCGGCCCTGCAGCGGCACGCAGATTGCCTCCCGCACGCCCGTGCGGACGATGCTGTTGCCCGAGGCGAAGCGGTCGTCGTCCTGGGCGTCGCTGGTGAGCACGCCCTCCCGCTTGTCGAGCACGTAGTCGAGGATCGTACGGCTGATCGCCATCGACGTGGCGGCACCGGCGTGCCGGTCGCGACGGGCCTTGGTTTTCAGCTGACGGGTCTCGGGATCGAGCAGCATGATGCAGCCCCGGTCGGCCGCCACCCACTCGAAGACGAGTTCGAGAATGCGGCCGAGAAGTTCGTCGATGTCGAGCGTATGACTGGCCGCCAGGGCCGTGCGGTACATCACTTGCACGTTGCTGCGGGCCTTGGCAAGACGATCGTGATGCGTGTCGGTTGAGCCAAAGGCGGCCACCACCTCGTCGTTGCCCATCGACCGCACGATCCGTGAACCGTCGACATCGGTCCGCGTCGCCACCACGTCGACCCGTCCGAGCGTGGCTTCATCGGCCCCGTCCGGGGCGTAAACCATCACCGTACGGCCAATCTGCAGGCGATCTCCACCGGCCAGTTCGGCGCGCTCGACCCGCCGATTGTTGATGAACGTGCCGTTGGAGCTCTTGAGGTCGTCGAGCACGAAGGCCGCGCCGACACGGCGGATTTCGGCGTGCCGTCGCGAGACTTCGTTATCCTGCAACTGCAGGAGGTTGCCGATCTCCCTGCCAATGCTGAGCGGGCCTTCGAGATTCGTGAGATCAAAGCGGGCGCCCGTGTCGCGGCCCTGAATGACAAGCAATGACGGCACTCGGCGGTCTCCGACGTGGCTCCCCGGTCTCCCAGTGTATTCTCAGGGAAGCCGTAAATTCTGGTTCATGATGCGCAAGCGGGGAAGAGGCTCACCATCAAACGCACCACGTATAGAATGACGAACACGGTTTTTCTACGGGAGTCCGGCATGCGAATTTTTCACACGGCAGTCATCCATCGCCCATTTTTGTGTTTCTGGCCGATCACAGGGCTGGTCACCATCCTCATCGTGGCGGGATTGACTGGATCAAGTCGCGGAGACGAGTCGTCTGCCACGGCCAATGCGGACGCGACAGTGAAACGGTTTCGCGAGGCTGTTGGTTGGCTGGCGTCTCCCGACCGCGAGGGGCGCGGGCCTGGCACGGCTGGAATCGATCAGGCTGCCGACTGGGTGGCCCGGCAGTTAGCCACTCTGGGGCTCGAAACCCAGGTGGGGGACGCAGATGGTGTCCAGCCATTCGTCATGACGCTCGAGGCCACCCTGGGACCGGATGAGAAGAATCGGGTGGAACTGGTCGGCCCCGACGACGGGAAGGGATCACGGCAGGTGATGCCTCTGGAACTTGGCAAAGACTTCACGCCGCTGGCGGCCGGCGGCTCCGGTCCCTTCGATCTCCCCTTGGTGTTTGCGGGCTTTGGCATCACCGCCCCAGCCGAGGAGTACGACGACTATGGCCCGCTCGTCTCGCCCCATGGCCACGGCAGTCTGGCGAAGGACGCGGCTGTGATCGTGGTGCGACAAGAGCCGCAGAAGGACAATCCCCACAGCGTGTTCGACGGCAACCAGGCCTCGCAATACGCCGCCCTCTCGCGGAAGGTCGCCAATGCTTCGGAGCACGAGGCGGGTGGTCTCGTGTTTTGTAACGACGTTGGCGGCGATGACGAACTGATGGCGTTTACACGTGCCGGAGACGGCTCGACGAAGCGGTCCATGCCGATCCTCCACGTACGTCGCGAGGTAATCAACCGCATCGTGCAGGGATCGCTCGGCCGCGATCTGGCGACGATCGAGAAGACCATCGACGACTCGTTCAAGCCACAGAGCGCCGCCTTGGCAGGCTGGCGTATTCGGGGATCGACCGACATCGAGCGGAAGGAGACCCAGGCGCGAAACTTGCTCGCACTTCTGCCGGGCAAGGGAGCTGCAGCCGACGGGGATGCCCCGGCGATCGACCCCCGGGAGACGGTCGTGTTGGGTGCCCACTACGACCACCTCGGCTACGGCGGTGTCAATTCGGCCGCACCGGGTGAGACGGCGATTCACCACGGCGCCGATGACAACGCCAGTGGCACGGCGATGCTCATCGAAGTCGCGAAAATGCTTCGCGATCGTGGGCCGTTTCCCCGTTCGATCCTCTTTGTGGCGTTTTCTGGTGAGGAGCGGGGCCTGCTTGGCAGCAGCCATTACACCGCCAATGCTGCCGTCCCCCTGGCCGACACGGTGGCGATGGTGAACCTCGACATGGTGGGCCGGCTCACCGATAACAAACTCATCATCCACGGCACGGGCACTGGTACCGGCCTCGACTCGCTGGTCGATCGGCTCGTCGGCGGCCATGGCTTCGACGTCGCCAAGGAGCCGGGCGGCTTCGGTCCCAGCGATCACTCGAGCTTTTATGCCAAGAAGATCCCGGTGCTTCACATTTTCACGGGCTCGCACTCCGACTACCATCGGCCGACTGACACCGCCGAGAAAATCGACTATGACGGCATGGCGCGAATCGCGGGTCTCGTGGCCGACGCCGTCGGTGAACTGGCGAGTGTCTCGCCCCGGCCCGATTACATTGAGGTAGCCTCAAAGCAGTTTGCCCGCGGCGGCGATCGTCCCTACTTCGGTAGCATTCCTGACTTTGGGAAACCAGGAGGCGGCTATGCGATCACCGGTGTCACGAAGGGATCTCCGGCAGCCGAAGGCGGGCTCCAAGGGGGCGATGTGATCGTCCGTCTCGGCGATAGCGCCATCACCGGCCTCGAGGACTTCGACAGCGCACTTCGCAAGTACAAGGCCGGTGAGACGATCCCTGTCGTGGTCAAACGTAATGAGGCAGAAGTGACTCTCAACGTCACGCTCGGAAAACCGAAGTAGCGCCGGCTACTGCACGCGAGCCTCGCCATCGTGGCCTCGGCTCGCGTGGCGAGCATCCCGCCGGCTTGCGCCTGGCGGCTGGGTGCGGACAATGCCCACCCAGCCCCGGCCGCGAGTCGACGAGCCGGGGGCGGGTGAAGTCGAGGCGAGTTGGCGTATCCTCGCCCCGATGCCGAGGCTTCGCCCGCCCCCGGCGGCACTGCCCGAAAGCAGGCGTTTCTGCGGCGTTTTTGGGATTGAGCCCGTGTGATCCCCCTGCAATGATCCCGCCCGCTTCGAGGCCGCGGCGGTCGGTAAGACGGTGCTCGAAGCCCGTCCACCAAGCAAGGAGTGCATCTCGTGAACAGGCAGCTCGCCGGCATTATCTGTGGAGCCATCGTGGCCCTCGTATCCGTTCCCGCTTTCGCGCAGGCGCCCACCCAGCCTTCCGGCCCCGCCGTGCATGCGGCGGTCGTCGATGTGGGTTACATCTTCAAGAATCATGCCCGTTTCAAGGCGGCCATGGACAAGATGAAGGACGAAGTCATGACCGCCGAGAATGGCCTGAAGGCCGAGCGGGATCGTATCAACGGCCTCATGGAGCAGCTCAAGGGCTTCAATGTCGGCACGCCCGAATACAAGCGGCTCGAGGCGGAGATCGCCAAAGCGCAGGGCGACTTCAACGTCAATGCCCAGCTGCAGAAGAAGGACTTCATGGAGCGGGAGGCGAAGGTGTACATGCAGGTCTATGACGAGGTCGAGAAGGCTGTGGCTCAGTTTGCCCGGGAACACCGCATCGCCGTCGTGCATCGCTTCGATGGCGACCCGGTCGACTCCAGTGACCGCAATCAAATTCTTCGTGGCATCACCAAGCCGATCGTCTACTACGAGCCGGGCATCGACATCACGCCTGACGTCCTCAAGATGCTCAATGGGACGCCGGTGGCCGGTGTCGCACAGCCGCCGGTTCGGTAGGGTTCCGTTCGCCGTCCGACGGCATGCTTGTTCATCAGTCTGCCGGCGCCCGGGGCGCTGGAGGCTGCCGGCCTGACGAGACGTTTTTCAGCCCGACTGTCGGGAGTGAGTTAGCCGCGATGCCTTTCGCTCCTGTCATCCGATCCCAGCAAACGCTTCGCCGTCCGGCGGTGGTCTCGGGTGTCGGGTATTGGGGCGGGCGGGCCAATCGGGTGGAGTTGCGGCCGGCTGCGGCTGGAACTGGCGTGGTGTTTGTTCGCGACGATTTGCCGGTGCCGGTGCGAATTCCGGCGCTGGTCGAGAATCGTGTAGATGCCGTGGCGCGGACGAATCTTGCCGTTGCCGGTGTGACGGTGCAGATGGTCGAACATGTGCTCAGTGCCCTGGCTGGGCTGGCTGTGGATTGCTGCGAAATTCACGTCACGGCCGAGGAGTTGCCGGGGCTCGATGGGTCGTCTCACGCGTATGTCGACGCGATCGATGCGGCGGGAATAGAGAGCCTCGGAGCGCCGGTCGTGCCGATCGTGGTCGATCGTACGGTGCGGCTCGGGGATGAACTCAGCTGGGTTGAGGTGAGCCCGCCGAGGTTTGCCGGACTCGCCATCGAGTATGAGCTTGACTATTGCCATGCCGCGATCGGCCGGCAGCAGTTGAAGCTCGATGTCACTCCTGGCTCCTATCGAGAGCAGCTCGCGGCGGCCCGCACGTTTCTGGCGGTCGAGGAAGCTGAACGTCTGCAGGCGGCTGGGCTCGGCTTGGCGGTCGGCCATCGCGACCTGCTGGTCTTCGGCGACGACGGGCCGATCGGCAACACGCTGCGCTGGCCCGACGAATGCGTGCGTCACAAGATGCTCGATCTCGTGGGGGACCTTGCGCTTGCCGGTCAGCCCCTGCATGCCACGGTACGGGCCAGCCGCAGCGGGCATCGCCTCAATGCTGCGGCGGCCGCCCGCATGGTGGCGGAATATCGTGATGCCGTTGCCGTCTCGTGAATGAAGGGCCTGCCAGCATGTCAGTGAGCATTCATCCGACCGCTCTCGTGGAGGCGGGAGCCCGGCTCGACGACGACGTTCGGGTCGGGCCTTACTGCGTGATCTCCGGAGGGGCGGAGATCGGCCGTGGCACCACTCTGGCAAACAACGTCACGGTCGTCGGCTCCGTGTCGCTTGGTTCCGACAACATGATTCATCCCTACGCCGTGATCGGTGGTGAGCCACAAGACCTCAGCTATCGCGGCTCCTCGACACGGGTCGTGATCGGTGATCGAAACGTGATTCGTGAGCACGTCACCATCAGCCGTGGCACCGAAAAGGAGCAAGGGGTGACGGTCGTCGGCAACGGCAATTACCTCATGGCGGCCTGCCATGTGGCGCACGACTGTGTCATTGGCGACCATGTGATCCTGGCCAATGGGGTGTTGCTCGGGGGCCATGTGCGGGTGCAGTCGCACGCGTCGCTGTCGGGATCCGTCGCCGTGCATCATTGGGTGACGATTGGTGAGTGGGCGTTTGTGGCAGGCGTGAGCCGGGTCCTCCATGACGTTCCCCCGTTCATGCTCTCCGAGGGCATGCCGGCCCGACCGCGGTGCGTCAACACGGTAGGCCTGCGACGCGGGGGCTTTTCCCGCGAGGCCATTGACGCGGTGTCGGAATCGTTCCGCCTGCTCTACCGTGCAAAGGTGGGCCTCGATTCGGCCCGGGAGATTCTTCGCTCCCAGGGGATGCTGCTCCCCGACGTCGAACACCTGCTCGAATTTCTTGGCTGCCAACACGGCGGTCGGCATGGACGTGGTCGTGAGCAACGGAGGGCGGCATGAGTCGGATCAAGGTTGGTGTGATCGGATGCGGGCATCTTGGGGCGATTCACGCTCGGCTCTTGGCCGCCCGGCCCGATGTCGAATTGGTGGGCGTTGTGGACCCGTCGGCAGAGGCCCGCGCACGAGTGGCCGACGCACACGGCTGCCACGGCTTCGAGCATCCCCGCGACCTCATCGGGCTGGTGCGGGCCGCCGTCGTGGCAGCTCCGACGGGACTGCATGCGGCTGTGTCATTACCGCTCTTGGAAGCAGGGGTCGATCTGCTCGTGGAAAAGCCGCTCGCTGCCTCGGTGGAGGAGGCACGGGCGATCGTGATCGCGGCCCGCCGCCACGGTCGGGTCGTGGCAGTCGGCCATGTGGAGCGCTTCAACCCGGCGTGGGGCATGGCGGTTGAGCGAGCCGGGCGGGTGGTGGCTGTCCAGGCCGCACGGCAGGCGCCGTTCACGTATCGCTCGATGGACGTCGGCGCGGTGCTCGACCTGATGATCCACGATATCGATCTCGTGTTGTCGCTCGAGCCGGGACGGCTCGAGCAGGTCGAGGCCCACGGCATCGTCGCCACCGGGGGGCATGAGGATATGGTGCGGGCGCGGTTGACGTTTTCGTCGGGTCTGGTCGCTGATCTCGTCGCCTCACGGATCCACCCCACGCTGCAACGCACAATTTCCATCGTGTCGACTGACAGCCTCATCGACGTCGACTTCAATGCCAAGACCGTCACCATCATGACACCCTCGGAGGGCGTGCGGGACGGCTCGTTCATCGCGACTGCTGTCCCCGCCGAGCAGCGGGCGACGGCCAAGGAGGCCTTTTTCAAGGATGTGCTGCCGCGGGAAACGCTTTCAGCACCCGAAGCCAACGCAATCGCCTGCGAGCACGACGACTTTCTGGCCGCGGTCGCCACGGGCCGAGCGCCGCTGGTACCTGCCTCGGCTGGTGCGGCCGCACTTGAGATCGCAGGCCGCGTGCTCGATGCATTGGCCTGCATGAGGTTTGGCTGCGGTGGCGAACCGACCGTGGTGCCGCTGGGTAGCCGGCCTCAGACAGTGCAGCCCGTGCAGCCGCGCCGAAAAACCGGTTAAACCTGCCCAGCCGATCCAGTCTCCCACGGCCGACTGGAACCCCGCGGGGGTGCTGGCCGATAGAGTCTGAGAGAAGAGTCCCACGGCGGAGGATTCCCGATATGGTTCGAGTATCGATGGTGATTGCGGCGTGCCTCGCGACGGCGGCGATGGCCGACCAGCCCCCGCCGATCGAAATGCCACCAGTCGTGTTCGAGGGGTTCGGCCTCGGCGATTTCAAGGGCCCCGGATCGATCGCCGGCGCGATGCGGCGGGCCTTGCCGTCAACGGACGCAGCGGCCCTGCCGCTGGACATTGTCGTGCGCGGCCCGCGTGGTTCGGGAGGTTCATTGGAGCCACTTGCCACGGAACTCCGCAGCCGCATCAGTGTGCTGGACGTTTCCGCGGGGGTCGTGGCGACCCCCGCCGTGGTCCACGAGGGCCTGACGCGGTGGATCGGCGGTGTGAAGCTCGAGTCGGATCATGATGCGGGACGCGATGTGATCGAACTCCGCACGACACTCACCCAGGCGGAGACCACGGGTATGTTTGGCATTGAACTGGGGCCGCGGATCGAACGCCGACTACGGCGTGGGGCGGTCGTTTTTCTCGACGGCAAGGCTGAGGCACGGGCCTTCAAGTCGGCTGAGACCGGCACCTGGACACTCCCAGGCGACTCGAGTGCTGCGGTGGTGGGCGTAACGGCTCGCACCGGCCTCAAGCGATAAGGGCGGTGACACGCCAGGCTCACGGTGCGTGTGACCGGTCGTCTTGCGGCTCGAACCAGTGGTAGATGGCTGGCAAGACCAACAGCGTGAGGATCGTGGATGTCACCAGCCCCCCGATCACCACGGTGGCCAAGGGCCGCTGCACCTCCGCTCCGGCACTTGCCGAGATGGCCATCGGTACGAACCCCAGCGTGTCGGTCGTGGCCGTCATGAGGACGGGCTGCAGGCGATCGAGTGAGCCGAGAAAGACCGCCTGCCGCTGGTCATCGCCCTTCCGCCGCAGATGACGAATGTGCTCCACGAGCACGACACCGTTCATCACGGCGATGCCAAACAGTGCGATACAACCGACGCCCGCAGAGATCGAAAGCGGCATGCCACGAAGCCACAGGGCGAAGATGCCGCCGGTCGCGGCAATCGGAACGTTGAGGAAGATCAGCAGTGTCAGCCGCACCGAGCCGAAGGTAACGTAGAGTAACGAGAAGATGAGAAGCAGGGCCACGGGCACGGCGATCATCAGCCGCTGGCTGGCACGCTCGAGGCTTTCAAACTGACCGCCCCATTCGAGGATGTAGCCTGGGGGAAGTTTTACAGTTTGGTCGACGGCCTCCTTGGCATCGGCGACGAAGCCGGCGAGGTCGCGTCCGCGGACGTTGCATTGGATGAGGAGTCGGCGGCGGATCGCATCACGGCTGATTTCTGATGGGCCTTCCTCGACGATGATGTCGGCCAGTTGCGCGAGAGGAATCTGCCGCCCCTGGGGGTCGTCGATCTTGAGTTCGCGGATCGCGTCGACATCCTGCCGCCAGACGTCGGCGATCCGGACCTGCAGTGGAAATCGGCGCTGGCCCTCGAACACCTCTCCCACGACCCGGCCTCCGATCACGCTCACCGCGTCGAGCACGGCCGCCGCGTTGATGCCGTAACGGGCGATGCTCTCCCGGTGGATAATGACCCGCACGTAGGGGAGCCCGGCGACCTGCTGGGCCTGCACGTCGGCCGCACCGCGGATCTGCCCAAGAACGCGGACGATCTTGTCACCCTCGACCTGGAGCGTGTCGAGATCATCGCCGTAGAGGCTCAGGCCTACATCGGAGCGGACGCCCGCGACAAGTTCCTGCACCCGCAACTCGATCGGCTGCGTGAAGCTGTAGGAGTTGCTGGGCACCTCGCGCTCGAGCGCCGCATGCATCGCTTCGATGAGTGTCGCCTTGTCGCGGGCCGACGCTCCACCACCGTGATCCGCCTTCAGCCGTACGAGGAGGTCGGACTGATGCACCCCCATCGGATCGTTGGCGATCTCAGGCCGGCCGGTCTTCGAGACCACGCTCTGCACCTCGGGAAACGTGAGCAACGTACGCTCCATCGCCTTGGTCATTTCAATCGACGATTCGAGTGACACGCTCGGCAAACGAACGGCCTGGATGGCGATGTCGCCTTCGTCGAGCTTGGGCACGAATTCCAAACCAAGCCCCGCCGTGGTGACGAGGCTAATCATGAACAGGGCGAGCGATCCACTGATCATGATGACAGGGTGGACCATGGCCCACCTGAGAAGCGGCTCGTACGGCCGCTTAATGAGCCGCACGAGAAGTGGCTCGCGGGCGGTCACGCGGCGGGCCAGGAAGAGGGCAGCCATCACCGGCATCACGGTGATCGAGAGAATCAGCGCGGCCGTCAGCGCCGACATGAACGTAAATGCCATCGGCCTGAACATCTTCCCTTCGACTCCCTCGAGGCTGAGGATCGGGATGAAGACGATAATCACGATCAGGCCTGCGAACAGGATCGGCGTACCCACCTCGTGGGCCGATTGGCGAAAAACCTCCTTCGGCACCCGCTGCCCGCCGTGATCCCGCTGCCAACGGCCGGCGGCCCGGACGGCGCTGTCGATCATGACCACGGCGCCGTCGACGATCACGCCGAAGTCGACGGCCCCGAGGCTCATCAGGTTGGCCGAGACACCAGCGCACCGCATCGCCGCGAGGGCTGCCATGGCGGAAAGCGGGATCGCAGCGGCCACGATCAGGCCGGCCCGCACGTCTCCCAGCAGCAGAAGGAGCATGATGATCACGAGGATCACACCCACCGAGATATTTTCTACGACCGTGTCGATGGTTTTGGAGACCAGCTCCGTGCGATCGTAGAAGGTGTCGATCACGACTCCCGCCGGGAGCGTCTTCTGGATGGCAGCGATCTTTTCCTTGACGTCGGCCACGACCTGCCGGGAATTGCCTCCCATAATCATCATCACCATGCCGGTGACTGCCTCACGAGTGCCGTCGCGGGTGACCGCTCCCTGCCGCAGCATCGGGGCGAATCGTACCTCGCCGATGTCAGAGACGCGGATCGGTGTGCCGTCGGCCCGGCTGGCCAGCACAATGTTTCGGATGTCATCCAGCGATCCGATCAGCCCCTCGGCGCGGATCAGTCGCTGCTCGGCGCCGTGGCGGATCGCACCACCGCCTGAGTTGCCGTTATTTTGCTCGAGCGCTGTGAAGACCTGCCCCAGCGAAACGCCATAGTTGAGGAGCCGATGCGGATCGATCTGCACCTCATAGGTCTTCAGTTCGCCGCCGAACGTATTCACCTCGATCACGCCCGGTACGCTCCTCAACTGATAGGCGATCTGCCAGTCGAGGATCGTCCGCAGGTCCATGAGGCTGTAATGATCCCCGGCCTCGGCCCGCACCTCAAACTGGTAGATCTCACTCATTCCGGTCGCGATGGGGCCCATCTGCGGATCACCCATCCCTGCTGGAATGCCCTGGCGCGCCTGCTCAAGCCGCTCGTTGACAAGGTTTCGTGCCCAGTAGATGTCGGTACCATCCTCGAAAGCGACTGTCACCGCCGAGAGCCCGAAGCGGCTGATGGAACGGATCTCGTCCACCCGCGGCAGGCCGCTCATGGCGTTCTCAACCGGGAACGTGATGAACTGTTCCACCTCCACCGGGCCCAGCGAAGGTGATGTCGTCAGGACCTGTACCTGCGTGTTGGTGAGGTCGGGGACCGCGTCGACGGGAAGACTGGCCATCGACAGGGCTCCAACGAACAGGAGCACCACCGCCAGCAGCATCACCACAAAGGGGTTGTCAAGCGACCAGTCAATAATCTTGGAAACCATACGATCGCCTGAGTTCTCACTCGCCGAGCAGATCAGCCAGCATCCGTGATTTCAGCGCGAAGCCCCCCGCGACGACGATCGACTCTCCGGACGAAATGCCGGAGAGGATCTCCACGGCGTTTGCGGTCGAGCGGCCCCGGGTGATGTCGCGGCGTTCGAACGAGTCGCCACCACCGTGCACGAACACGAAGGAAATACCGCCATGTTCGAAGATGGCCGAACGAGGCACCTGCAAGACGCTCGTCTTCATCGCGCCCGGCAGGTCGACCGTCACGAACATGCCCGGTTTGAGAAGGCCTTCTTTATTGTCGGCCACCGCCCTCAACGAGATGGTCCGGGTGTCGGCATTGACGATGTCTCCCGTGTAAAAAACCCGCGCAGTGAAGGTCTTCCCTGGCCAGGAGGAGTTGTGGAAGGTCACGTCCGTGTCGGCGAGTTGAGCAACGAACGGCATGTTTTTTTCGTAGACATCGGCGATGAGCCAGACTGTCGTCAGATCAGCGACACTAAGAATTTGGTTGGTGGGACCGACATGTTCAAGCAGCGCCACGTCCTTGGAGATGACCGTGCCATCGAACGGCGCCGGCACCGGGCAATGGGCAAGCTTGGATCCTTGGGCTGGGTCGATGTCGGCGATGAAGGCATCCTCAAAGCCCAGAATATTCAGCGTGGTTTCATCAACTGCGAGGCGAGTCTCTGTCTCTTCGACATGCTGTTGAGCACGGATGGCGTCTTGACGCACATCCTGCTCGCTCTGTTCCAACAGTGAGAGCAGCGTCGCTCTGGTGGTTGTCCAGGCTGCCTCGGCTTCAAAAATCTGGCGTGCGGCGATGATGCCCTGCCCCTGCAGGGGCGTGAGTCGCTCGATGTTCTTCTTTGCCGTGTCGTTAGCGATATACGCTGTCATGAGCTTCTGTCGATAGTCACCGAGTGGCCGGTGACGCATCTCGTCGCTGACCTGATCGACAGGCGTGTTTGCCCGAATAAGTTCGATCAATGACAGGGTGTTGCCGGCGACCTGCTGCAGCCAGTCGTTCCGCTGTCTGGCAAAACTCAACTGGAGTCGATTCTGGATGAGTTGCAGCATCGCCTGCCCCACCTCCCGGCTCTCGATGATCGCCATCTCCTGCCCCTTGGTCACGCGGTCGCCAAGGCCGACCATCACCGTGTCGACGCGTCCACTGACCAGGGGGAAGATGTGGGCTACGCGGTCTTCGTTGAGCGTGATCTTGCCGGTGAGTGTCTCCTTCTGGGCGAGAACGGCGACTTCGGCTGGTGCGATCTCGATGCCGGCGCCCGCCCATGACTCCTTCGGAAATTCGACTATGGTCGGCTCGCCCGGCTGCGCCGCCGCTCGAGCGGGCGGCTCCGGCGTCACCGCTGCCACGGCCGGCCGTTCATGGCCCGCAGGCGCACGGGAGAAGAATTCGCATCCGCCTGCGCTCGTGAGTACGGTGGCGCCGACCAGCCACAGCATGGCTCCGGCACGAACGCAACGAGCGGGCGAATACGTCATGTGGAGTGGGCTCTCCTGGAAAGTTGTTTGCGTCAACGGCTCAACAATCACTTTGGAGTATAGAACAGGTCGAAGAGTCGATCTGGAATCCAGCGGAGCCAGACCAGACGTTCGTCGTCGCGGGAGCCAGTCCGCGGCCGGCAGGGGCCGCCGTAGATGGGGCCGCAACTGGGCACGCCCCTCGCACCGATGAGGTCATCTACCGCGGGTGGCTCGGCTGGGTGGCAGGGGGGTGGCGGCACGCAGGGCGGGAGTGCCCTTGGCTCGTTGCAATGGTGGAGCGGCTCTGGGCCGGCGATCCAGTCGAGTGGCGAGTCCGTGCGGCGTGGCAGGAGTGACGCGAAGATCGTTTCGACATTTTGGCCTGTCGCTGCCGGGTCGGTGACAGATGAGCCGGCCAGTGGATCGGGCGGGATTGGTTCGACGTGGTAGTCGGGCTCTTGGCACCGCGCGGCCGCCGTCACAAACAGTGACGCAGTTGCCATGCTCCAGGATGCATGCTGCACGGCAAGCAGTAGCCGTCTCATGGTTTGGACTCCGTTGATTGCTTGATCTTTCCGTTTCTGGTGACGCGGCTCGGGGTTGCCCGTGTCACTTCGCCGGACGTTCGCGGCGGCCATCCTGGCCACCGCTCTCTCGATGCTGGCTCCGCTCTCGGCATCCATGCCTTCGCTTGCCAGCAACGCCGGCTCCGTGGCACGGGCAACCCCGAGCTGAGTCCATTGAAAGCGTGAATCTTCTGTGGATGGTTCTTTGGGAGTGGATCAAGGGGCGGGGAGTTGGAACGCGCCAGGGGCTTGGTTGGGCTGGGCGGGGAGGTTGGGGTCGCGGCCGATGCGTTGGGCTTCGTCGCGGAGTTCGGCACGGGGGTCGTCGGGGCGGGCGGCCGGCGCGTCAGTGCGCGGTGGAAACTCTTCCAGCTGGAGCAGATCGGCGATCTGAACGGCGCCGTTCCATCGCTCGGATTGGGCCTCGACGAAGGCGAGCTCGGTCTGCGTGAGGATGCGTTGGGCTTCGAGGAGGTTGAGGAAGGTGACCTCGCCGCGGGCGTAGAGCTGCTGCGTGATCTGCAGGGTCTCACGGGCCTTGGGCAGAATGAATTCCTCATACCAGTTCACCAGCCGCTGCGCCTGCCGATAGATGTTGATCACCTGAGCCGTTTGGGTGGCCAGATCGATCTCGACCTCGCGGAGGGTGGCCCGCGACGTGGCGATGTCGGCCCGGGCCGACCGGATGTTGCCCTGATTGCGATCAAAGAGTGGCACCTCGAGCATCACCTGCACGAGGCCCTGATCCTGTGGCGGATAGTCGACCTGCCGTTGGTAGCCCCCCATGAGGTTCACGTTCGGGATCGGCTCGACGACGGCCCGCTCCAGCATCCACTGGGCCTGGGCGATGCCAGCCTCGGCAGCCCGCGGCTTGGCGTTGCGAAAGGCGACCGCCTCCTGCAGTTGCTTGAGATCGAAGTTGGGAAGCACCTGAAACATGTCGGCCTCGATCATGCCCACGTCGGCCTTCGGCAGGCCGACCGCCGCGGCCAGTTCCCGGCGGCCCGTTTCGATGAAGACGGAGGCATTGATCAGCCGTACCTCGGCACGATCCTTCTCGATGCTCCAGAAGAGTACGTCCGCCTTCGTCACCTCTCCCGCCTTGGCGAGCTCGGCACCGATGTCGTACGACCGCTTGGCAATATCGAGGAGAAGCTTGAAGATCTCGGCCCGCCGTTGGGAGACGAGCAAGGCATAGAACGAGCCACGCACTCCAGTGAGGACATCGAACCGCGCGCGGATCAGGTCGTACTCGGCCTTTTGCACCTCGCGCAGCGCCGCCTGCTGGGCGAGCCGAAGTTTGCCGGCCGTGACGATGTCTTGGGCGACATATCCGTTCCACTGGCTGTCGGCTCCGGCCATCTGCGGAGACGAACCGGCAATCACGGGATTGGGGTACAGGCGGGCCTGCACAGCCTTTCCTCGCGCGGCTTCGACCAACGCCCGGGCATGCCGTAGCCGGGGATGGCTGCGTTCGGCCAAAACGACAAAGTCTTCGAGTGAACGGGGCGTGGGGCCATGGCCGGATGCGACGCGGCCCGGCTCCGAGAGCGGCACGATGGCATCCGGGACGGCGCCCAGCGATACGCCGGGTTCAAGGATCTCAAGCGGCGGCGCATTCTCTCGCCAGTCGGCAGCAGGTGCGAGCGTAGCCGTTGCCAACCAGGCGACGGCTACCGCATACCTTCGCATGCTGATCGCGTGAATGAACAGCGAGATGAGCCTGGCCACCGGTTTGATCCCGAGGTGCGGAACCAACTTCCGCGCCCTATCAAAATCGGTATCCTTGTCTTGCCAAATCAGCAAAACAGGTACGGCTTGCCCCTGTTCCCCAGTTTGCTTTGTCGATCAGGCAAGGTCGCGGTCCTGGAAGAGAACAAGCGCGATCAGCAGGGCGACGGTCGCGTACAGGCCGGCATAGAGGGCCGCCCAGCCGAGGTAGCCCCACGGCACCGGCACGCCCCCGATTACGGCCGCCTCGATCGTGAAGTGCTCGAGCACCGGAAGGAGCGTGGCGAACAGCTGCCCCACGAACCGCACAATCGCAAACTTGCCCACGCTCGATTGCACGATCAGTGGCACGAGATGGCCGAGCGCGTAGATCGTGAAGCAGATGATGAGGTTGGGCACCATGCTGAGACGGGTCGAGACGGCGAGGCTGACGGCGGCAAGAAGAATCGTCTCGAGGAACGAGAGCACGAGCCCTGGCACGACCGTGATCATCTCGTTGGCACAGTCGCTCCAGAGCGGATCGGTCTTCGAACTCTCCCGGGCGTCGTAGATCACCTTGAGGCTCGTGGTCGAGAGGAGAATGCTGCCAAGAATGAGGAATGCCAGCGCAGCCACCATGACGAGACCGGCATATTTTCCGATCACGAACTGCCATCGCCGGACCGGCTTGGAGAGCACCGTCATCGCCGTGCGGCCTTCGATCTCGTCGGCCACGGCAACACTTGCCGTCCACACGACGACGAGCAAGGCGAGCACCTTGATGAGGGTGAGGCCGCTGTCCTTCAGCATCTTCACGTCTTCACCAAACGTGTTGTAGGGAATGACGATGAAGGCCGCGAGGAGGACGGCGCCGGCGACCAAAGCGACGGCAAAGATGGGCTGGCCGATGGCTTCCTTGGTGGTGGCTGCCGCAATCGCCGCAACCCGCCGCGGAATCAGGCGAAAGAGAGTGTAGGCGGCGGCGATGATCAGCAGCACGGCCGCCGTCCAGGGCAGCAGCGCCACCTGCGGATACTCGGGAACGAGTCGCCACCGCACGGAAAGTTCAACCGGCGAGTCGGTCTTGTTGGTCGCCTCGAGCTGGGCCCGCTGGCCGAGGAAGGGATTGGTCTGCCCCGCGGAGCGGCTCCACGTCCAAGGCTCATCCGCATTGAGTTCGACGTCGGGCACTTTCGTCAGTGCAAAGCCCTCGATCGGTTGTTGGGTGCGGACAAGCAGCGGCGCCGAGCTCCGCATCTCGATGCTAGCGAGTTCCTGTGGCCGGAGATTGAGAGGGATCGCCTGCAAGTCTGTTTGGGGGGCAACCGTGATCGTTTGAACTTCTTCGCCCGCCGTCGCCAGTCGGCCCAACGACCGGGCCAACGAATTCACGGGCACCAGCGGCGTGAAGGCGACAGCAACCGCCGAGAGCGAAAGCAAGAGCCACGCAAAGGGGCCGAGAAAACCGTCACCCAGACTCCCCCTGGCTTCAGCCGCCAGCCGGGGGTTCACCAGCCGAAGCACGCCCCAGCAGGCAAGGATGACGAGCGTGGCCACGAGGGCACCGACCCCCAGCAGCCACAGCGGCGGCAAGGCGGTGAGCCAGCGGTTGGCAAAGAGAGGAGTGATGAGAAGCACGACGACGTTCCTCGAGCGACGATCGAATCAAAGACCTTCAGATTCTCCTAGTGTGGCGTTGCCGACCCCGAAAGGGAAGCCTCACCCGGGCCGGCAAATACCGTGGCCGCAGGGCCATCGAGCGGCCAGCGTGCCAGGACGTCATGAAGCCCATCGAGCGTGATCGATTCCACGATCTGCAGGTCGTCAGTCACGGACCGATACACCCGTTCGTGGGCCCATTCCAGCCCCACGGCGAAGAGTCGCCGCCGCGGCCGCTCACCAGCGAGCACCACTCGGCTGGAGAGCTTGTTGCGGGCTCGTTCCCATTCGTCGCGGGTGATGCCGCCAGCCGCCGCCGCGCGGTAGATGTCGAGAATCTGTTCCATGAGCGGCTCGGCGTCTTCGGCGTCGCAGGAGAGCTGCGTGCCGAAGAGCCCGGCATCGAGAAAGTCGTGGTGATGCACAGACGCATGCTCGGCTGCACCGGAATCGACCAGTTCCCAGTAGAGCCGGCTCCCCGAGTCGTCACCGAGCACGATGGCCAGCATCTTGGCAGCCCAACGGGCCTCGTCGTCGGCTGACGGTCCGGCGGACATGCGGATCACGTACTCGAGCGCCGCGGCCGGCCGCACGATCCGCTCCGTGGTCGATGCCGCCGGCAGCCCAGCGGACGACTGGCGCCGGTCAGCCGATGTCCCCGGCTCCCATTCACCGCACAGCCGCTTCGCCGACTCGACGAGGGCAGGGAAGTCGACCGCACCGCTGGCGGCCAGCACGAGATTGCCCGGGGCATACCGCTGTCGATGGTAGGCCCGCATGGCTGTGACCGACAACTGCTCGATCGATTCCACGCTGCCGAGCACGCTGCGGGCCAGAGGGTGGCCCCTGAAGAACGCAGCGCGACACCGGTCGTCGGCACCGAATGGCGGCTGGTCGTCGTACATCCGGATCTCTTCCAGGATGACGAGCTTCTCAGTATCAAAATCCTCTTCGCGGAGCGCCGGCCGCATCATCCGGCCGAGTAGGTCAACCGCGTCGTCCTGATGGGTCGGGAGCACCGCGGCGTAATAGACAGTGTCTTCCTCGCTGGTGAAGGCGTTGGCGCTCGCCCCCATTTGGTCAAACCGGCGATTGATTTCATCGGCGGAGAGATTGGCAGTGCCCTTGAACGTCATGTGCTCGAGGAAATGGCTCACGCCGGACAGGGCCTCGCTCTCATCCCGCGCCCCTGCCCCCACGAAAAACCCAACGCTCGTGGAGACAGCCCCCTCTGAGCACTCAGCCACCACTTCGAGCCCATTGTCGAGCGTCTCACGCAGAAACTGCATCAGGCACCTCCAGGGCCGCGCTGCCCAGCGAGA
Source organism: Candidatus Kuenenia stuttgartensis (assembly GCA_945883745.1). Taxonomy (GTDB): domain Bacteria; phylum Planctomycetota; class Planctomycetia; order Pirellulales; family UBA1268; genus CACORA01. The sequence continues at coordinate 42,792 of CAMCYH010000007.1, forward strand.
CGACGGTCAGGTCGGCCACGGGATAATCCGCGAGCCGTCGCTCGATCGAGTCGACGGAGAGCGCGTCGAGCCGCTGCAGTTCCTCCTCGAGCGAGCGGACGCGTCCGAGGTGATACCACTGCCGGGCGATTCCGCCGGCCCTAGCGGCACTCGACTCCTGCTGCATCACCAGGCCACTTTTCGCCCGAGCCTTCACCCGGTCGAGCTCCCCTTGGTCGATCGAACCGGGCAGACGCTTGATTTCGGCGAGCATCACGTCGAGTGTTTCCTGGGCCCGGGCGGCGGTGGTGCCGGCGTAGCAGACCGCGGATGCGAAGTCGCGGTGCGTGTGGTAGCCGGCCGACACGCTGTAGCAGAGGCCACGGCGTTCCCGTACCTCGGTGAATAGCCGCGAACTCGACCCGCCTCCGAGGATGGCCAGTGCCGCGTTGACGTCGTAGGAGGCGTCGTCGCGATAGGGAGGGAGCGACCAGGCCAGGGCGATGTGCGTTTGTTGGGAATCATGGGGCACGTGCTCTACCCGCGGGCCGCGGTCATGCGTCACCACATCGCTGCCGCGGGCCGCCTCCCAATCGCCGAGCAGCGCCTCGACGCGACGGACGAAATCAGCCCAGTCGATGCGGCCCGCGACAGCGATGATCGTGCCCTGGGGTTGTACGTTTCCGGCCACGAACGCCCGCACTGCGTCGATCGAGAGCCGCTCCACGTCGGGAGTGAGGCCCTCGGCGGGCATTCCCCAGGGGGCCGGATAGATCAGCCGCCGCAAGGTGGAAATGGTCAGGTGTGATGGATCGTCTTCGATGCCGGCGAGGTTTTGCAGGACCACCTGCCGGGCCTTTTCCAGTTCGTCGGCGTCAAGCAGCGGGCGTCGCAGGATGTCGGCATAGATTGGCAGGACCGTCGGCAACTGCCGCGCGACCATACCACCGGAGAAGCTGCCATGGGTCGTTGTGACGCCCTGTGACCATTGGACACCGGCTCCCTCGAGGTCATCGACGATCCGTCGGCCGCTCCGGTCGCCCGCGCCACGGAGCATCATCTCGCCGGACAGGGCGGCCAGGCCCGATCCACCGACGGGGTCGTTGATCGCACCGGCGGGCACGTGGAAGGCGATCGCGACCGACTCCAGGCCGGGCAGATCCTCGCCGAGGAGGACGATGCCATTATCGAGCGTCGCTGAGTGAAAGGTCTGTTTTGCCATCAGGCCGAGCGGCTGTCCCTGCGTTGTGCACCTCGAGGACAGCCGACTAGAGGACAGCCGACTCACCGACACCAGCCAGTTCGATCGCGGCCCCGTCGACGCTCGCATCCGCAGCCTTGCGAGCCGTCGCCGTGGCTCCTGTCCCGTCGACGGTCTTGTAGACCGTCTTGCAGCGCCGGAAGCCGAGCCGTTGATAGAGCCGCACAGCCCGCGAATTTTCGGCAGTCACTTCCAGCGACCCCCGCACAACGTCATGTCTCCGCAGGCCGGCCATCGCCTGCCGAATCAGCGAAGTGCCCAGACCGAGGCCACGATGACTGGGAACGACGCCGATATTTTGGATCGTGCCTATGCCACCGGTGGCGACGACCGTCTGGATCGTGCCGCACCACAACAGTCCCTCCGGTCCGCGACCGAAGGCCACCAGCCACGTGGCATCGGGCAGAAACCCGCGCTTGTTACGGATCTCACGCATCAGCCGGCGGCAGCCATCGAGTTCACCGAGGCAAGGAAACACGACGGAGTCAATCTCGTCGAGAAACGCCCGAAATTTTGTGCGGGCATGCACGTCGAGCAACGCCTCGTTCCAAGGTACGAATCGATACCCGGGCGGGAGCGTGGCCGGCTCCACGGCAGGAGACTCCCGCCGCAGATCGACCTCCATGCGAAACCGCTTAAAGTAGGTCGATTCCATCGTTACGCAGCACTCCGGACCTTGAAAACTGCTCTGACAATAAGAATGGCCTCTTTTTTGGTCAACGCGCCGGCGAATTTTTTCCCGCAACGGTTTTTCTTGATTTCACCGACCCTGTCGATTGCGAAGATGGGCCGGGAAAGCGTATGCTTTTGATGGATCAAAAAATGAATTTTGGGCCGTCAAAACGTGCGGTGCAGCTCAGCCTTGTGCTTGGAGCGACGGTAGCGGCCCTGGCGAGCCATCCGGGCTGGGCCGCGGAACCCCGAACTGGCATGCCGCGGGTGGTCGTGACCACGACGATCGTGGCCGACCTCGTTCGGCAGGTAGCCGGGGACGAGGTGGAAACCGACTGCCTGATGGGGCCGGGTGTCGATCCCCACTCGTTCAAGGCGACGCCCCGGGATGCCGATCGTCTCGCGAGGGCGGATCTCGTGGTCGCCTCCGGCCTCCAGCTCGAAGGCAAACTCGCGGCACTGCTGGAGCGGCTTGGCCGGCGGAAGCGGGTGGTGTCGGTTGCGGAGTCGATTCCGAAAGACCGTCTGATCGAGGTGGGCGACGGCCTGTACGATCCGCACGTCTGGTTCGATCCGACACTGTGGGCGATGTGCGTGGAGGCGGTCGTGGAGCCGCTTGGCCAGATCGTGCCCGCCGGCCGGCCGCGATTCGAGGCCGCTGCCGCCCAGTACCGCGGGCGTCTCAAACTCCTCGACGACGCCTTGCGGGAGCGTGTCGCAGCGATTCCCGAAAGGCGTCGCGTGCTTGTGACCTCGCACGACGCCTTCCGGTATTTTGGCCGGGCATATGCGATCGATGTCGTGGGCATTCAAGGCATGAGCACCGAAAGCGAGGCAGGGCTCAACGACATCAACCGTCTCGTCGACCTCGTCGTGTCACGCGGAGTTCCGGCCGTGTTCGTCGAGACGAGCGTGGCCGACCGCAACGTCACGGCGCTCCGCGAGGGAGCCCTGGCCAAAGGGCATGGTGTGCGGCTCGGGGGGCGGCTCTACTCCGATGCCCTGGGCGGACCGCAGAGTGGTGCCGAGACACTCGAGGAGGCCCTCCGGGCCAATGTCGACGTGGTCGTCGGCGGACTGGCTGGCGTGGCGGTGAGGGAATCGGACGGCGGTACGGGCAGCGGGAGGTAGGCATGTCGCTCGCGCCACCCCTGGTGGAGTTTCACGATGTGACGGTTGCCTACGGGCGACGCCCCGTCCTCTGGAACGTCGATCTGACGATTTCTGAGCCGTGCCTCTTCGGTGTCGTGGGGCCGAATGGCGCCGGCAAGAGCACACTGCTCAAGGCGGCGCTGGGGCTCGTGCCGTTGGCTGGTGGCATGGTGCGGCTCTTTGGTCAGCCGCTCGAAAGGGTGCGGCGGCGGGTCGGCTACGTGCCGCAGCGGGAGACGGTCGACTGGGATTTTCCCGTCAGTGTCATGGACGTCGTGCTGATGGGTACCTATTCCCGAGTCGGCTGGCTGCGGCGGCCGGCCGCCGCCGAGCGGGCCGTTGCCCGCGAGAGCCTCGCCCGTGTGGGACTCGAGGATCTTGCCGACCGGCAGATCGGTCGGCTCTCCGGCGGGCAGCAGCAGCGGGTGTTTTTAGCGCGGGCGCTGGCCCAGCAGGCGGATGTCTATTTTCTGGACGAACCGATGGCCGGCGTCGATGCCCGATCGCAGGAGCAGATTCTGGCGGTGCTGTCGGGACTGCGGGATGCGGGCAAGTTGGTGATCGTGGTGCACCACGATCTGCGTGCTGTCACCGATTGGTTCGATGCCGTCGCCCTCATCGACATGCGGCTCGTGGCGGCGGGACCGACTCGGGAGACGCTCACGCCTGACAACCTGCGCCGCACCTACGCCGGGGCGATCGACGTGCTCGACGAGGTGGGCCGCGCGGTGCAGCGCAGGAGCCGCACTCCATGACGTCGGCGGTCGGCTACCTTTCGTGCCTGGCTGCGATCGATCTCTCGGGCCTGCTCGCCTACAACACGCTGATCGTGGCCGCGGGCACGGCGGCTGTGGGCTGCGCTGCCGGGGTCGTGGGCAGTCTGAGCGTGTTGCGGAAGCGGGCGCTCGTGGGTGACGCGGCGGCTCATGTGACACTCGTGGGAGTCGCGACCGCCTTCGCCCTTACCGGCCGCCGCGATCTGCCCACATTGCTGGCGGGCGGGTTCGCCGCGGCCTTGGCCGGCCTCCTCGTCCTGGTGGTCATGCGACGGTATACACGAACCCGCGACGACGCTGCCACGGCGATCGTGCTCAGTGTGGGGTTCGGTGGCGGCATCGCGCTTGTGGCAGGGATGACGGCCCGCGGCATCCCGGGCAGCGCGGGGCTGGAAAATTTCCTGCTCGGACATACTGCAGCGCTCACGGCCCGCGATGCGGGCGTGTTGGCCGGCGTGTCACTCGCCACGGTGGTCGTGGTGATGCTGTTCCTGAAGGAGGCTACGCTCGTCGCCTTCGATCGCTCCTTCGCGGCGGCGGCAGGGTGGCCGGTGGCGGTGGTCGACTATCTCCTGGTCGTGCTCGTCGCGGTGATGGTGGTGGTGGGACTGCCGGCGGCCGGCGCGGTACTCGTCACGGCGCTGGTGGTGATTCCACCGGTGGCAGCGCGGCAGTGGACCGACCGGCTCGGCACGATGCTGGTGCTTGCCGGTGTCATCGGCCTTGTCAGCGCCGTGACCGGGGTGGCGATCAGCGCTGTCGTGCCGCGGCTGGCGACAGGGCCTGTGATCGTGCTCGTCGCGGCCGCGATCTTTGCGATCTCCGTGTTGTTCACCCGCTGGCGGTCACCGCGGGAGGCAGCATGACCAGCGCCGATTTCCTCTCCGAGGTCGGTCCGATGCACGGCTGGGCAATGGCGACCGCGGCCGTCGTGTCGGCGGCGGCGGCCATGGTGGGGACGTTGCTGGTGGTGCGGCGGATGAGCCTGCTGGGAGATGCCATCAGCCATGCCGTGCTGCCGGGCATCGTTGTCGCGGTGCTCGCCGGCGGTCGGCCGGGCGGTCCGCTCGTGATCGTGGGAGCCGTTGTGGCAGCGCTCGTCACGGTGTGGTTGACACAGGTGCTCCGCGACGGCGTGGGGGTGGCCGAGGATGCGGGAGCGGGCGTCGTCTTCACCACGCTCTTTGCACTCGGTGTGGTGCTTGTCACGGCGGCGGCATCGCGGATCGACCTCGATCCCGGCTGCATTCTCTATGGCATCCTCGAACTGGTGCCGTTCGACACGATCTCCGTCGGAAGATGGAATGTGCCGCGGGCCTTCCTGACTGGCCTGGCCGTGCTCGTGCTGATCGGCCTTGGGCTGCTCGTCACATGGCGACTGCAGGTTTTCGTCGCGTTCGACGCCGACGCCGCGCGGGCGGCAGGGATGCCCGTCGCCGCCGCCACGCTATCGCTGCTGGCCGCCACGGCGATGACGGCTGTTGCCGGCTTCGAAGCGGTGGGAGCGATTCTCGTCGTCGCGATGTTGGTCGTGCCGGCGGCGGCCGCGGAACTGCTGGGCCGCAGGCTGTCGCGTGTCATGGCCATGGCAGTCGCGCTGGGTGTCGTCGGCTCCGTGTTGGGGTATCTGGCCGCCTGGAAGTGGAACACGAACGCCGCCGGAATGATCGCCGTCGTCCTCGGGGTCGAATATGCGATGGCGGTCATCTTTGCTCCGGAAGAGGGCCTGCTGGCGCGGGGAATCGGGCAGATCTGGCTGCGGTGGCGGGTGGCCTGCGAGGATCAACTCGCTGCCGTCTGGCGGCGGGAGGAGGCCGCGGGCACTGGTCTGGCAGCCGCGGCAGCGCCCCATGGGTTCATCGATCGGCTTGCCCGAGCCTGGCTTGCCATGGCCGGTCGTCTCCGACGCGTTGATGGCGAATGGACGCTCGATCCGCGGGCCCGGCCTGCTGCGGAGATGATCGTGCGATCACATCGGCTCTGGGAGGCCTGGCTCGGCCGGCATGCCGAACTGCCGGTCGATCATCTCCATCCACCGGCCGAGTGGATGGAGCACCACCTCGGAGCCGATGTCCGCAGGCAGATCGAGGCCGACTTGGGCTGGCAGGCCAGCGACCCGCACGGCAGCGAAATCCCGCCGGAGCGGTGACGGCAATCAGCGGTTCTCGGGCTTCGGCCAGATCGTGCGGCCCTCTTTGATCGTCTCCTCGACGCAGATCTTCTGGATCGTGTCCGGCGGTACCGTCAAGGGATTGGCCGACAGAATCACGAGATCAGCCAGCTTCCCCAACTCGATCGACCCCTTCCGGTCTTCCTCCCGGTATTGCCGCGCGCCGTCGATCGTGATCGCCTCGAGGGCGTCCAGTGGTGTGACCCGCTCATCAACGCCCATCACGCGGCCCGACCGCGAGACGCGGTTGACCGCCGTGTGGATCGTGAACAGCTGGTCGAGCGGGGCGACATTGAAATCGGTGTGGTTGCTCGGCCGCAGGCCGAGGTCGCGGGCCGTCCGCATGGGGCTGATGAAATCGGCCTGTGCGACTCCACGGTTGGT
>CAMCYH010000008.1 GCA_945883745.1 Candidatus Kuenenia stuttgartensis
TCTCTGCGCTTGATTAGACTTTCACTCCTCCCCACAAGTCATCCCCTCGGTTTTCAACCCAAGTGGGTTCGGTCCTCCACGCGGTTTGACCCGCGGTTCAACCTGCTCATGGGTAGTTCGTGCAGTTTCGCGTCTACCACCAGCGACCATAAGTCGCCCTATTCAGACTCGGTTTCCCTGTGGCTACGGTCCTGAGGACCTTAACCGAGCCGCTGACGGTAACTCGCCGGATCATTATGCAAAAGGCACGCCGTCACGCATTGCGGTTACCCGCCATAGCGCTCCGACCGCTTGTAGGCACATGGTTTCAGGTTCACATTCCTCCCCTAGCAGGGGTTCTTCTCATCTTTCGATCGCTCTACTTGTTCACTATCGGTCATCAGGGAGTATTTAGCCTTACGGGATGGTCCCCGTCGATTCAGTCGAGGTTCCACGTGACTCGACCTACTCAGGGTACCCCCTCAACGGAGCAACTCAGCTTTCGCGTACGGGCCTGTCACCCTCTGTGGACGACCATTCCAGATCGTTCCGCTAGCCTGTTGTTTGTAACTCCTCGGGGGCCCTACAACCCCGCGGTGGAAACCACCACGGTTTGGGCTGTTTCCCTTTCGCTCGCCGCTACTAAGGAAATCGATTTTTCTTTCTGTTCCTGCGGTTACTGAGATGTTTCAGTTCGCCGCGTTGGCGACCGTGACCTATGAATTCAGCCACGGCCAGTTCGGGAATCCCGGGATCATCACCTGTTTGACGGTTTCCCCGGGCTTATCGCAGTCTTCCGCGCCCTTCAAAGCCTCCTGATGCCTAGACATCCCCCATGCGCCCTTTGGAGCTTGACCACCCGAATCGAATGCTCGCGAACGAACATATGATCGGATGCCTAACTCCCTCCCGACTCCCTTGCTGGGAAGCCGGGAAGGCAACGATTTTTCTCGCTCTTTCACGCCGGCCCTCACGGACCGGCTGAAAAAATTTTGAGCCTTGGGAGAACGCTTCAAGAAGAGTGCTTGAGACACTTCTTCCATCGGCATTCTTTCAAGATGCCAACTACCACGACCAGATTGTCAAAGAACAAAACAAGCCGGTGACACACTGCGGGGCAGAATGCCAACGGCTCGTGACCCTGCCACACGTCCTTTTGGGACGCCATGGACAGAGGTTCGCATCGGCGGGGATCTCAAAATCACCGGCGAAACGGGCCTCAACCCATGGCGATGTGCCAATGGACTCGAGCCTGAGTCACGAACTCGTCGCGGGAACCGAATTCCGAAGAAAGGTCATCGGCCGAACGATTCAAGAAAATTAGCCGACGCACCATCGGCCGTCAAGCGGCTGGAAAATAAGCCCAGAAATGGCGCAGAAAACGAGTGTATAACCGAATTTCATGAATGCCTTCTTTCGTGCAGCAGCATCGCCCGCAGTGGTTCTTCCGGCAATCCTCGCCACCGGTGGGATGGGGGCGTTTTTTCCTTCCGTGGCGGCCGAGCCGCCGCAGACCGTGCCGGTGGTCGTGGCTCGGGTCGAACAACAGGAACTCGCCCTCGGTCAGTCGTTTGTAGGTACGGTTTACCCAGCCCGCGTAAGCGATGTTGGGAGCGCCGTCGACGGGCGTGTCGCCAAACTACCGATTGTCGAGGGGCAGCATGTCGCGGCCGGGCAGCCGATTGCCGAATTGCTGCGCGGCCTGCTTGAGATCGAGAAGGCCGGCGCCGTGGCCGAACGTGATCGCCGGCGGCATGTCCTCGCTGAGCTCGAAGCGGGCTCTCGGCCCGAAGAAATCGATCAACGACGGGCCGCCGTTCAGGGACTGGAGGCCCGCATGGAATACGCCCGCAGCCGGCTGGAACGGCTCCGGCGGCTCGCGGAACGGGGTACCAGCACGGCGGATGAACTTCTCGACGGCGAAACAGAGTTTCGCCAAGTTGAGGCTGAACTTCGTAGCAGCCAGGCAGCGCTCGACCTGGCCGAAGCGGGCCCGCGCGAGGAACAAATCGCCCAGGCCGCTGCCGCGGTCGCAGCGCAGGAGGCGGAGGTCGAGCGGATCGACGATCAACTCGGCAAGCACACCATTCGGTCGCCGTTCGAAGGCTGGGTCGTGGGCCGCTTCACCGAAGAGGGCCAGTGGCTCGCGCGGGGCGGGCTTGTGGCCCGGATCGCCGAATTGAGCCGCGTTGAGGTCGAGGTGCAGGTGCCCGAAATAGCCATCGCATCATTGGCCACCGGCATGGACGTCCGGCTGGAATTTGATGCCGCCCGTGACCAAACCTGGATCGGCCGCGTCGAGCGTGTCGTGCCGCAGGCTGATCTGCTGAGCCGTAGTTTTCCCGTCAAGGTGATCCTCGAAAACAGGATCAGCAACGGGCAGCCAGTGCTGCGTGGTGGCATGCTCGCCCGAGCCTGGCTTCCGGTAGGCAAGACGGGCTTGGCAACCGTTGTGCCCAAGGACGCGCTCGTGCTGGGCGCGGGCGACCCCCTCGTCTTCGCCGTCGATCCGTCCCCGGCCCCGTCTGGCACAGGTGTCGTTCGGCCCGTCCGCGTGTCGCTCGGAGCCACACTGGGCGGCAGTGTGGAAATCATGAGTCCGATCGAGCCCGGGTCTCTGGTTGTCGTCCGTGGGAACGAACGGCTCCGGCCCGGCATGAGTGTCTCCTTTTCGGCAGTGCCATGAACCTCATCCAGGGCTGTGTCGCCAACCCGGTGAAGGTGGCTGTCGGCGTGCTGCTTGTCACGCTCTTCGGCGGCCTGGCCCTGATCACGATGCCGATCCAACTCACGCCGGAAGTGCAGGTCCCCACAATGTCCGTGGAGACCCGGTGGCCGGGGGCAAGCCCCCAGGAGATCGAACGGGAGATCGTACAGCCGCTCGAGGAACAACTCCGGAGCGTGGAGGGGCTTGTGAAACTCTCCAGCGAGTCGAGCGACTCTGTGGGAACCGTGTCGCTTGAATTCGCGATCGGCACCAGCATGGATCAGGCCCTGGTCAAGGCCAACGCCCGCGTCCAGCAAGTTCGCGACTGGCCGATCGACGCCGACCGTCCGGTCATCCGTACCGCCAGCGTGAATGATCGACCCATCGCCTGGCTGATTCTCAGCCAGGCTCCCCCCGACCCAGACGAAATCGAACGGGCCAAAACCCAACACCCGTCCCTGGCAGCCGCCTTAGACCGCGTGCTTGCCGCGCGGTCGACCGACCTTGCCCTCTTTCGCCTGCGCCGGCTGGTGGCGGCGCACCCCGAACTGGAGTCGCTCGCACCTCCCCCCATCGACATTGAGTCGATGCGGAGAATGGCCGAGGACGACATCGAGACCCGGCTGGAGCGGGTCGATGGCGTGTCCAACGCCGACCTCGTCGGCGGCCGGGCCGACCAGTTGCAAGTCATCGTCGATCCGCAGCTGCTCGCGGCCCGCCAACTCACGATCGACGACCTGCGGACTGCCCTTGCCAATCAAAATGCCGACACGTCGGCCGGAGACTTCTGGGAAGGGAAACGGCGTTACGTGGTCCGCACCCTGGGCCAGTTTCGCTCCGTCGAGCAGGTCGGAGGGGTGATCATCACCCGCCGCGACGGCAAGCCCGTCTATGTCCGCGATGTCGCCCGCGTACAACTTGGCACGCGGAAGCCCGACGGTGTCGTCCGCCGCTTCGGCGCGAGCAACATCGCGATCCGCGTGACCCGCGAGACGGGCGCCAACGTGCTCGACACGATGGCGAAGCTACGAACGGTGGCCGACGACATCGACCGCACGATCCTGCGTCGCCAGGGACTCGGATTGTCGATGGTCTATGACGAGACCACCTACATCGATTCGGCGATCGGTCTGGTTCGCAGCAACATCGTCTGCGGCGGTCTCCTGACGATTGGAACACTGCTCGTTTTTTTGCGGAACGCTCGTTCCACGCTCATCGTGGCCCTGGCGATTCCCATCAGCGTGATCGGTACGTTTCTGATCCTCGGCCTTGCCGGTCGAACACTCAACGTCATCAGTCTCGCAGGCATGGCCTTCGCCATCGGCATGCTCGTCGACAACGCCGTCGTCGTGCTGGAAAACATCTACACGCGGTGGACTGGTGGCGAGGATTCCCACACGGCCGCCATTCGTGGAGCCAGCGAAGTGTGGGGGGCCGTGCTGGCCAGCACCCTGACGACGATCGCCGTCTTCCTGCCGGTGCTCTTCGTGCGGGAGGAAGCAGGCCAGCTCTTCGGCGACATCGCCCTGGCAATCAGCGCTGCTGTCGGCTTGTCCCTCATCGTGTCCGTGCTGGTCGTGCCGACGGCGGCGGCCCTCCTGCTGCCGCGAAACGCTGCCCGCACAACCACGGGGCATGGAGACGCAGCGAGCCGTTTGGGCCATGCGTTTGCCGGTCGGGTGATCGGGCTGAACCGTTTCCTCCAGGTCAGCCTGGGAAGACAAATCGCCGCTTCAGCCGCGATCGTTGCCGTTGCCGTCGCGGCCACCTGGCTGCTGATGCCCAAGGTCGAATACCTGCCAGAGGGCAACCGCAACCTCGTCTTTGGAATCCTTTTGCCCCCGCCGGGCTACAACCTCGACGAGCTTCTCCGCATGGGCGACGTTGTCGAGGAGCGACTCCTCCCCTACTGGGATGTTGACCCTGACACACCCGAGGCCGCCGCCCTCGACGCCCCGATCCTCGGGGACTTCTTTTTCGTGGCCCGGGGCCGGAGTGTGTTCCTCGGGTTGCGAGCCCTTGATCCGCTGGCAGCCAGCCGGCTTGTGCCGCTGGTGCGGCGCGTGGCCGCCGGGCTGCCCGGCACCTTCGCAGTCGTCAAACAATCGAGCCTTTTCGAGCAGGGGATCGGATCTGGGCGATCGATCGACGTGGAGATCACCGGCCCCGACCTCGAAAAGCTGGTCGCCCTCGGCGTGCGGGTAATGGGGATGCTTCGCGAAGCGACCCCAGGTAGCCAGAACCTTCCCAAGCCGTCGCTTGATCTGTCGAGCCCGGAGGTGCAACTCGTGCCGAGGCTGGAGCAGGCTGCCGACATGCGGCTCGACACCCGACAACTTGGTTACATGGTCGACTGCCTCGTTGATGGCGGCTATGCCACTGACTACTTCCTCGGCAGCGACCGCATCGATCTGGTCATCAAGGGCGACGATCGCTTTGTGCGGCAGACCCAGGACCTTCGCAGTCTGCCTGTCATCACGCCGGGGGGCCAGCTCGTCCCGCTGGAGAGCGTGGCCGAGATTCGCGAGTACTCCAGCGGCCCGGAGCAGATTCTTCACCGGGAGCGGGAACGAGCCATCACGGTACAGGTCTCGCCCCCGGAGCGGATGCCGCTGGAGGAGGCGCAGGAACGGATCCAGACCATGGTCGTCGATCCGCTCCTCTCGGCGGGAGATCTCGACGGCGGCTACGCGATCACACTCGGCGGCACGGCCAACAAACTGCAGGGCACCTGGCGGGCACTGTGGTTCAACCTCGTGCTGGCCGGGCTGATCACCTACCTGCTGATGGCCGCGCTCTTCGAGTCATGGTTTTATCCGGCGGTGATCATCGCGGCGGTGCCGCTCGGAGGCGTCGGCGGCTTCGTGGGGCTCGCGCTGCTCAACGCGGCGGGCGGCCCTTTCGGCATCTTCCAGTCGCTCGACGTCCTCACGATGCTGGGCTTCGTGATCCTCATCGGCACGGTCGTCAACAATCCGATCCTCATCGTCGATCGCGCGCTCCAACTGGTTCGGAGCGAGGGCTGGGCGACCAATGATGCGATCCTGGAGGCGGTGCGGAGTCGCATTCGGCCGATCTTCATGACCACGATGACGACCGTTCTCGGGCTGCTGCCCCTCGTCCTTTTTCCCGGTGCGGGGAGCGAACTCTATCGCGGTCTGGGCGCCGTACTCCTCGGCGGCCTTCTGGTCGCGACATGCATCACCCTGGTGCTCGTGCCAGCCCTTCTGGCCCTCTGCTTTCGGTTTTTTCGGCCCACGAGGCTCGTCACGGCAGAAGAAAAACTCTTCCAGGGAGTTTCCTCCGACGAAACCTCCGCCCTTTCGGTCCGTTAAAATACGCGTCCTTCCTACCTCTCGCCCCCGTCGCTGGAGCATTTTCCCATGCTTTGCCGAACGCCTGCTCAGACGTCTAGCAATTCCCGCCTGCTTCATGGCTTCACGCTCGTTGAACTGCTGGTCGTGATCGCCATCATCGGCACGCTGATCGGGCTGCTCCTTCCTGCCGTGCAGTCGGCCCGCGAGTCGGGGCGGCGCATGGCCTGTTCCAACAACCTGAAGCAGGTGGGGCTGGCGGTGGCCCTGAGTGATGACATCACCAAATCGTTCCCCACTGGCCGGCTTACTCGCGATCCGTTCGATATCTCCTGGTCGTTCCGCATCCTGCCCTACATGGAAGAGCAGGCAATCTTCGACGCCCGCAATCCGGACCACACCGTCCCGTGCTGGGACGCCTCCAATGCCACTGCCTTTCGCACGCCCGTGGCCGCCTTCTCCTGCCCCAGCCGCAGGCCGCCCGCCGCTGATCGCAACTTCGACAACAACAATGACCCTCCCGTGATGGAAAACGCGGCGGCTGGCGGTGATTTCGCCGCCAACGCCGGCACCTACTTCAACTACGCGCCATCCGCCGCAGGCAGCATCGATCCCAAGCAGGCAGGGCCGATCCACACGTTTTCGAAGGTCCGTGGTGCCCAGGTGACCGACGGCCTGAGCAAGACCTTTGCTGTTGGAGAACGGCACATCCCGCCTCCCGATTCTGCGGTTGCCGCCAACATGGTGCACTTCCAGCAGGGCGACACGGCGTTCTTCCCCTCCGACACGCCGCATGTGCTGTTTCGAGATACCGCGCGGGGCCTGGCGGACGGCCCCAGTGACACCAGCAACCGCAAATTTGGCAGCCGGCATCCGGGTGTCACGCAGTTCGTATTTCTCGACGGACATGTCGAGGCGATCGCGAATACCACGGGCCTCGACATCTTGCGCTGGTACTGCGCGATCGGCGATGGCAACGATCCAACGGCTCCGACAGACGGCGCCGATCCCGGTGCCGGGGGTGTCTACTAGGAGGAGGAGCGACCGCATGGGTACGAGCAACACAAGGAAGATTGCTTCCACATCGAAACGCAACGCGGAGCGCCGGTCATGGAAGTCTGCCGTGCTGGTGACGCTGTTGATCGTTGCAAGTGGCGGCGCCTGGTTCCTGTTCGGACGCGGCCCCAACTTCGCGGCCGAAGCGGAGACCTTGCAGCGACAAATGCTCTCCACCGAGATTTCGCCCCAGCAGCGGCGGGAGATGCTTGCCAGGCTGATGCGGCATGTCGACAAGCTCGACAGCCAGGCGCAGCGAACACTCCTGGCCTCCGTACGGCAGCAGTGGCGGGACATCCAGCGAGAGGACATGGACGCCTACTTTGCCGCCTCTGAGTCCGATCGCCAGGCGACGCTCGACCGCTGCCTCGACCGCCTCGTGCTCATCGCCGATCTGGCCGCGGCATTTTCACCCGGCGGCATGCGGGTGCGGCAGCCCCGCCCCGAGGGCGGCCCCGAGCGGAAGGCAACCCCCGACTCCCAGCCAACTCGCCGGCCTGCCCAAGACTCGGCAACGGTAGCCGCGCAGAAAAAAGCGCTGGAAGCCTACACGGCCGCCCTGGAAAAACGGGCTCGCGAGCGGGGCATGGAGGTGCCGATGCCGGGCCGCCGGCGGCAACGCGGCTGAGCCTCGGGCGGAAACCCAAACTGGCATTGGTACCGCCGGCACGGCCTTCGATAATCCCGCGATGGCTATTCCTGCTCCGGCGCTCGGCCCCCGCACGACCACCGATGGCGTCGGTCGGCTTGTTGGCTGGCTTGATCCCACCGTGCCTTTGTTTTGGGCCTTCGTCGCGGTCCATGTGATCGCCTGGACGATCGTGCCGGCAGTCGCCCAGCGGTGCGTTCCCTACGACACGGTCGAAATGTTGTATTGGGGCCACGAGTGGCAGTGGGGGTACTACAAGCACCCTCCCCTGCCCGCCTGGATCGCCGAATGCTGCTGGCTGCTGTTCGGCAGTGTCGACTGGCCGATCTATCTCGTCAGCCAAGTGAGCGTGGCCCTGTGCTTCGTGGCGGCCTGGCTTCTGGCCCGTGAGGTTCTTGCGCCGTGGCCGGCCTTGGTGTCGGTGATGCTGCTGGAGCTCTGTCCGTTTCTGAATTACACGACGCCGCAGTGGAACAACAACGGACCGACAAAGCCCGCCTGGGCGTTCGCGATTCTATTTCTCTTTCTGGCGCTGACGAAACGCCGGTGGTGGTGCTGGCCGGCCGCCGGTGCCGCCCTCGGTCTGGCAATGCTCGCGAAGTACGACGTGGCCCTGCTCGTCGTCACCATGATCGGCTTCCTCGTGCTCCATCCGGCCGTCCGGTCTTTCAGGACGGCGGCGGGGGCCTTCGCGATGCTCGTCGCGGCCGGCTTGGTCGCCGCTCCGCATCTGGCCTGGCTGCTCGATGGCGACGCGCCCACGCTCGCCTATCTGAGGAGTCGGGTTCCCGAGGCCCGCAGCTGGCTTAATCACATCACGGGCCCACTGGGTTTTCTCATTGCCCAGATTGGCACCGTCATCGGCATGCCGCTGCTGGTCGGAACGGTGTTCGGCTGGAAGTGGCATCTGGTGGCCGGTGACGACCGGCGGCGGTTCGCCCGGACGTACCTCCTCGCGATGGTGCTTGGGCCTCCGACGCTCGCCCTCGCCGCGTCAGCCCTCACGGGCATGCGGATGGTCGCCCTGTGGGGCTCCCCGATGTGGACATTCTTCGGGGTCCTGCTGATGGTGGCGTTCGAACCGGCCGGAACTCCTGCCCAGTATCAGCAACTCGCCCGTCGCTGCCTGGCGTGGGGCGCGATCCTGCTCATGGCCTTCGGCCTTGCCAAGGCCTTTCACGGAGAGTTGAAGGGGGAGCCTCGACGGGTTCATTACCCGGGCCGGGCCCTGGCGAAGGAGATCAACCGCCGCTGGTCCGCGGTGTCGAGCGAGCCGCTGACCATCATCGGTGGCGACGCTTGGCTAGCCGGCCTCGCCGCCTTCTACGATCCAAACCGCCCCCACGTCTATCCGGAGTTGCAGGCGGCCTGGGCTCCTTGGCTCGATGACCAAAAGCTCCGGCGTGCTGGCGGCATGCTGGTCTGGCAGGAGGCCACCGACGATACCGTTCAGGGCTGGCTCGACCGCTTTCCCGGGACCCGCATCGAGCCCCCGATCGAACTGCCCGTACCGGGCGTCTTTCGGAACCTCAGCGTCCGAATCCAGACGGCGATCGTTCCTCCGGCCGAGCCCTGACGCGAGCCCTCAAAGAAAAAGGCGCTGGTGGGAGTCGAACCCACGATGGCGGATTTGCAATCCGGAACCGGAGCCGGTTTCGCCCGAGAATGGCAGCGATTCCTTGGAAGTGCCCACAATAATGCCCACACCCGGCCGGGCAGATGGCGACCTCGCTGTGGTGGTCGAGGCATGGTCGAGCCTGCCTGCCGCCCTGAGGGCTGGCATCCTTGCGATGGTGAAGGCGAGCCGCTGAGCCCGCATACCGGATACCCCATGCGGCTGGATGGCGAGCATCCTCGCGGACCGTGATGCCCCAGTTTTTGTACGGGTGGTCGAAATTGGAGATTGGACACCGGGTAGGCATCGTCGCCGCACCAGGGCTACTACGCCGTACCGTGACGTTCTCAGGTATGCGTCCCGCCGCACCTTTCGGCATGGGGGGGGTGCGGATAGGTTCCCCGACTCCGCGTTTTTGATGCTGCCCATGCCGACCCGGCGGACAAATAAGCATCGTGAACGGTGGGCGGATGGCCCCCTCTGGAGCGAGGGTCGCGGTACACTCTGGGCCTCCGGGCGGGTGCTGTTTGCAAGCGGCACCCTGACGGCTCCGGGTGCAGCAGTGGCTTCTGCCTTTGCCCTGCTGCACCCGAGCCGACCGGGCAGAAAGGCAGGCTCCAATGGGCGAAGCAATCGCTCAATTCCGTGAGATGGCTCTCGCCATCCGGCGAACGTGTGATGAAGCGATAGTTCATCCGCCGCACCTGTTGCTGCTCAGCATCGCGAACCCTCTCCAGGCAGCCGCCATGGTCGAGCGGTTGAAGCAGGGGAAGATGACGGCGTTGAGGTTCGCCGAACTGCTGCGACAACCGGGATGCTTGCCCGGTGTGCCCGACATCCCAGGGCTCGGGTTGTTCGACGCCGACCGCAGACAGATTCTCGCTCGCGGTCCGCAGCGGCCCGAGTTTGAGCGAGCCTACTCTCGGGCAGTCCGCGAGGCGGCAAGGCATGCCGACCTGCTCGGCGTGGTCGAGCGAAGACTGCACAGCCTGCTGCTTGCGACTACCGCTCTGGCCGACTTGGCAGGCGACTCCTCATCGAGTCGGCACATCACGCACAAGCGGAAGTATGCCTCCCAACTGGAGCGGTGGCATGAAGCGTATGAAGCCCTCCTCGCGTTCATCGAGGAGTCCCCTGCCCCGGCGGCGACATCAGACAAGAAGACCGGAAGCAAGCAGAAAAAGCGGCGCGACCGCCCAGGTGCAGGAGGAAGAAAGGCGAAGTGGTCTCCGGCACAGAAGCGGCAGATACTCGCCGACCGCGAGCAGCACAAAAAGCAGCGGCGGCGGCTGAGAAAGCCACCCGAGAAATTGAGTTTATGGCGACGGGATTGGGCGACCCGAAACGAGATGACGAACGTGGACGCTCGACTGCTCTGGCAAGCCGCTAATCGCGACCGTTACCGGTGACAAACTCAGAGACAAACTGAGTCTCGGCTCTCGATGCGACCGGCTCGACATCGCTTGGCACACTGCGACACCGCGAAGACAAACCTGTGGTTTGTCGCTTGTTTCCTGCGGTGAAAGCGTCTTTTCATCTGGCTGTTCCTCGCCATGATGCCCCCATGCGACCTGCACTCCGCCGGTCGCGACCAAAGGCAAGAGGAAAGCCCATCCATGCGAAGGAAGAAGAAACCCTCCACCACTCGCAAGGCGACCGCGAGGCGGAGCCCGCCGCCGCCCCAAAAGCGGCGGCAGGCATCCGCACTGCTCCACGGGAGCAAGCAAGCGATGCCCCTCGACACTCCCGCTGTGCAGCAAACCCTTTTCGACATCGACCAAAGAGGTGCCACATGAGAGGCGAAGCAAGGTTGGACCACCTCCGCGAACTGCTGTCCGCCGCCGAAGCGGCAGAGGTGGCAGGAGTCGCAAAGCGGAGTTGGTGGCGGTACGTGAGCAGTGGTCGAGCTCCTGCTCCGGTTCGCCTGGGCGGTGCTGTGCGATGGAGGAAAAGCGAGTTGGCGGAATGGATTTCGGCCGGCTGCCCCAGGTGCAGAAAGCAGGTGGAGCGATGAACTACATATGGCTTTCCCCTGAACAGCGGCAGGCAGTCTGCGAAAACCTCATCACCATCGAGGAGGCAGGGCTTCTGCCGAGAC
This sequence comes from Candidatus Kuenenia stuttgartensis, assembly GCA_945883745.1. Lineage (GTDB taxonomy): Bacteria > Planctomycetota > Planctomycetia > Pirellulales > UBA1268 > CACORA01. The sequence continues at coordinate 11,419 of CAMCYH010000008.1, forward strand.
TCGCGGTGCTGCGGCGACAGATGCTCCGCGAGCATCGAGGTGCATCTGCTTGGGAACAAGTGGAAATCGACCACCTGACCAAGCAGGCATCGAGCCTCATCGGCGGCAGCCGGGGCTACTGGCGAGAAGCAGCCGCTGCTGCCTTGGGAATTCTTTCGGTAGCGGATGTGAGCATCGAGGCGGTTTGCCGAGTCGCAGAGGATGCGAGATGGCAAGAGCAGGAGCCCGAGCCTGAGCAGCCCCGCCCTCGACACCGGGCAACCCTTGGAAACCGAAAGCGAGGTGGTCGATGAGCAGCAACCAGCAGACCAACTACACCGAGCCGCAGAAACCCGAGAGTCTTGACCTGCATGCCGAGCCCGGCGGTAGAGGCACCACCGCCACAGTTACGGTCCGCCGACCGGCCGGTGATGTGGTCGCGTGCGAGAAGTTTGACCTCGCCAAAGGCAAGGAGCGGCAGCGGTTCATCGAGACAGTCCGCGACAGGCTCGGGGAGGATGCTTTCCACCTGCTCGATGCCGAGGCGGTCGAGCGAGACTTGTCTGCGATGGCTGCCGACCTCGCCTCTCCACCAAAAGCCGCGCCGCCTGCTGAGCAGGTCGAGTTGGGCGAAGGGCGGATGGTGCGGCCCGAGCGGTTCATCCTGCCGAGTGTGTCCGGGCTCGCGGTGCCCCGGCGAATCGTCCAAGGAGGCGAGCCGGTTGGCGAGTGGCTGCTGCTTCTGCGGTGGGCGGATGGCAGGCGAGAAGCGATGCCGCTGCCCGAGGTGCTGAGCCTCGACGGCGAACGGGTCTTCATCGCCCCTCGACCGCCTGAGCCGCCCCCGAGCATGGCTGCCGGTTGGTCTGCTGCGAGCCGGTCGGAGTGGCTCGCTGGCTCAACCTCGATGCCGCCTGAGCAGGTTTGTCGGCTGCTCATCGAAGGCTTCGCCAAGTATCTCGACCTGCCGCCCGAGACTGCTGCGGGCACGGTCGCGATGCTCGCATGCTGGTCGCTGCTGTCCTACGTGTTTCCGGTCTTCGACGCGGTGCCGTACCTCGCGGTCGGCGGGCCTGCCCACAGCGGCAAGTCTCGTGTGTTTGAACTGCTTTCGCAGGTGGTGCTGCGACCGCTCAACACATCGAACGTGACCAACCCCGCCCTGTTCCGCAGCCTGCATGCTTTCGGCGGTGTGGCTTTGCTCGATGAAGCGGAGCGGCTCCGCGAGAGCCGGTCGCCCGAGGTGCAGGAACTGCTCAGCAGCCTCCTGGCGGGCTACAAACGGAATGGAGTAGCGACCCGCTGCGAGGCGGCCGGGGATGGTCAGTTTGTCATGCGACACTTCAACGTCTTCGGACCAAAGGCTCTCGCGGCAATCAACGAACTGCCGCCGACCCTTGCGACCCGCTGCCTTGCGGTGCCGATGTTCCGCAGCCCGCCCGGGAGCATGAAGCCTCGCCTGCGGGTCGAGGCGGATGGCAAGCAGTGGCAGGGGCTTCGCGATGCCCTGCACATCCTCGCGTTAGAGCATGGCAGCGAGTGGCTCGCCCTGCCCGCCAAGCAGGATGTGGTGCCCGAGATGAGCGGTCGAAACTTTGAACTGTGGCAACCGCTGCTGTCGATTGCCGCGTGGCTTGAAGACCACGGTGCCCACGGGATGCTCGACCTCCTGCGGCAGCATGCCCTGCTGCTCATCGAGTCGAGCCGCGAGGCGGCGACCCCACCGGACGATGAAGCCATCCTGCGAGCCCTTGCTCGGGCGGTCGGTAGCGGAATCGCCCCTACGGCAGGCGAACTGCTTGCGACCGTGCAGGCTGCCGAGCCGAGTCTGTTCCACAAATGGACTGCGAAGGGCGTGTCGAATCACATCAAGCGGTATGGCATCGCGTCGAGGAAGTGCAACGGCAGGCACATCTTTGACCCGTCGCATGCCGACCTGCTCAGGGTGCAGCAGTCCTACGGCATCGACCTCGACCTGCCGACCAACCCATCCCCGGGCAACGTACCCTACGTGCCCCAAGTGCCCCGGCAACGGGCTCGGCAGGGCACGTAGGGTACATAGGGTACGTTCCAAGGAATCCATGAAAGGACGGGTTTCCGATGGCTTTTGACGCCGCTTCACTGCTCCAATCACTGTTCCCTGAGCAGCCCGCTCCTCGGGCTCCTGCTGGGCCCGAGGAGGCGAGGCGGGCACCGCCCCCTGCCCCGAGCTCCTTACAGCCTCGCCGCCCTGCAAACCGGCTCCCGGGAGCCCTGCCGACGCCGCCTCTTGCGGAGTGGCTCACGGCCTGGAGGCGGTCGCCGCAGATGGTGCCTCCACCCAAGCCCTGCGGATGGTGCGGCAAAAGCATCTTTTGGACGCCGATAGGCGGTCCACCCTACATATGCGGAAACTGTCATCCACCGATACCGCCCTCGCGGGCTGGCGAGTGGGTGCAGGTGGTGCCGACTGAAGACGGTCCGCAGGTGGTGAGGCTTGGCATGCCGCCAAGCAAAGGATAGGATGCCAGCATGCCGAAGAAGAAACAGATGAGCCTGTCGGATGAACTGCGGCAGGCGGTCGAGCGGTCGGGGCAGTCGAGGTACAGCATCTGGCAGCAGACCGGCATCGACCAAGGCTCACTGTCCAAGTTCATGGATGGCGAGCGAGGGCTCGGGTTGGAAAGCATCGACAAACTCGCGGACCTGCTTGGACTGCACATCTGCACAGCAGATGCCAAGCCGCGCCGCCCCAAAGGCAGGAGGTAGAGCGATGGCAACGGTTTTCCAGCGAACGAAGAAGAAGCCACTGCCCCCTGGGGCTCAGTTGGTCGAGCGGAAAGGCAGGCGGCTCGCGGAGTGGCTCGATGCCCGGGGCAAGCGGCGGACCGCCCGGCTGTCGAAAGATGGCTCAGGCATCCTCGCCAAAGCCTCCACGTATACGGTCCGGTTCGTCGATGAGCATGGGCACACTCGCGAGGTGGGCACTCGCTGTCGCGACTACGCTGCCGCTGAGCAATTGGGGCGGGAGTTAGAGAAGCGGGCAATGCAGCGGCGGGAGGGCTTGCTCGACCCGGCTCAGGAGCGGTTCGCCAAGGCAGCCCGCAAACCGATTGCTGAGCATGCCGCTGCCCACATCGAGCATCTCGCTGCGGCCGGAAACACCGCCAAGCATGTCCGAACGGTCGAGCGGCATCTCAGGGCAATCTTCTCGGCAGCGGGCATCGAGCGGCTCCCTGAGTTGAAGTCTGCAGCGGTGCTGTCCGCCGTCTCTGCGATGAGGAACCCGCCCCTTGCTGAAGGCGGCGAGAAGCAGAAGCAGCCCGCCTCTCTCGCGACCTGCAACGGGCATCTGCGAAGCGTAAAGGGCTTCTCGCGGTGGCTGTGGAAGCAGCGGCTCACTCCCGAGGATGCCCTGCTCGACCTGGGGCTATTCAATGCAGAAACCGACCGCCGCCACATCCGCCGTGAGATGGCAGCGGAGGAGGTGCACTGGCTTCTCGATGTGACCGAGCAGCGAACACTTCCCGAGCATGGAGCCCCAGGCCCGACCCGGGCGATGTGCTACCGACTCGCGGCGGCGACCGGGTTCCGGGCGAACGAACTGCGGAGCCTGACTACCGACTCCTTCGACCTCGATGCCGCCCCGCCCACCTGCACGGTCGAGGCGGGCTACAGCAAGCGACGAAAGCGAGATGTGCAGCCGCTGCCGCAAGCCCTGGTGGAGCCGCTCCGGGCTTGGCTCGCTGGCTTCGGTCCGGGCGAGTCTGTCTTCGCTGGCATCGCGGGCAATACCGCCCGGATGCTCCGGAGCGACCTCACAGCCGCCCGGACGGCATGGCTGGAAACAGCCCGCTCGGAGGCGGAGAAGGAGCAGATGCAGGCGACCGACTTCCTGCTCTACAGCGACCGGCAGGGGCACGTTACCGACTTCCACTCTCTGCGAGTGCTGTTTATCTCGCGGGTGGTCGCCAGTGGAGCGAGCGTGAAGGAGGCTCAGACACTCGCGAGGCACTCGACCCCAGTGCTGACGATGAACACGTACAGCCGAGCGACCCTGCTCGATGTGGCGGGTGCCGTGTCGGGCTTGGGCGACCTGCTGACCAAGCAGCCGACCCGCCCCCAGGCGGAGGCGGCGGCAATGCGGGCGACAGGCACCGATGGCAGGCAGGAGACGGCTCCCAAAAGTGCCCACGAAAGTGCCCACTCACAGCAGGCTCAGGAGGGCTCCGGTTGGCACTCTAGGGCATCTGTGCGGGCTGCTGACCAATCTGAGCCAAGAGATGCTCGCGAGCCCGAAACTGCCACAATTCCCGCAGTTCGCGGGGCATCTGTGGATAGCGAAGAAAAAAGGCGCTGGTGGGAGTCGAACCCACGATGGCGGATTTGCAATCCGCTGCCTTAGCCACTTGGCTACAGCGCCACTTCGAACACTGTGACACGCTAGGGGAGTTTGGGCCGACTGGTCAAGTCGTACTGCCTAGACCGAGTCTTCCGGATGCTCCCGTAGGTGCGGTTATGCCGATGGGTGGTTCCATCGGCGTTCCAGAGGCCGCATCTTCAGTTTTCACCGAGAACTGGACCATCACCCTCTCGCGCCACGGGCCACCGTGGCAGGCACCGCGGGGGACGGCTATAGTCTGCGTTTTTCAGGATTTGGCAGGAGAGAGCCTTCTTATGGCCCAGCAGGCAACGTGTGACATCGGACTGATCGGACTCGCCGTCATGGGCGAGAATCTGGCCCTCAATATTGCCAGCCGCGGCTATTCAATCGCCGTCTACAACCGCACCACGAGCGTCACGGATGCCTTCACGGCAGGCCGCGGCCACCAGGCAAATGTCGTCGGCTGCCACTCACTCGAAGATCTTGTGGCCGCCCTCAAGCCGCCGCGGAAGGTGATGATGATGGTGAAGGCGGGCCCTGCCGTCGATCAGCTGATCCAGACACTGCTGCCGCTCTTGTCCCCCGGCGACGTCGTCATCGACGGTGGCAACACGCTCTACTCCGACACCGAGCGGCGGACGAAGGAGGTCGAGGCTGCCGGGCTTCTCTATGTCGGCACCGGCGTCTCCGGCGGCGAGGAGGGTGCGCTCAAGGGGCCGAGCCTGATGCCCGGCGGCTCAAAGGCGGCCTGGCCGCTCGTACAGCCGATCTTCCAGGCGATTGCCGCCAAGGTGGGCCCAAAGGGCGACATCCCCTGCTGCGACTGGGTCGGGCCGCGCGGTGCCGGTCACTACGTGAAGATGGTGCACAACGGCATCGAGTACGGCGACATGCAGCTCATCTGCGAGGCCTACTGGCTGCTCAAGCACGGCGCCGGCCTGTCCAACGAGGATCTTGCGGAGGTCTTCGACCGCTGGAACCAGGGGGAGCTCGACAGTTACCTGATCGAAATCACCCGCGACATCTTTACGGTGAAGGATCCCGAGACGGGTGACTTCATGGTCGATCGGATTCTCGATAAGGCGGGCGCCAAGGGCACCGGAAAGTGGATGAGCCAGTTGGCTCTCGACCTCGGTGTGCCGAGCACTCTCGTCACCGAAGCGGTCTACGCCCGCTGCCTGTCGGCTCTCAAGGAGGCCCGCGTGCGAGCCAGCACCGTTCTCACCGGCCCCGACCTCAACACCCATGACGACCCCCTCACGTTTATTGAGCAGGTGCGGCAGGCGCTCTATGCCTCCAAGATAGCCAGCTATGCTCAGGGCTATGTGCAACTCGCGGCGGCAGCGAAAGAGCACGACTGGCCGCTCGACTACGGAGCCATCGCCATGATGTGGCGGGGCGGCTGCATCATCCGCGCCCAGTTCCTGGAGCGGATTCACGAGGCCTATCGGTCCCAGCCCGACCTGGAGAACCTGATGCTGGCTCCCTACTTCGCCACGGCGTTATCGAATGCCCAAAAGGCCTGGCGTCATGTGGTCGCCACCGCCGCCACGATCGGCATTCCGGTGCCGGCCTTCATGGCAGCGTTGGCCTATTACGACGGCTATCGGCACGCCAGCCTGCCGGCCAACCTGCTCCAGGCTCAGCGTGACTACTTCGGTGCCCACACGTACGAACGCACCGACAAGGCGGGCACGTTTCACACGGAGTGGCTCGACCTGCGCCGGCCAGTGACCGGCGGGCACCCGAAAGGAAAGGCATGAGTAGCGGATTCCTGGACAACCTTTTCAGCCTGCAGGGACGCACGGCCGTCGTCGTCGGTGGCACGGGCGTGCTGGGCGGGGCACTCGCTGAAGGTCTGGCCCAGGCCGGCGCCTTCGTAATCGTGGCCGGCCGCGGTGCCGACCGGGGCGAGGCCCGAGTCGCGGCCATCCGGGCGGCCGGCGGTGATGGAGCCTTCGTCAGCGTCGATGCGGTCGATCGGCTGAGTGTCCGGGCGCTTCTCGAAGCGGCGATCAATGCCCGCGGCCGTGCCGACATTCTTGTCAACTGTGCCGGGGTCAACTCGGCGGTGCCTTACTTCGACATCACCGAGGAGGAGTTCGACAAGGTGATCGACACCAACCTCAAGAGCACGCACCTCGGCTGCCAAATATTCGGCGGCCACATGGCGAGCATGGGTGGGGGCGCGATCCTCAACATAGGCAGCGTGTCGGCCGACAAGCCGCTGTCGAAGGTGTTCGCCTACTCCGCCTCGAAGGCGGCCGTGGTGAATTACACGCAAAACGTCGCCCGCGAACTCGCCCCGAAAAATGTTCGCGTCAATGTCCTCTGCCCCGGGTTTTTCCCGGCCGAGCAGAACCGCAAAATCCTCTCGCCCGAGCGAACGGCGTCGATCATGGGCCAGACGCCGATGAACCGTTTCGGAGAGCCGCACGAACTGGTCGGCGCGGCGATCCTGCTTTGTGCCCCCGTGGCGGGGAGTTTCATCACGGGCACGAGCGTCTACGTCGACGGCGGATTCACGGGCATGCGGTTCTAGCAGTCGGCCTGCTTCAGCCTGCCAGCCCTTCAGCCAGTCGTTCGTTTTCTCGCCCAAGCCGGCTCAGGGCTGCCCGTGCCCCGTCGCCGGACGTTCGCTGCAGGCTTCGTGCCCTTCGCTCTCTCCCTGCCAGCTGCGCTCTCGGCATCCATGCCTCCGCTTGCTGCCAAGGCCGGCTCTCGGGGCACGGGCAGCCCTAAGCCTTCGCGTTTCAAGCAAGGGAGGCGGGCGGCCATCCGTACCCCGAGAGCCGGCGTATGATGACAAGCGAAGCCATGGATGGCGGAGCGCAGTCAGCATCCGAGCGAGCGAAGGTCTGGAGGACCTGAGTGAGCGTCCGGCGACGGGGTACGGATGGCCGCCCGCCGGGCTGGGCCGTGAGACGTTACACTGGCGGCACCATGTCTCATACCATTGTGATCTTCGGTGCCTCAGGCGACCTCACCAGTCGCAAACTCGTGCCGGCTCTCTACAGCCTGAAGCGGGCCGGCGAACTGCCGGCCGACACGCGGATCGTCGGCTTCTCGCGGACACAGATGTCCGACGATGCATGGCGGGGGGCTCTGCGCGACACGACTGCCAAGCATGCCGACGCCTTCGACGAGCAGGCCTGGCAGGAGTTTGCCAACGCGATCCACTACCAGCCAGGAGATATCGGGAACACTGCTGACTTCATGGCTCTCAAGCAGCGGCTCGAAACGCTCGAGAGTGGCCGTGAAACAACCCGCGTCTACTACCTCGCCACGGCGCCACAGTTCTACGGACCGGTCGTCGCGAGGCTTGGCGAATTGGGCATGGCCGACGAGGCCAACGGCCCGCGACGGATCGTCGTCGAAAAGCCCTTCGGCACCGACCTCGCGTCGGCCCGTCACCTGAATGCCGAACTCCATGCCGTCTTTACCGAGCGCCAGGTCTACCGCATCGACCACTACCTCGGAAAAGAGTCGGTGCAAAATATGCTGGCCCTGCGGTTTGCCAACACGATCTTCGAGCCGATCTGGAACCGCCGCTACATCGACCATGTACAGATCACGGTGGCCGAGGAGGTGCCAGTGGGGCGGCGGGGAGCCTACTACGACGGCTCCGGTGTGCTCCGCGACATGTTCCAGAATCACCTCCTCCAACTGTTGATGGTGACGGCGATGGAGGCGCCGGTGAAATTCAACGCCGATGCGGTTCGTAATGAGAAGGTGAAGGTGCTCGATGCCGTGAGGCCCCTCGATCTGGAGCACGTCGCGGCGGCTGGTGTGCGTGGCCAATACGAGGGCTACCTCGACGAGCCCGGTGTGCCCGCGACCAGCCAGACAGCGACCTTCGGGGCCATCCGACTCGAGATCGACTCCTGGCGGTGGCAGGGCGTGCCGTTTTACTTGCGGAGCGGCAAGGCCATGAGCTGCCGCACCACGCAGATCGTGATCGCCTTCCGCCAGCCGCCGCTAGAGCTCTTCGGGGGAGATCATCGCGGCCACCGGGAGGCCAACCGGCTGGTAGTGCAAATCCAGCCGGCCGAGGGAATCCAGCTGCACTTCCACACCAAGGTGCCTGGTGAGGGAATGCGACTGCGGCTCACGGATCTGGAGTTCAGCTACTCCCGTGAATTCGCGGGGCGGCTCCCCGAGGCCTATGAGCCGCTCCTCCTCGATGTGATGACGGGCGATGCCAGCCTTTTCGCCCGGTCGGACGAGGTTGAAAAATCATGGGAGATCATCGACCCGTTCGTGCGGGCGTGGGCCTCGCCCGATATGCCGCGGATTCCGACCTACGAACGCGGCTTCTGGGGCCCGATGGCCTCCGTGTCCTGGATGGAGGGGCAGGGACGCACATGGTTCGACCAGTGCCCGGTGCTCACCTGAGGCCTTTGGCGATCGGGGGAGTCCGACTCGCCTCCCCTGTCGTGCAGGCAGCGCTTTCCGGCTACAGCGACCTGCCGATGCGGGTGCTCGCGCGGCGGTTCGGCGCGTCCTATGCGATCTGCGAGGTGCTTCTCGACACGTTCGTGGCGGTCATGGGCACCAACCGGAAAAACCTCGCCCGCGTCGCGGTGAGCGATGAGGAGCATCCCGTTGGCGGCCAGTTGATGGGTGCCAATCCCGACGACTTTCCGCCAGCGGCGCAGCGGCTCGTCACGGCCGGCTTCGACGTGATCGACATCAACTTCGGATGCCCGGTCAAGAAAGTGCTCGGCCGCTGCCGCGGCGGCTATCTGCTCTCGGTGCCCGAGACGGCGCTCGAGATCGTGGCGCGGGTGCGTGATGCCGTGCCGGCCGGTGTGCCCGTGACGCTCAAAATGCGTCGCGGCATCGATGACTCGACCGAGAGCGTTGACAAGTTCTGGGCGATCTTCGAGGGCGCATTCGCCCGCGGCGCGGCGGCGATCACGGTGCATGGACGGAGCGTGCAGCAACGGTACGTGGGCCCGAGCGACTGGGGCTTTCTGGCGGATGTGAAGCGGGCGGCCGGCCGGCGGATCGTGATCGGCTCCGGCGACCTGTTCTCGGCGGAAGCCTGCGTGGCCATGCTCGAGCAGACCGGCGTCGACGGGGTGAGCGTCGCTCGTGGCGCCATCGGCAACCCCTGGATCTTCCGGCAGACGCTTGCGCTCCTCGCGGGTGAGCCAGCGCCGCCCTCCCCCACGCTGTACGAACAGCGGGATGTGTTGCGGGAGCATTTTCAGCTCGCCGAGGAACTGCACGGCGAACAGCTGGCCGGCCGCACCATGCGGAAGTTCGCCATCAAGTACGCCCGGCTCCACCCGGAATATCTCGCCGTTCGCGACGCCTTCGTAGCCGTGAAAGTGAATGCCGATTGGCAGCATGTGCTCGACCGCTTCTACGCCGTCGACGCCCCGGGCCGTGACCCGTCGGCCGACGTCGACGAGACCGAGGAGTGCGCGTAGCCGCGGAGAAGGTCGCGTGCCCACTCTGGCTCGACCCCCTTCTCGATCCATTGCCCGAGCGCCCAGGCAGCGGCTTCTCTGACCATCGGCTCGGGATCCCGCAACGCCTGCTCGAGCGCAGCGGCCGTGGCCGGGTCGGGCTGATTGCCAAGCGCGATCGCCGCCGAGCGAGCCAGCCCCGCCCGCTTGGCCCGCAGAATTGGCGAGCCCTTAAATCGCTGCCGAAACCCCGCCTCGTCAAACGAAAGAATCTCGGCCAAAGACAGCGTCGCTTCGCCGCCCCGCGGCTGAAACGCCGGCTCGTGAGATACCGGCGCGTGTCGGTTCCACGGGCAGACGTCCTGACAGATGTCGCAGCCAAACACCCAATCGCCCAGGCCCGACCGCAGCGCAGCGGGCACAGGGCCATGGTCTTCGATCGTCAGCGCGCTGATGCACTTCCGCGCATCGAGCACCCGCGGCGCGGGGAGGGCTCCCGTCGGGCAGGCGTCGAGGCAGGCGGTGCAGGTGCCGCAGTGATCCACCTTGATCGGCTCGTCGACGGGGAGTTCGAGGTCCGTCAGCAGACCGGTAAGAAAGAAAAAACTTCCTGCGGCGGGATGGATGAGCATCGTGTTCTTACCAAACCAGCCGAGCCCGGCCAGCCAGCCAAACTCCCGCTCTGCCAACGGCGCCGAATCGACAACACCCCGAGACCTGCAGCCGGGAACCTGCTGCTCGAGCCAGGCCGCGAGACGATTGACGCGGCCCCGCAGAAGGTCGTGGTAGTCGTCACCCCAGGCATACCGCGACACCCTCCCCCGGCCGCTGTCCTGCGAGACGGGCTCCGCCACGGCGGCGTTTGTGCCTGCTGGCACCTCGGTTGAATAGTCCGTGGCGAGCATGATCACCGTTCGCGCCCCGGGCAGAAGCGACCGCGGATCACCCCGCAACGGCTCGTGGCGCTTGAGCCAGACTTCCATCACGCCGGCATGGCCCTGGGCGATCCACTGGCGGAACACATCCTGCCGGAGCGGCGGTGCAGCCGCGGCGATGCCAATCCTGGAAAAGCCGAGGCGAACCGCCTCAGCGCGGAGGGCCACGGCAAGATCGGCTTTGGCACGGGGCGTGATGGGGGGTGAATCAGTCATCGAACGGTGCCTGGGCGGGCTGGAGAGACTGGGATAATTCTGGCCGACGACGGATTTCAAGGGGCGAACGGGATAGGGAGGGAAATGGTCTGGACCCACGTGGGGGAGACGCTATCGTCCCGACCCGCATGGTCCATGCCTGACAGGATATTTTCCATGACGAGCGAGCACCGCCCCTTGTTATTCCTCGCTTCTGCGGCATTGGCCGTCGTCGCCCTCCTTTTCGTGGCTGGGTGCAAAACCCCGCCCCCGGCCCCAGTCTACGGCGCCACGACCGTCGCGCCCCCGGCCACCGGCATGTACGGGCAACCGGCCCCCTACGGCACTCCACCGCAGGCCGTTTCATATGCGCCTCAGGCGGGCGCTCCAATGCCCGGTCCCGCCACCTCATGGCAGGGAGTGCCCCAGGCATCAGCTGCGCCGCCAGCCAGCACGTGGAACTGGTCCCAGGCCGGCAGTCCGAACGCGATGCCATCGCAGGCTCCGTCCTTGCAGCAGTACGGCAACCAGGTGCAGGCCCAGGCCAATCAACTCGGCACCCAGATGCAAAACCAGGCCAACCAGTTCACCAACCAGACCCAGCAGACGCTGGCAAACCAGCAGCAGCAACTGACCAATCAGTTCCAGAATCAGGCCAATCAATACCAGCAGGGATTCAATAATCAGATGCAGCAGTACGGCAATCAGATGCAGCAGGGCATGCAGAATGCCCAGCAGCAGCTGAATACCCAGATGCAGCAGGCGATGCCGCAGATGCCATCGGCTCCCCAAACCCAGACGGTCAACGGCAACTGGTGGCCGTTTAGCGATCCCAACGCGCTGCCCCCGGCCCGGGCCACGCCGACCGGGATTTCGCGGTACTAGTTTTACGCCTGCAGGGCCATCCATGGCCCCTGCAGGCTTGGGCCTGCGCGACCACAGGTCGCTGCGGCCAAGTGAGGCTCGCCCTCCAGGCGAGCCGAGCCATCCTCACCCAGCACAGGGCGCAAGCCCTGTGGCCTGCGGCGGGGCCGGCTCGCATCTCTTCCCGCGGGCTTGCGCCCTGCGGCTAGCATCCTGGCCTCGGGTTTCTTGGCGACCATCCGGTCGCTCTCGGAGGCCCGCCCTCCAGGCGGGCCGAGCAATCCTCACCCAGCACAGGGCGCAAGCCCTGTGGCCTGCCGGAACACCGGGGCACCTTTGGTGACCCGGCCGTGGTAAACTTCGGTCCTCGGGCGAGCGACGCGGAGTTACCACCCCCATGTTTCGATGGCTGCAAGGGATCAGGCCCGGATCGCGGCCCGCGATCAACGCGTCGACGTGGAAGATCGTCGACCGCATCGAGGCGTTGGCTCCCGAAATGGAAGCCCTCGACGATGTCGCGCTCAAGCGGCTCGGACGCTCGCTGTCCTACCGAGCCAAGGCCGGGGAGCCGGCCGACAGCCTCATCATCGACGCCTTCGCCGCCACCCGCGAAGCCGGTCGCCGGCGGCTCGGCATGCGACACTATGACGTGCAATTGCTCGCCGGCACAGCGCTTGTGAACGGCGCCATCGTCGAAATGCAGACGGGCGAAGGCAAGACGCTCGTCGCCACACTGCCGCTGGTGCTCTATGCCCTCGCCGGCAAAGGCGCCCACCTCGCCACGGTGAACGACTATCTGGCCCGCCGCGATGCCGAGTGGATGACGCCGATCTTCGAGGCACTCGGCATGACGGTGGGCATCGTCGAGTCCCAAATGGATTTTGACACGCGCCGGAAGGCGTATGCCTGCGACGTCACCTATGGCACGGCCAAGGAGTTCGGCTTCGACTTCCTCAAGGACCGGCTGATGAACCGGGAGATCGTCGAGGGCCGCGGTGACCTTGGGGCGATGCTCACCGGCCGGGATGGTGCCGGTGGTCCGAAACTGATGCAACGCCCCTACTGGTTCGCGCTGGTCGACGAGGCCGACAACGTACTCATCGATGAAGCGCGTACGCCGCTGATCATCGCCTCGCCACCGGGAGAGGCGGAGGCCGCCGAACAGGCGTTGTTTCGGTTTGCGGCGGCTGCGGCAGAGCGACTCGAGGCAAACGAAGACTTCGAGTCGGACGTGCAAAAGCAGACCTGCGAACTGCTCGGCCGCGGCCGCAGTCGCGTGCGGGCCTTCGATCGCCCTCCAGAACTGGAGGCCGCTAGTCTGCTGGCGATCTACGACGCCGTCGAGCGAGCCCTCAAGGCCAAAACTTTCTACACGCTTGACCGGCAATACGTCGTTCGTGACGGCAAGATCGTGATTGTCGACGAGTTCACAGGCCGTGCCGCCGAAGGCCGTAGTTGGCGGGACGGACTCCACCAGGCCGTCGAGGCGAAAGAAAACGTGGAGATCACGGTCCCGTCGGGACACGCGGCCCGGATCACGATTCAAGATCTCTTCGCGAGATGGCCGCATCTCGCGGGCATGACCGGCACGATCGCCACCAGCGCCGGAGAGATTTCCCGTACCTACGACGTGGCCGTGGCGACGGTGCCCACCAATCGGCCGGCGATCCGCCAACGGCTGGAGCCGGTGGTTTGCGGCGACTACCGCGAAAAAATCGGGCGGATCGTGGAAGAGATCAAGGAACAGCACGCCCTCGGCCGGCCCGTGCTGATCGGTACCCGGTCAATCGACAAGTCGGAGAGCATCTCCGCACTCCTCACGGCCGCCGGTCTCCAGCACACGGTTCTCAACGCGCGGCAGATCGCCCAGGAAGCCGAGATCGTGGCCCAGGCCGGACAGCGGGGTCAAATCACCGTGTCGACCAACATGGCCGGCCGTGGCACCGACATTAAACTCGGTGAGGGTGTATGCGAACTGGGCGGATTGCATGTCATCTGCACGGAGCTTCACGACTCGGCACGCATCGATCGGCAGCTGGTGGGACGCTGCGGACGCCAGGGCGACCCGGGCACGTGGCGGCAGTATGTCTCGCTCGACGACGAGATCCTCATTGCAGGCTACGGCCCGAAGCGGGCCCAGCGGATCGCAGCGAGACTCCGCGGGCACCTCGGCGGGAATGCCGAGCGGCTCCTTGCCGTCTTCAAGCGGGCACAGCAGCGGGTCGAGGCCCGCCACCGTCGGCAGCGGCGGGTGCTGGAATACGTGGAGCGGCAGCGAGCCGAGGCCCACATCCAGATGAGCCAAGATCCGTATCTCGACGCTGCGAGCTAACTTCACGCCTGCAGGGCCATCCATGGCCCCTGCAGGCGTGGGGCCTGCGCGACCACAGGTCGCTGCGGCCGAGGAGGCCCGCCCTCCCGGCGGGCCGGCCGTAAGCAGCGACAGGCCCAAAGGGATGTCGCTGCGCGAAAAATAGCCCCCTGCAGGCGTGGGGCCTGCGCGACCACAGGTCGCTGCGGCCGAGGAGGCCCGCCCTCCCGGCGGACTTCCCAGACCCAGCCAGCACAGAACGCAAGCCCTGTGGCCAGTAGCGGGGCCGGCTCCCACCGCATCCCGCGGGCTTGCGCCCTGCGGCTGGCTGAACGAAACCCTCGCCATCCTGGCCTCGGGTTTCTTGGCGACCCGCCGGTCGCTCTCGTAAGCCCGCCCTCCCGGCGGGCTTCCCAGGCCCGGCCAGCACAGTGCGCAAGCCCTGTGGCCAGTAGCAGCGGGTTTACTCCATTGCAACACGCCCGATGTTGACGGCACATGCCATGTGTGTGAGCCTTTCGATCATGAACCTCGACGTGCAAACACTCCTTGTCGTTGTTGCTCTCAGCACAAGCGGCACTGTGATCGTCGCTCAAGGACCATCCGTGCCGGCACGGCCGCCGGCAGCGCCCGCGGCCGACGGCACTATTTCCGTCGTCGTACCGGGCGCACCGGCAACATCGTTGCCGTCGTCCATGCGTGAGCCCACGGTGGCATCGCAACCGCCCCCTGCTCCTCCGCTACCTCTCCCCGTCGGTCCTGCCGCTGCTCTGCTCTCCGCGGCGCTCGAGCCACTCGACGCCAAACTCGGCGGAGATTCGACACTCTACGCGCGTCCCCTGCCGCTCCTCGAGGCGCTCGAGCGTTCGGGGGATCGAAGCCGCCGATTGTGGATCACACAGGCCTACTGGAAGGTGTCGTCCGCATTCGCCGCCATTCGATTTGCCAGCGAGGCGGTGGAGCGATTGGAGTTGATCGCCCCCGGTGGCGATCCGCATGACCGCGCCGTGCTGGACGTCGCCATCGCTGATGCCAAGGCCGATCTCGCCGAAGCCCGGTCTCAACTCGTTGTCGCCCAGCAGGATTTGGTCGATCTCGTTCGACTGCCTGCCACCGAACCCGCCCCTTGGCCGGTCGATCGACCGCTGGCCACTCCCTACCAGACCCACTTCCCCACCATTTTCGCGAACCGCCCAGCCACTGGACGCATCCGCGCCATCGACCGCATGCTGCCCAGCAAGCACGAGGCGATCGAGGCCAGGGCGGCTGCGGTCAATGCGGCCCGCACGGCGCTCGACATGGCGGAAGCCGACCACGCCAAGGCCAAGCGGCCAATTGAGTCGGTTGCAGTCGCTCAGGCTGCACTTGCAGCGCAGCAGCGCGAGTTTCTCGCCGCCACGCTGGCCTACAACCTCGACATCGCCGAATACGCCATGGCCGTGGCCGATCCGGCCGTGGCCGATCCGGCCGTGCCCGATGACCGCTTCGTGTCGATGCTCATCGGCACGTCTATCCAATGGAGTGGTGGAGCCGTCGTCACGCCGGCCAGCGGCACGACTTCCGCCGGGGCGTCAGCACCATGAGTGGCTGATTTGATCCCGAAATCGTGCGATGATGTTGCAAATGATTGCCCCGGCTTCCATGCCCCCGCCCCGCCCCGCCCCGCTCGCCATCGGACCGGTAGTGGTCGATCCGCCGGTGCTCCAGGCCCCGATGGCGGGCTACACCAACTATGCCTACAGGCAGGTCGTGCGGGAGTTTGGTGGGGCCGGTCTCCTGGCGACGGAAATGATTGCCGCCCGCAGCGCAATGTGGCTGGAGACCAATCGTGGCGAGCATCCCGATCGTCTCTGGGGCGTGCGTGATGAACCGCGGCCGCTCGCGGTACAGATGTGGGACAACGATCCCGACAATCTGGCCCGGGTCGGCCAGCGGCTGGCGAAGGACTTTCAGGTCAGCGTCGTCGACCTCAACTTTGGCTGTCCCGTTCGGCAGGTCACCGAAAAGGCACACAGCGGCTCCTGGCTGCTCCGCGATCCTGATCGCGTCGGGACCATCGTCCGCCGTGTTGTCGAGGCCTGTGACGGTACTCCCGTGACAGCGAAAATTCGCCTCGGCTGTGCCGATGCCTGCCGCACCGCCATCGAGGTCGCCCAGCGAATCGAGGAGGCCGGGGCCGCCTGTCTCACGGTTCACGGCCGCGTGGCCTCGCAGTTCTTCACGGGCCGGGCCGACTGGGACGCGATCGCCGCCGTGAAGCGGAGCGTGTCCCGGCTGCCTGTTGTCGGCAACGGCGACATTCATTCGGCTGAAGCTGCCGTCGCACGGCTGCGCGAGTCTGGCGTTGACGGCGTGATGATCGCCCGCGAGGCGCTCGCCAAGCCATGGATCTTCGCCCAGTGCGCCGCCCTCCTCCGAGGAGAACGACCGCCGCCCGACCCAACCCTGGCGGAACAACGAGAGATCGTACTGCACCACTACGACCTCGTCTGCCGCCGCTTTGGCGTTGACCGGGGGACCCTGCTGATGCGGAAATTCGCCTGCGCCTACGCCCAAGGAATCCCAGGAGCCCGCGATTTCCGGGGACGAGTATCGAGAGCGACCAGCCGTGACGAATTTTTGGAGGCGGTAGATTCTGCTTTCCCTAGGTAGCTGCCATTTTTCGCTGGGCAACTTGTCGAAAATATGTGCCGGGCCTAGAATCTGGATATGGCTCAGGAAACGTACGCCAGTCCCCTGCCGTCTGACTCTCCGCTGCTGGAAATGCTGCGGGTTGAGGGGCGAGCGGGAATCAGTGCACTCGAGGCCGGTCTTGGCGTGACCGCCACCGCCGTTCGCCAGCGGCTCGAACGGCTCATGAGATCCGGCATTGTGGAGCGTTCGACGGTATCCCGGGGTCGCGGGCGGCCATCCCATGTCTATTCGCTCACCGACAAGGGACGTCGCGTCGGGGGAGATAATTTCCAGGATCTGGCTCTGGTTTTGTGGCGGGAAGTCAGGAATGTCAGTGATCCGGCCGTCCGCCGCGGCCTCCTCTCACGCATTGGTTCGGCCCTTGCCGATCGGTATCGCGGCAGCGTCTCCGGGAGTTCGCCGCTCGAGCGGCTGGAGCGGGCGGCAGCCATCATGAGGGAGCGGCAGATTTCCTGCGGTGTGTCGTCCACCGAAGGCGACCTGCCCGTTCTCATCTCCTACACCTGTCCATATCCGGAACTGGCCGAACAGGACCGCGGTATCTGCGCCGCTGAGAGGCTCATGCTTCAGGAACTCGTGGGAGCCCCCGTGCAACTTTCTGAATGCCGCCTCGACGGCGGCTCGTGCTGCAAATTCACCGCGACGGGCACGCCTGTTGAGACTGACTCCCCGGAGTGCACGGGGGCTTGAATTCACAGGCGTTGCAGCATCGAATGCATTGCGGTTTCACAACTATCTTCGTTCCCATTCCGAACACTGACCCTCAGCAAAACAGACCCTAGAAACGGAGCCCAGCGATGACGCAGCCTTGGATTGAAGGACGGTTCGAGGAAAACCTTGTCCTCACCACCGTCGAGCAGGCAATCAACTGGGCTCGGCAATCGAGCATCTGGCCCATGACGTTCGGTCTGGCCTGCTGTGCCATCGAAATGATGGCGGCGGGGGCCAGTCGGTTCGACATGGACCGCTTTGGAGCCGGCGCCTTCCGCGCCACTCCACGGCAGGCCGACTTGATGATTGTGGCCGGCACGGTGACCTACAAGATGGCCAGCCGCGTCCGTCGGCTCTACAACCTCATGCCCGACCCGAAGTATGTCATCGCCATGGGCGCCTGCACCACCGGCGGCGGCCCGTACTTCAAGTGGGGCTATCACGTCGTCAAAGGCGTCGATCTTGTTGTGCCAGTCGATGTCTACGTGCCCGGCTGTCCCCCGCGTCCGGAAAGTCTTCTGGAAGGGCTGATGCGAATTCAGGACAAGATCGCCGGCCAGCGGATCGCAAAACGGAAGGACGGCGTTGGCAAGGTCGACGATGAACTGCCCGTGCCGCACCATTCCGGCTACGTCGTTTCCCCCGTGAGTGACGGCGAACTCGTGTTCGACCACCAGAAGGTCCAGGCCTGACAAACAACTTCCCGTCCGAGGATGGTGCCACCATGACTGCTTCCCCCCAAGTCGCCAATCAACTCGTCGTTCAGAATCTTCACGTGGCCGTTGATGGCCTCGAGATTCTGAAAGGGGTCGACCTGACGATCGGTCGCGGCGAAGTGCACGCCCTGATGGGACCCAATGGGTCGGGAAAGAGCACGCTCGGATACGCCATCATGGGGCACCCGTCCTACGAGGTTACGGCCGGCTCCATCGAACTGGTGAAAGCCGATGGCACGCGGGTCGATGTTCTGGCGATGGAGCCGGACGAGCGGGCCCGAGCCGGGATTTTTCTGGCCTTTCAGCGGCCGATGGCGATCCCCGGCGTCCGCGTCGCCGACTTTCTTCGGCACTGCGTCACAAACGTTCGTAACCCAGGCCGCAAGGAGGGGGAAGAACTGATGCCGATGCGGGAATTTCGCAGCGAACTCAAGGCGAAGATGAGCGAGTTATCCATGGACCCCGATTTCGCCCGGCGGTACGTCAATGACGGGTTTTCGGGCGGCGAAATGAAGCGGGCGGAGATCCTTCAACTCGCCATGCTCAAGCCGACGTTCGCCATTCTTGACGAGACCGACAGCGGGCTCGACGCCGATGCCGTCCGTCTCGCCAGCGAGAGCATCGCCCGGATCGGCAGCGGCGGCGCACCAGGCAGCGGCGGCGCTCAGGACAGCTCGGAGATGGGCATTCTCATCATCACCCATCATGAGCAGCTGCTCGAGCACAACATTCCACTCAAAACCCATGTCATGCTCGGCGGACGCATTGTCGAGTCGGGTGGTCCTGAATTGGCCGCCGAGCTTCACAAAAAAGGCTACGAGCGGATTCGCGCCGCATACCCAGAGGCGGCCGCGGCCGAGAAGACACTCGAAGACACCCGGGCCGAATTAGCATCAACCTGATGCGACCGGCCTCACAAAATCAGCACACCCACGACACTCAGTGCACGCCAGACATCCAGTGCACGCAAGGAGGAAATGATGGCAACCGGACTCGAAGAGACGACCGATCCCGGCATCGGTGAGATCAACAAGTATGACTTTCGAACTGAGTCGACTGCCGTATTCAAGGCCCGCAAGGGAATCGATGCAGAGATCGTGGCCCAGATCTCCGAATTGAAGAATGAGCCGTCCTGGATGCGTGACTTCCGCCTGAAGTCGCTAGAAATCTTCGACAGCAAGCCGATGCCGGCGTGGGGAGGTCGTCTGGGGATCAACTTTCAAGACATCTTTTACTACCTCAAGCCGACCGACAAGCAAGGCAAGACCTGGGACGAAGTCCCCGAGTCGATCAAGGAAACGTTTGACCGCCTCGGGATCCCGCAGGCGGAGCGAAAGTTTCTTGCCGGCGTGAAGGCTCAGTTCGAGAGCGAAGTGGTCTACGGGTCGCTGCAGGAGGATCTTGCCAAGAAGGGAGTGATCTTCACCGACACCGACACAGCCGTTCGCGAACATTCCGACCTCCTCAGGGAATATTTCGGCTCGGTCATTCCCCCCACCGACAACAAGTTTGCCGCCCTCAACTCCGCCGTCTGGTCGGGGGGATCGTTTATTTACGTGCCCAAAGGGGTGAGCATCGAGTTTCCGCTGCAGGCCTATTTCCGCATCAACGCCGAGAGCATGGGGCAGTTCGAGCGGACGTTGATCATCGTCGACGAGGGTGCCCATGTGCACTATGTGGAAGGCTGCACGGCACCGATGTACTCCACCGAGAGCCTTCATTCGGCCGTCGTCGAGGTCATCGTGAAGAAGCATGGACGCTGCCGCTACACGACGATCCAAAACTGGGCCAACAACATCTACAACCTCGTCACCAAGAGGGCCATGGCTTATGAGGGCGCTCTCATGGAGTGGATCGACGGCAACCTCGGCAGCCAGCTGACGATGAAGTATCCGGCGGTCTACCTGATGGAGCCGGGCGCACGTGGCGAGATTCTCTCGATCGCCTTCGCTTCGGCCGGGCAGCATCAGGATGCAGGAGCCAAGATCGTCCACGCGGCTCCGCACACCAGTGGCCGGATCGTCTCAAAGAGCATCTCGAAAAACGGGGGACGGGCCAGCTACCGTGGCCTCGTAAAAGTGGAGCCGGGGGCGAAGAAAAGCAAGTCGAGCGTGGTGTGCGACGCCCTCATCCTCGACGACAAGAGCCGCAGTGACACCTACCCCTACATCGAGATCGAGGAACAGGATGTTTCGATCGGCCATGAGGCAAGCGTCTCGAAGATCGGCGAGGAGCAGCTCTTCTATCTGATGAGCCGTGGCCTCAGCGAAGCGGAGGCGAGCACGATGATCGTCGGCGGCTTCATCGAGCCGCTCGTAAAAGAGCTCCCGATGGAATATGCCGTCGAGATGAACAAGCTCATTCAACTCCAAATGGAAGGCTCGGTCGGCTGATGCCGATCGGCCGACATCCCAGCCGACGACTTGGAGTGCACGATGCCCGCTGCGACCACCATGCCCCCTTCCTCAGTTCAGGCGGCGTTCGACCGTGCCGCCCTCGACGCGCTGATCGCCGAGCAGGACGCGATCGGCTTGATCGCTGAGAGACGGCGGGTGGCGTTCGCGGCCTTCGAGTCACTTGCTTTGCCCGACCGCCGCAGTGAACTCTGGATGCGGACAGACCTCCGGCTCTTCAAGCCGGGAGCCTGGGGCCTGGCGGCCACGCCAGCCGTTCCCGCGGTCCCCGAGGGCCTGCTCGCTGCGGCGATCACCTCCGGCGAATCTGCCGTCGAATGCTTTCCTGAAGAGTCCTGCCGGCCCTCGGCTGCCACACGTCTGGCGGGGCGATTCGCCTCGCTCGATGGGCATGTTGTGCGAAACGAGCTTGATCCCGCCGTCGCCGCCCGGGGCGTGCTCTTCGGACGGGCCGAAACAGTGCTGGCGGCCGCCGCACAGGAACTAGAGCCTCACTGGTTCTCAGTCATCGACGCCCGCAGCGACTACTTTGCGGCGCTCCATGCAGCCTTCCACCGTGCGAGTGCGGTGCTGTATGTGCCCCCCGGCGTCAAACTGGTCGAGCCGTTGCATGTGCTGGCGGCGATCACGGCCGGCGGTGTTGACACGTCGCACATCCTCGTCGTTCTCGGCGATGGTGCCGAGGCCACGCTTGTCACAGAAACGACTGGGGGCGGTGCGGCTGGCACGGCCGGCGGCTTCCACTGCGGCGGCACAGAGATCGTCGTCGGCCGCAAAGCCTTTCTGCGGATGGTGAACCTCCAAAACTGGCACACCGGGGTCTGGCACTTCGCCCGCCAGAAGGCGATGGTCCATTCCGGTGGCCGACTCCAATGGACGCTTGGTGCTCTGGGTAGTCGCCTCTCCCAGGTGGCCCAAGACGTGTCGCTGGTCGGCCGTGACGCTGAAGCCCAGGTCAACGGCGTGATGTTCACCGAGGGCCGCCAGCACCTCGTCTACAACACGCTCCAGCACCACGAGGCGCCGAATTGCAAGAGTGATCTTCTCTACAAAGGTGCGCTCCAGGATCGCTCTCGGCTCGTCTGGCGCGGCATGATCAAGGTCGACAAGGCGGCGCAAAGGACCGATGGCTATCAGCGGAACGACAACCTGATGCTCTCCAACGAGTCGCGGGCCGACTCCATCCCGGGCCTCGAGATCGAGGCGGACGACGTGCGGTGCACGCACGGGGCGACCAGCGGCCGCGTCGATGCCGAGCAGGTGTTTTACGCCCAGTCTCGGGGTCTGACGGCTGACGAGGCGGCGCGGCTCGTCGTGGCTGGTTTCTTTCAGCAGGTCTTCGACCGCATCACGATCCCCGCTGTCCGCGAGGCCTTGGCACGAGCCGTCTGCAGCCGCATTCGGCGTATCTCCTGAGTTCCATTCAGCCATGGCAAAATTCATCCGCGTCGCCGCAACGAGCGAGGTCCCCGATCCGGGCAAGACACTTGTCGAGGTCGATGGAGAGATGGTGGCGTTGTTTCATGCCGATGGCAGTTTTTATGCGATCGATGATGTCTGCACGCATGACGGCGGTCCTTTGGCGGACGGCGAACTGCGAAGCCACACGATTTCCTGCCCCCGCCACGGAGCCAAGTTCGACATCCGCACCGGTGCGGCGCTCACCATGCCCGCAGTCCGGCCGACGCGGGCGCATGACGTGAAGGTCGAAGATGGTGGCGTCTGGGTGCGACTTCGCGACGACGTCTCAGCCACCGGCCCAGCCGCACACGCGACGGCTTCGCCGATCGCCGTCACGGGCAGCCAGCCCACGGCACACAGCGCTTCGTCCGGAACACCATCACCGCTTCCTGCCACAGCCGCGGCGGGCACCCTCTGCGAGGACTCGATCCGCGAGATGCTCAAGGACGTCAAGGATCCGGAACTATTCGTGAACATCGTCGATCTGGGCCTGGTCTATGGCGTCACGCTCGAACCCGCCGCCGATGTGCCGGACAAGCAGAAGATCGTGATCGATATGACGATGACGAGCCCCGCCTGCCCTGCCGGCCCGCAGTTGATCGGCGACACCAAGCGGGTGCTCGGGACCCATCCGGAGGTGACGGCCGTCGAGGTTCGGATCGTCATGGATCCACCCTGGACGCCCGACAAGATGACCGAAGCGGCGCGGGATCAGTTGGGGATTTTCTAGTTTTACGGCTGTGGGGCCGTCCGTGGCCCCCGCAGCAAGCCGCCATGCGCAAGCCGGCGGGATGACGCACCAGCCGGCGCCGCCGCAGGCCCCCGGGCTTGCGCCCGGGGCTTCCTGGTGGGACAATCAGGCCGCGGGCGCGAGATAATCCCTCAAGGAGCCGCCAGGCGCAAGCTGGCGGGATGACGTGCCGGTCCGCGTTGCATTTGCCCTCTCCTGAGTCCTCACATCGCATGACGACTCCTCGTTTGAAACTGCTGCTCTACGAGTGGTGCTGCTCAGGGGGATTGGCGGCGCTGCCGTCAGGAAGCGAGCTGGAAGACCTCTTCGCCGAGGGGCGGATGATGCTCGAAGCCCTCGCCGCCGATGCCGCCCGCGATCCCTCGCTCGATGTGACGGTGCTGGTCGATGCTGCCCGGGAAATCAATCTGCCCGATGGTATGCGCGTCGAGACCGTGCCACACGACGCCGAAATCAGTTCACTCGTTGACGCCGCCACTCGGAACGATCGTGCGGTGCTCGTCGCACCGGAGACCAACGGAATTCTGGCGGATCGCGTGGCCCGCGTGCGGGCAGCGGGCGGCCACCCTGTCGCAGCGGGTCTACGGTTTCTTGCGATCGCCGGTGACAAACAGGCGACGATCGACGCACTCGCCGCGGCGGGTGTGCCCGTGCCGGCCGGCCGATCACTCAGTGCCGATGAGCCATTTCCGCTGGGATTCCATCTCCCAGCCATTCGCAAGGCCCGAGCGAGCGCGGGCTGCGACGGCCTACAGATCATTCGTCCTCCCGGAGGCGTTGCCGCCAGCGCGGGGGCGACCCGACTGGAAGCCTTGATTGCCGGCACGCCGGTCGGCGTCTCATGCCTCTGCGGCGGCGACCTGGAAATCCTGCCTCCACTCCGGCAGCGATTTACCGACGGTGATAGGCCCCGGTATCTCGGCAGCGAGCCGCTCCCAAACCCATCGCTGGCGACGCGTGCCCAAGGCCTGGCCCGGCGGGCGGTGGCCGCCCTCGAACGTGCGGCAGGCGACGAGCCGGCCGCGGGATGGGTGGGTGTCGACATGATCCTTGGCGACCGGCACGATGGTCTCGATGACCGCGTACTGGAGGTCAATCCGCGGCTCACGACTTCCTTCGTCGTGCAGTCCCGCGGGGCATCGCTCAGCCTTGTGCGGTCGATGATCGACCGCGCTGCAACGCCTCGTGAATGCACTCCCCTCCCCCGCCGTTGACCTCTTAGCCCTCGACATCGGCGGGGCAAACATCAAGGCCGCCGACGGCTTCGGCTGGACAAAAACCGAAGCATTTGCCATGTGGCGAGACTGGCGGCGACTCGACGCCGCATTGACAGGCCTCATCGCCGATGCACCGCGACGCGTCGTCGCCACGATGACCGGTGAAATCGCCGACTGCTTTCCATCGCGACGAGCCGGTGTGGAGCACATCGTCGCTGCCCTCACCTCGGCCACCCGCACCGCCTCGGTCGGCATCTACACCACCGACGGTCGCATCGTTTCACCGGAGGATGCCATCCGTGATCCGCTCGCGGTCGCTGCTTCCAACTGGCATGCCGTGGCTCGTCTCGCGGCATCACTCGCCCCGACGAGCCGCACGCTTCTCATCGACATCGGCTCGACGACGACCGACATCATCCCTCTCGAGGACGGAAAGCCGACTCCACGAGCCAACGACGACATGGGGCGGCTGGCCTCCGGAGAACTGGTCTACACCGGCATGGAGCGGACCCCGATCGCGGCAATTGTCCGCAGCCTGCCCCAGCGCGGCATCCGCCGTGCAGTCGTCAGCGAACTCTTTGCCCGCTCCCAGGATGCGTGGCTGATGCTGGGCGGCCTGCCCGAGGATTCATCTTGCACCGATACGGCCGACGGCGGGCCGGCCACTCGGGATGCCGCCCGCATCCGTCTGGCCCGGACGATGCTGCTCGAGCCAGAGGAATTCACGCTGGACGATGCCCTCGCTGCGGCTGAGAGGATCGCCGCAGCTCAGACACGCCAGGTCACCCAGGCCGTGCGCCGCGTAGCGCGGAGAACGGGTTGGGAGCCGACCGCAATCGTTTTTTCCGGCCACGGCGGCCTGCTGGCCCGCCGACTGCTTGCCGGGCTGCCTCGCACGCTGCTTACAATCGATGTGCAGGATTATCTTTCACCTGCGGTATCGAGGGTGGCGCCGGCCCACGCCTTGGCGCTCATTGCCCGGGGAACTCTGCGATGACAAAAACATGGATTCGGGGCTGCCTGCGCCAATCCGAAGGCGGTGACGGCACCGAGGCTCTGGTGCTGAAGGTCGGGGGCAGCCTCCTTTCGTGGCAGGACTGGCCGCGACTGCTCGATCGCCTCGTGGCGGAAGTCGGAGATGTCCCGTTGGCCATCGTGGTCGGCGGCGGCTCCGTCGTCGACGGGCTGAGGCAGATCGATGCAGCAGCGCCACAGCCGGCCAAGCTCATGCATGACCTCGCCCTCGACTGCATGCATGCGCTCGCCCAGCTGGTTGCGAAAAGCACCGGTTTGCCGCTCTCTGCCAATCCGGCTCTCACCGGGGCGGCATGCGTGCTCGACGCGCCCGCATGGGTGCTCACCCAGCCCGCCGCTGCCGATCTGCCGGCCAGCTGGGATGTGACCAGCGATTCGATCGCCGCGTTGCTGGCCAGGGAAAACAACGCCACGCTCTTGCTGGCCAAGTCAGCGGCTCCGCCGGCCACAGGGTGCGGTGTGAGCCTCGAATCGCTCACCACAAGCGGCTGGATCGACCGCTATTTCCCTACCGCCGCAACGGGTCTGAAGGAAATCTATTGGACGGCCCCGACAGGGTAGCAGACTGTGGAAAAGATCTGTCGCTGCAGGATGCGGCAACTCAGGAAAGCCCTCGTGGCTTCTGCGATCGCTACCAGTACCAGCCGCTGGCGGGGCGTGGTGCGAGTGATGCGGTGCGGGCCTCGGCCAGGCTGACCGCCTCGACCGCCTCCGTTGCAAACGCCCACGGCTGAAACTGCACGCCCCCAGAGGCCGTCACCACCCAGCCGCTTCCCTTGCGGAGTTTCGTGGCCACCGTTGGGATGGTATCTGCCACGCGGTAGGCGGGCACGGGCAGCTTCTCGGCGTCGAGGAGCGGCGCGATGTCGAGGCCGGCCCGCCGGTCGAGTTGACGTCCATGGATCAACGCCGCCACCACGGCCAGATCGATGCAGTTGACCAGGTCGGCGAAGACGGGCTGGCGCTCCGCCAGGGCGTCATAGTGAGTCGTCATCGCGGCGCACCATTTCTTGGCAACGCCGTCGGCCGCCCCCTGCCCCCGTTTGACGCCCTCCTTGGCGAGAAGATCGCTCTCGGTGAGGCACGTCATCCGACGGCCATTGATCTGCCAGGCCAGCTCATCCGGATCACGACTGAGCGGGTCGTAGGAGGGTTCGAGCCAGAACCGCGGAAGCGCGGCGGCCACGCCGCCGGCGGGCACCATCGCCGTATAGCTTGGCAGCCCCGGTACACCTGACGGCTCAAGTCCCATGCCGATCCGCTTCATGCGGTAGTCCGCCGCCACCAGCACATGCGCGAAATGAGTATCGCCAGGCACCCCCCCCACGCGCACGACCTGTGGCCCAAGAGCCTCTTCCATGCGCCGCAATGTTGCATCGGGATCAGGCCCGATACCCCGCTGCGAACGGAGAAGAGCCTGGAGTCGCGTGAGCCCCTCGGGTGTTGGGTCGATTGAGCAACGAATGCCACCCGCGCGGGCCGCATCAATGGCACGAAGCGCTGCCAGCAAGTCTTCGAGTTGGAGCGGGGGCCGCTGCGACTCGGCACCGACGGCATTCCCGACGGCATCGATCGAGACGGCCTCGGCAGGCCCTGCCAATACGATGTCGTGGCCCTCCGGGTCGACGAACACATGCGTGACTCGCTGCAGCCCGGCAAGAAAAATCACATCGGCCGGGAGTGGGCCTTCCGCCGCGGCATCGATGGCCTTCATCAATCCCGCCAGAGACACACGACGGATCGCCGCCGGCTCCACGGCCCCTGCCTTGGCGAGTGCCGCCCGTCGGGTGGCCGAGAGTTCTTGCAGCGCTGCCGGGTCGATGCTGTTGACGATTCCCTCGGCATCGATGGCGATCCCGCCCACCGCCTGTCCGAATCCGAAGCCTCCCCCACCCATGCCCATTCCCTGACCGCTGGCCTCACGAGTAGCCGATACCACTGGCACGGCGAGCAGGATGAGCACACACCAACCACCGAAAGAAGCAGGGATGCCGCGGAGCATGGATGGCCTCGATCTGGAAAAACGACCCGAAGAGTGGACCGATGCCAGATGCTAGTCTGGGTTGGGCGTGGCGGCAAACCCGATCCAACGCAGAAAAACAGCCCCTTTTTGTGTTTCTTCTCACCCTCTCCACACCCGGCGGCGTGTGATGGATACTGGGAGGCCATGTCTGCCGTCCTGATGCACCTGATGATTCGTGACCCGGTGGCCGGTCCCTCGGCCGTGCCACTTCTGCCCGGCGAGCGAATCACGATTGGGCGCGCACCCTCGAATCACGTGGTGCTTCAGGACGACCGGGCCAGTCGGTCGCATGCCGAAATCCACCCGTCAAGCAAAGGCTGGATGATTCGCGATCTGGACAGTCGGAATGGCACGCTCATTGATGGTGAGCGGCTGAGCGATGACCGGCTGCTTGCTGCAGGGGAGACCATTCAGATCGGTCGCGTCGAAATTCTGATCTGTGAGGGCGCCCCCCCGACAGATCCACGTGATGAGCCGGCCACGGCTGCCGGTGCGACGAACGCCCTGTCTGCCGAGCACGAGTCGTGGCAGCAATCGATCATTCACCGCCGTGCCCGTGGGCGCCTGCTGGAGGATATTCGCGATTCGGCCGACGCCCTTCCGCGGGTCGGCCGGGCCGCCGGCGAACTCTGCCGGCTTTCATTCGCGCTCGGCAAGTCGGCCACACTCGCCGAGGTGGCTGCCGTCGCACTCGAGACGGCGGCACCGGGAGTGCAGGCGTTTCGTGGACTCGTGCTCCTGCCCACCGCACTTGCCGATTTGCCAGGAGCGGGCGGCATCGACGCTGCCGTCTTGCGGCCGGCCGCGATGTTTCCTGCGACGACGACTCCTGGGCCGATCCCGGATGCCGCGGTGGCCACGGTGCTCACCACCGATGAGGCGGTGGTCGCCTGTTCGGTGGGCACGAATGAGGCCACCGACACCATCGTGTCGACCATCTCGGCCCCGATTCGCCTGGGTGGCCATCCGGTCGGAATCCTGCACATCGAAGCCAAGGCACGGCCGCACGACACGATGGCCGATGATCTCGAGTTCGTGATGGCGGTCAGCGACGCAGTGGGCGTGGCCCTCGAGAACCTCGCCGCTCGGGAGAGCCTCTCTTCAAAACTTGCCAGCACCGCCACCGAGAACGAGCGGCTCCGGCAGCGGCTGCGGGCGGAGTCGAAGATCGTCGGCGACAGCGACGCGCTGCAGGGCATTCTCGGACAGGTCGTGCGGGTGGCGACGACCAAGGCGACCGTGCTGATCCGTGGCGAAAGCGGGGTGGGCAAGGAGCTGGTAGCCAGCGCGATCCACGAAGCCAGCGACCGCGTTAAGGGGCCGTTTGTCTGTCTCAATTGCGCGGCCCTCTCCGAAACGCTCCTCGAGAGTGAATTGTTTGGTCACGAGAAGGGGGCCTTTACCGGCGCCACCGACAGGAAAATCGGCAAGTTCGAGTCGGCACACAAGGGCACGCTCTTTCTCGATGAGATCGGGGAGATGGGGGCGACGATCCAGGCCAAGTTTCTCCGCGCTCTCGAGGGGCATGCCTTCGAGCGGGTGGGAGGCAGCAATCGCGTGCAGGTCGACGTGCGGGTGGTGGCGGCGACCAACCGCGACCTCGAGGAGGCGGTGAAGTCGGGCGACTTCCGCCGTGATCTCTACTTTCGCCTCAAGGTCGTCGAGATCCTCGTGCCATCGCTCCGGAAGCGGCCGGACGACATCGAGGTGCTTGCCCGGCATTTTCTTGATCGGTTCGTCGCGGAGACGGGGCGTCGCATCGAGCGATTCACCCCGGCTGCCATCGAGGCGATGCAGTCCTATCATTGGCCGGGAAACGTCCGCGAGCTGCGCAACTGCATCGAGCGGGCCGTCGTGTTGTCCCAAAACCCGCAGATCGATGTGGGAGACCTGTCGCTGAGCCAGATCGCCGCCCCCGGCGACACCGGCAAGTTGTCAGCATCCCGCACCGGCAGCTACGCGCCGCTTTCGCTCGAAGAGCTCGAGCGAAAGCATGTCATGGCCACCCTCGAGGCGACCGGGGGCAACAAGACGAAAGCCGCATCGATCCTGGGAATCGAGCGGTCGACGCTCGATCGTAAGCTCGCCCGCTGGGCGAAAGCCACATAGGTCCCGCGCTCCAGCCTCCCGCCCCCGGGCTCGCGCCCGGGGCTCCCTGGGGTAGTGCACACGAAGCCGCCAGGCGCAAGCCGGCGCGATGAAGCGTCATCGAACGCCGGTGCAGCCGGCCGCCTACAACCCGAAATAGCGTTTCCAGCGTTCCACATCTTCCGGACCCGGATCCGGGGGCTTGGCATCGGGCGGTGGCTGGCTGGCCCGACGGCGTTCCCTCTGCTCCGCCAGCCACTCGGCGCTGCCCACGGCCGTCGCGCGGCGCCGGCGAGCCGCCGCCTGCAGCCGACGATCGCTCGATACAACGACGAGATCGTGAGGCGCCGTGTCATCCTCCACGATCTCCTCGATGAGGGAGTCGGCATCTGGATACTCGCGGGCATACCAGACACGGATCGGGCCGTGCGTGCAGCGACCCGGAAGTCCGTCGGGGGCGTTGGCCGCGTCGAACACGACGATCGTCTTGGCCGCATCGTCACCGAGGAGATTCAAGAGCAGGTCAAGCAGGGCGATTCGCGACTGCTCAAACCCCCGCAGCCCACGTTCGGCGCCGAACACGCCCGACGCATGGAGAAGATTGTAGCCGTCGATGATGAGCGTCATGACCCGAGCCGATACTTCACTCGCCCGCCCACGATCGTCGCCACGGCCCGCCCCTGCAGCGTCCAGCCGTGGAACGGCGAATTGACGCTCTTTGACTGAAACGCGTTGACATCGACCTGCCAGGAACAATCAGGATCGATCAGCGTGATGTCGGCGATCGCCCCGGGCCGCAGCGTCCCGCGATTGATGCCGAGAATCCGGGCCGGGAGCGTGCTCATCGCCTCGACGAGGCGGGGCCAGCCGATCCGGCCCGGGACGACGAGGCGGGTGACCGCCAGCCCGACCGCGGTCTCGAGGCCGAGGATGCCAAACGGAGCCCGATCGAGCTCCAGCATTTTCTTTTCCCGGGCGTGTGGGGCATGATCGGTCGCGATGCAGTCGATCGTGCCATCGACGAGTCCGGCGATGATAGCGTCGACGTCGGCTGCCGTCCGCAAAGGCGGGCTCATCTTGAAGTTGGAGTCGAAGCCCCGCAGGCTTTCGTCGGTGAGCGTGAAGTGGTGCGGGCAGGCCTCGGCGGTCACGCGGACACCACGGGCCTTGGCGGCCCGCATGAGGGCCGCTCCGCCCGCGGTGGAAACATGCATCACGTGAAGGCGGCCGCCGGTGACCTCGGCGAGGGCGATGTCTCGGCCGATCATCACGTCCTCTGCGGCCGCTGGCATACCCGGCAGTCCGAGCACGAGCGACACGAGTCCTTCGTTCATGACGCCGCCGCGAGAGAGTTCCAGCACCTCCTCGTGGGCGAGGATCGGCTTGTCGAACATCCGGCAGTACTCGAAGGCCCGCCGCATCAATTCGGCGTCGGCAACGGGCGCGCCGTCGTCACTGAAGGCCACCGCGCCGGCCTCGACGAGCTGGCCGATCTCGGCGAGCTCCTTGCCCTCGCGATTCCGGCTCACACACGCCACCACGAACACGTTGCAGGCATCAGCCCGGGCGGCCTTCTGGTGAATAAACTCGACGTTGGCCTGCGTGTCGATCGGGGGCTCGGTGTTGGGGATGCAGGCGATGCTCGTGAACCCGCCGGCGACGGCCGCCCGTGCGCCGGTGGCGATCGTCTCGTCCTCCTCGCGGCCCGGTTCACGCAGGTGGACATGCATGTCGACGAGACCGGGGCAGACGATCAGCCCACCGGCGTCGATCGTCTCCTCGGCTGAGCCCCCACCGTCGATCGCCGCGACGACACCGTTTTCGATGAGTACGTCGTCAACGCGATCGATTCCCTGGCTGGGATCGACCACACGTCCGCCGCGAATAAGGAGCTTCGTCATGCCGATGATCCCTCAGATGTGTCGGGCAGCGGCTGCCGCCTCGCTTGAGTCACCCGCCGACCGCGGCCCGCAAATGAGCCACAAGGCCCCCATCCGCACGGCGAGGCCGTTGGTGACCTGGTCGAGGATCAGCGACTGCGGGCAATCAGCGACGTCGGCCGTCACCTCGACGCCACGGTTGATCGGACCGGGCGCCAAGATCAGAAGGTCCTTGCGTGCCCGCTTCAGCCGCTCGCCTGTCATCGCGTAGAGGTGGGCATATTCGCGGACCGAAGGAAAGGGGCGGGTGTTTTGTCGCTCGAACTGAATCCGCAGCAGGTTGAGCACATCGCAACGAGGCACGATGTCGTCGAGGCTGTGCGACACCTCCACCCCAAACTCCCGCCACCGCTCGGAGACGAGTGTGGGGGGGCCACACAGGATCACCTTCGCGCCGAGCTTTGTCAGGCCCCACAGGTTGCTCCGAGCCGTGCGACTGTGGGCGATGTCTCCCACGAGCCCGACCGTCACACCCCGCAGGTCCCCCACGTGTTCACGGATGGAGAAGATGTCGAGGAGGCCCTGCGTGGGATGCTCGTGCGGTCCATCACCGGCGTTGATCACCCCCACGTGGAGATGCTGAGCCAGGAGATGGGGCGTGCCGGGCGTGCTGTGACGCACGACGACGGCATCGATTCCCATCGCCTCGAGATTGCGGGCGGTGTCGATAAACGACTCCCCTTTGGAGAGGCTGCTGGTCGATGCTGAAAAATCAACGACGTCAGCCCCGAGCCGCCGCGCCGCCAACGAGAAACTGGTGCGGGTACGGGTCGAATTTTCGAAGAACAGGTTTACGACCGTCCGACCGGCCAGCACGGACAACTTCTGCCGGCAGCCACCGGTCGCCTCTTTAAAGAGGGCAGCGGTGTCGAGGAGCAGTCGCACCTCGTCCGACGTCAGCCGCTCCAAATCAAGCAGGTGGCGGTGGGGCCAGCCGACCGGGACAGTCGACGGGGCGGAGACGGCATTCGCCATAGGGGGGGATTTTCGAGTGCGGAAATTGTGAGGAGTGTAGCCAGTATTCCCCAGATTCGCCAAACACTTCCTGCCCAGTCAAAAAAAATGGACTGCGCATCGGCTTGGCCTTGTCCTCGCTTGGGGAGCAATCGTACTGTCCCGCGTGTTGGCCATGACACCATTCCAGATTCTTTCCACGATGCACTCTTCACTCAACCGCGGGGCCGCGATTTGCTCGTCACCTCACTCGGCGGTGGCCTTGTGGCTGGCGATGCTTAGCAGCGGCGTCTTGCTGACGCAGCCTGGATGCACCACGCTTCTGAGCGCGGGTGGCCTGCAGGAGGCCTTGCAAGACACCGGCGACATGCCAGCAATCGCGACGTACGACAGTGAGTCGGACGGCAAAGTGGTCACGAACGATGACGGTGAGTCGACGACGACCGCAGAGATGTCCGTCGATCCCGCTGCGGCTGAGGCGGCGTTCGACTCGGCCCTCGAGCAGTTGGCCGCCGCGGGCCGGTTGACATCGGCCACCGAACGCGCTCTCAGCGAGGCCGTCGAGGATGCCCCGCCCCAAGACTGGCCCGACATCATCGACGCCTTCGTGGCCACGATCGAGGCGACGCCGGCACCGCAGCGAATGGCCATGCGGCCGATCGATGCCCCCGCCGCCACACCTCCCCAGCCTGACGAATCGAGCCAGCAGCCGGCGAACGACGATACAGTTGCTTCGCCGGAAGTAGCCCCCGCACAACAGCACGCCGATCATCCTGAGCCTGTCGCGACTGCCACCAGTGAAGCGGCAGCCGATGCCGACCCGGTGGCAACAATCGAGGCGACCACTTCAACCGTGTCGCAGCCCGTGCCGCACCTCTCCGTTGTAAACCCCTGCTTCGCCTCGAGGGTGCGTGGCTGGGGAGCCGTTGATCGCTTCGACAGCAGCCGCTTCCATCCGGGGCAGGAGCTGATCATCTATTTCGAGCTGGAGGATCTCACCGGAGACGAGTCGACCGAAGGCCACACCACACGGATCGATACCACGCTGCAGCTTTGTGCCGACGACGGCCGACGGCTGCATGAGTGGCGGTTCGAGCCGCTCCAGGAGACCTGCCGGACTCCACGACGCGACTACTTTGCCCGCTACGTGGTGCGAATTCCTGAGGGCATGCCCGGTGGCGCATGCCGGCTCGATCTGGCAGTCACCGACGCAGTGGCCCACACCACGGCTCATGCCAGCCTCCCCCTGGAGATCGCCGGCAGGGTACAGTGACGAAGCATCGCTTCGTTTGTGAGACCCTAACGTGTCGATTCTCGAGGCCCAGAATCTCTTCAAGACGTTCCACAAGCCCGGGTCGCAGGCCGAGGGTGTGGCCGCAATCCGTGGCATCGATCTCGCGGTGAACGTCGGGGAGTTTGTCGCCATCACCGGAGCGAGCGGCTCCGGAAAGAGCACGCTGCTCCACATGCTCGGTGGAATCACGCGGCCATCCTCGGGACGCGTACTGCTGGAGGGAGTCGACCTCGCGGGCCTCGATGACGACGCCTTGGCACTGGTGCGGCGGCGACGAATCGGCTTTGTCTTCCAGCGGTACAACCTTTTGCCCGAGCTATCGCTTCTGGAAAACGTCGCTCTCCCGCTCGTGCTCGACGGGACCTCGGAACGGGCCTGCGAACAGGCCGCGACCGCGGCACTCGAGGCCGTCGGCATGGCCCACCGCGCCGGACACCGGCCTGATGCCCTGTCGGGGGGCGAGCAGCAGCGGGGCGCCATCGCGAGGGCGCTTGTCACAGGGCCGGCAATCGTGCTCGCCGACGAGCCGACCGGTGCCCTCGACTCGGCCAATGCCCAGCGGGTGATCGAATTGTTGCAGCGACTTGTGACTGATCGCGGACAGACCGTTGTGCTGGTCACCCACGACGCTGCCACGGCAGCCGCGGCCGGCCGCACCGTGCGGGTCCGTGACGGCCTCATCGAGTCAGATTCGCATCCAGTCCAGGGCATGCCCACCACCAAGGCTCTCGGCTCATGAGGCTCGGGCATCTCCTTGTGCGGCAGTGGCGGAGCCGTCCGGGGCGGGCTCTGGCCACCGTGGCGAGCGTGGCTGTGGCCGTCGGCGCGGTGGTGGCCACATGGGTCTCGGCCGACGCCTCGCGAACCGGCTATCGCCGACTCACCGAAGCGATCGACGGCGTGCCGGTCGTCGATGTCGTGAGCCGTAGCGGGGGGCGGTTCGAGGCGGCGAACGTGCCGAGCCTCGTCGGCATTCCCGGCGTGCGAGCCGTCGTGCCGCTCTTCTATCGCCCCACACTGCTGCGGGTTGGTGAGAAACGGGTCCGTGAAATCGCCGTTGGGGTCGACGTGGAGGCAATGGTCGCCACTGGATTGCTCACGCTCTCGGCTGGCCGTGCCTGCTTCGGCCCGGAGGAGGCGGTACTTGAAACATCGCTCGCGACGAGCCTCGGGCTCTCGCTCGGCGACGAGATTCTGTTTTTTGCCCGTCGACGGATTCGTCGCATGGAGGTGGTCGGCCTGGCCGATCGGCAGTCGATCGGCTGGTTTGCCGAGGGAGCCGGCGTGATCGCCGACATTCAGGCCCTCTCCGCAATGTCGCTCTCCCTCGGCTTCCTCGACCGCGTCCGCGTGGCGATCGCGCCGGAAGGATCCCGCAAGCAGGTGCTGGCGGCTGTCTCAGCCCGGTTGCCCGAGTCGCTGATGGCGGAAGTCCCGGCAGGCAAGGCGAGCATGGCCGAGGACGTGCTTCATTCTGCCGACCTCGGCCTCGACTTCGTTACCGGCCTCACCGTCGCCATGGCCTGGTTCATCGTCGGCAATGCGATGCTCATGAACGTGACGGAGCGGCGGCGCGGCTTTTCACTGATGCGGCTTCTCGGAGCCACCGTCGGGCAGGTCAGGCGATTCATCGTGGGAGAGGCGGCGGTGCTCGGCTGCGGAGGCGCGCTGCTGGGGGCGACCGTGGGCTGGCTTGCTGCCAAGCCGATCGCCGCCGGCATCTCGCAAGCCCTGCAGGCCCCACTCTCCTCGCTCACGTTCAACCCCTTCATCCTTCCGATCGCGATCGCGATGGGCATCATCGTGGCGATCGCGGCCGCCTGGTGGCCGTCTCGCGAGGCGACCGACACCGATCTGCTCGAAGGCCTTTCCACGGCTCCGGCCGCGCCGCCGCGGGGCATCTCGTGGCGATTCGTGACCATCGTGCTCGTGCTGGCAGCAGCGGCTGCGAGCGTGCAAGGGCTGGTCATCG
>CAMCYH010000009.1 GCA_945883745.1 Candidatus Kuenenia stuttgartensis
GGCCGTGATGGCGGCATCACCCTCGGTCGAACGGGCGATCCCGAAGTCGATCACCTTGGGCTCACCATCTCCACCGACGAGAATGTTGCCTGGCTTGAGGTCGCGATGGATCACCCCCTTTTGGTGACCATGGGCGACGGCCGCCGCCACCTTCCGCAGCATGGCGACACGACTGCGAGTCGAAAAACCTCCCGCATCGCAAAACAGCGTGAGCGGTCTGGCATCTGGCACGAGCTCCATCACGAAGTAGGGAATCGTCAGCGGGCCGATCCGCGCGGTCGACAGGGCGTGGATCTGCGCGACGTGTGGATGGCGAAGCCTGGCGAGCACCTGGGCCTCGTATTCGAACCGCCTCATCTGGGCAGCCGACACGATGCCGTCTCGCATCACCTTGACGGCAACCAGGCGGGTCGGTGCCTGCTGTCGGGCTTCATACACCCGCCCCATGCCACCGGTACCGATAGCCCGGACAATCGTGATTCCCCCGAGGTCGGTGCCAGGAGGAAGATCGACCGGCGAGCCGACACCAAATCCGAAGTCTTCGGAGGCGCGGCTCAGCGAGCCGTGGCCCAGATCGGAAGGAATAGCGGCCGAGGGATCGGCGAAGTTGGTCCAGCCGCCGGCCGAGCGACCTTCGCCAGCGGCTACTTCACTACGACTCGCCAGGCCCGCCGACATCGGCAACGCATCCGGCTGCGAGCGCGACGATTCGCCCACTTCCTGAGCCTTGCCCTGCGCGTCCCGATCGACCTGCTGCATGAGTGGAGTGTACCCCCGCCTGCGGGGACTGCACGCCCAGCGTGCACCTCAGCAGAGACTCGCGGGCGGCAATGATCTCCCCCACCATCTCGCCGGCAAATCGCTGCCGGGGAACCGGCGAGGCATTCGCCATTTCCCGCCTCCAGCGGCGAAGCTGGATCTGGGCAGCGCGGATGATCCGTACGGGATCATCGACGGCCGCAGGGAGCCGAAGCACGGAGTGGCACCGGATCCGCCTATGCACGCGCCTAAACGGTATATGGTCTTCTGCAGAACTCGCGTACTCCATGGCACATCCATCACGGATAAGACACAATTTCGATCTTTACCTGTTAAAGCGAGACCGGAGGCCGGGAGGGGCAAACAAAGTTTGGAACGGGTGAAAACTCGCTAGAATTGGGCCTGGAGCCTCCCCTCCGAGGGGAGCTCCATCCGCGAGACCAATTCCATGGACGCCGACGATCTCGCCTCACCCGATCTGACTGACTGTCTTTCGCAGCTTGCGCAGGGGAACCTGGCCGCCCGCGATCGCATTCTGGAACTGTGCTCGGAGCGGCTGCGAGTGCTCGCCCACCGGATGCTCCGTCGGTTTCCGGCGGTGCGTCGCTGGGACGACACCGACGATGTCTTCCAAAATGCCGCGTTACGACTGCACCGGGCTCTTGCAGAAGTTTCCGTCACCTCGGCTCGGTCTGTTATGGCCCTGGCGGCAACGCAGCTCCATCGGGAGTTGATTGATCTGGCTCGGCATCATGCTGGGCCACAGTCCTACGCTGCCAACCATGCCTCGAATGTGATGCCGCGCCAGTCGGCGCCCGCCACCGGGGCCCGCTTCGTCGATCTCGCCTCGGCATCGGATCCCCTGCTCGACCGTTGGACCCGCTTCCACGAGGCAATCGCCGCCCTGCCCGACGATGAGCGCGAACTCTTCCATCTCGTCTGGTATGTCGGCGCCGACCAGAAAACGATCGCTGACCTGCTGGAATGCTCACCGCGGACCGTCAAGTCGCGGTGGCGTATCGCCAGGGAAAAAGTGCGGGCCGCGCTCGGTGGCCAGTCACCCGAGTGATCAATCCGCAGTCGACTCGGCATCGAGGTTCCGCAGGATCGTCAAGGCCTCTTCGAGGGTTTGGCACGCGGCGCCGCGGACGTGCCCCTGTCGGCAGGCCGTGGCCAACAGTGCGACATCGACGAAGTCAGGGTGTGACTCCAGCCGATGCCGCGCCCGCTGACCAAGCGTGCCAGAGGCATGAGCATGGGCTGCATCGAGCGACTCCAGCAGCCAGCGCGTGCGGGGCGTGATCAGCCCGTTGAGCGCCGCAAGCCCCGCCACGAGCGAATCGGCCCGATCGATCGCCATCCCCACATCATGCACGAGCGCGGCTGTGAGAAGTTCTTCGTCGAAGGGCCGCTCCGCATGGACGATGTCAAACGTCTGCAGTGAATGCTCGAGCGGATCGCCCTCAGGATGCCGCACCGGATCCTGTCGCACACTGGCCAACGGCCGCAACAGATCGGCAAGGCGATCAAACCGGTCGCCCACGAGATGTCCGAAGCCACCCCGAATCTCGTCGTGCGTAGGGAGTTGATGCGCGGGCACCCAGCCGCGCGTGATCCGTCGCGCCGCCCGCAGGCGTGATCGCTGCGAGTCGACGCCCTGAGCCACGAGCCGAGCCGCCTCCGCTGCGATGCGACGGCGCAGCTTATCGTCATGTGGATCGGTGTCACCCATAACCATCATTCAGGAGCGGATGGTGGAAGCGTCCTCCAGCGCAGGCTGCGGAGGCTGGCTGCAGTAGCGTAGGTCGCCACGCCCAGCGGACGCGCTGGAAGCATCTCGCTCCGAACGTCGAAGGAATGCCCTGGCACAGCCTGATCGACAACCTGTTTGTCGTCGATGAAGCAGACGATCTGTTCTGGCGTCACCCGCACGCGAATCGTGTACCAGCGGTTTGACACAAAATCTCCCGCTATCGTGGTGTCGTTCTGTGAGGCATCCAGCCCGTCGATGCTCGAAAGGCCGACAACCGTCCCACCCCAGCCTCCGACGATCAAGGAGCACACACCATCGCCAACGGGAAACGTGAGCCCACAGAAAAAGTCAAAGCCTTCATCGCGGCGGGCCTCGAGCGAAACTTCAAAGTTCGTCCGCGGAAACTCGCCCCCCCATGTGATGCCGCTCATGTCGGACCCGACGGCGATCCGAATCATGCCCGCCTCAGCCCGCACCTCTCCTTCTCCACCAAACGGCGTCGGCTTCCAGTGGCCGAGATCACGTCCATCAAAGAGCGACTGCCACCCTGGCTCGGCAGCGCGAGCGATGCCGGAGGCCGAGAGCACGATTGCCACCGTTGCTAGCCAGCAGCAGGTGCCGCGTCGCGAGGATATTGGAATCAAGAGAGGCAAAATCATGAGGTAAGAGCGTACCAGGGCGGGCCACCCCTTGCACGTATACTGTAATTATGTACACTCTCTAGGAGATTCGGGTTTTTGTCACCGTTTTCTCACGCCAGGAGTCTCGCCATGCTTGCCCGACTGCAGACGTTTTCCCTGTTTGGCATCGATGCCGTCCCGGTTGACGTGGAGGTCGATGTATCAGCCGGAGCCCTGCCGGCTACGGTCCTCGTCGGCCTGCCCGACACCGCGATTCGCGAAAGCACCCATCGCGTGGCCAGAGCCATGGTCAACTCGGGTTTCAACCGCCCCAACGACCGGATCGTGATCAATCTCGCGCCGGCCGAGCTGCCCAAGCAGGCCGCCACGTTCGATCTGCCGATCACGCTTGGCATCCTGGCAGGGAGCGGGCAGTTTTCCGCCGAACGTTTCGACGACTATGCCGTGATCGGCGAACTGTCGCTGGAGGGATCGACTCGGCCCACCCGCGGCGCCCTCTCGATCGCCATTGCGGCGGCGCGGCAACAACGGCAGCGACCGCTTAAGGGAGTGGTCGTCCCGGCGGCCAGCGCGACGGAAGCGGCAGTTGTCGAGGACATCGAAGTCATCCCCGTGGCGTCGCTCACTGAGGCGGTGCAGTTCTTCTCAGGCGACCTCAAGATACCACCGGCGCCACCGCGGGTGACCGAATGGTTTGATCGGTTTGCAAGCTACGACGTCGACTTCGCCGACGTCCGCGGCCAAGAGGCAGCGAAGCGGGCGCTCTGCGTTGCGGCGGCGGGCGGGCACAACTGCCTCATGGTTGGTCCACCAGGCGGTGGCAAGACCATGCTGGCCAAACGTGTGCCGACGATCCTCCCGCAGCTCTCCGCAGCCGAGTCGCTCGAGACGACTCGGATCTACAGTGCACTCGGCCTTCTCTCCGGCGGCCAGCCCCTCGTGGCCACGCGCCCCTTCCGCGCGCCACACCACACGATCAGCGAGGCGGGACTCATTGGCGGCCGCTCGATTCCGATGCCCGGGGAGATCTCCCTCGCGCACAACGGTGTTCTTTTTTTGGACGAGCTCCCGGAGTTCAACCGCCGCACGCTCGAGGTGCTCAGGCAGCCACTCGAAGATGGCACGGTCACGATCAGCCGCGCCAAATCGTCGACCATCTTCCCGGCCGACTTCATGCTCGTGGCGGCACTCAATCCCTGCCCGTGCGGCTATCGCGGTGATCCGCGCCGTGAGTGTCAGTGCACCGCCCCGCAGGTTGAGAAGTACATGGGCAAGATCTCGGGACCTCTCGTCGACCGGATCGACATCCACCTTGAGGTACCGGCAGTTCCGTTTCGCGAGCTCTCCGCGAGCCGCCCCGGCACGTCGAGCAGCCAGATGCGCGAGGCCGTGCTTGCGGCGCGGATGCGGCAGACGCGGCGGTTCACCGGTGCGTCGGCAGTCCAGGGCCGGCCGCTGACACGTTGCAACGCCCGCATGACCAGCCGGATGATTCGCGAACACTGCCCCCTCGAGCCGGCGGCGGCCGAACTGCTCCGAGCCGCCGTGACCGATTTAGGGCTGTCTGCCCGCGCTCACGATAAAGTGCTGCGAGTGGCACGGACCATCGCCGATCTCGACGGCAACGAGTCGATCGGCTGCGGCCACATCAGCGAGGCGATCAACTACCGCGTTCTCGATCGCGGACTGTGGACGTAAGTACGAGGTTCGTTTTTCCGGCCGGCGCTGGCGCTGCTGGCCCACCACCGGGATTCCTGCTACCTTTTTGAATAGATTTCCGCTGTTGATTGCATCACGCACGAGGTTTCCATGCCGGCCCAAAAACGCGCGAAAAAGGCGGCTGCCGCTTCGCACGACGCTCCTGAAGAGGCTCCCAAAGTCGTGAAGAAAGCAGCGGTCGGGGCGGCCAGCGGAAAGCGGGTGCTCTTGGTCGACGACGACACCGAAATCATCGAGTCGATGCGGACCGTTTTGGAATCCCGCGGATACACCGTGCTCACGGCCCGCGACGGCAATCAAGGACTCGTCATGGCAGAGTCCGAAAATCCTGATCTCGTCGTTCTCGACATGATGATGCCGAAGCGGAGCGGGTTTCTCGTGCTCGAGAAACTCCGCCGGAGCCGTCCGGTGCCGATGCGGGTGATCATGATCACGGCGAATGAGGGTAGCCGCCACAAGGCCTACGCAGAAATGCTCGGCGTGGACGACTACATCCGCAAGCCGTTTGCAATGGATCGGCTCCTCGACAGTGTCGATCGCCTGCTGAACTCCTGATTCTTTGCTTCAAAAGCAACGGAAACGCTGAAAGACCGAGTTTTCCGCGGGGCCAACGGGCCGCGAAATCTGGGCGGTCTGCGCAGGCTCGGGCTGAGATTGACCCGACCGAAGTGGCTCCCTACATTCCGACGGTCCCTTCGATCGCAATGCAAACAAAGACGCCTCTCTCGAATGGTTTCGTCCTTGAGCCAATCCACTTCACCCGCTGGCGATGATCTCAAGGAGCGGGTGCGGGACGCCGTTGACATCGTCGAACTGATTGGCGGCTACATCTCGCTGCGGCGGTCGGGCAAGGGGTTGGTGGGATTGTGCCCGTGGCACGATGACTCGCGGCCGAGTTTCCAGGTCAATCCTGAGCGACAGACGTTTCGCTGCTGGGTATGCAATCTCGGCGGCGATGCCTTCAGCTTCCTGATGAAGATGGAGAAACTCGAGTTTCGCGAGGCTCTCGAACAACTCGCTGACCGGGCCGGCATTCCCATCACCCGCGGCCGTGGCGGATCGACGGGGGATCGCAAGGCTGAATTGCATCGAGTACTCGGCTGGGCTGCTGACCGATTTCGCGACTGCCTGCAGGCTTCTCCCGAATCCTGCGCAGCCCGCGACTATCTTACGGGCCGCGGACTTTCCGACGACACCGTCCGCCGCTTCGGCCTCGGTTTCGCACCGGCCTCGTGGGACTGGCTCCTGCGACAGGCAGCGGCGGCAGGAATCGGCGCCGACCTCCTCGCCGCGTCGGGCATGGCCGTCGAGAGACAGGATCGCTCCGGCCACTACGACCGCTTCCGTGACCGAGTCATTTTCCCGATTCGCGACCCGGTCGGGCGGTGCGTGGCCTTCGGCGGCCGCGTGCTGCCAGGTGCGCCGCCCGACTCGGCGAAGTACATCAACTCTCCCGAAACCCCACTCTTCTCCAAGAGTTCGATGCTCTACGGGCTCGACACCGCCCGCGAGGCGATGGGCCGCAGCCGCCGGGCCGTGGTAGTGGAGGGTTACACCGACTGCCTCGCCGCGCGGCAAGTCGGCGTCGACGACGTGGTGGCTGTGCTCGGCACGGCTCTGGGCGAGAAGCACGCCAAACTGCTGCGGCGGTATGTCGACCGGATCGTGCTGGTGCTCGATGGTG
This sequence comes from Candidatus Kuenenia stuttgartensis, assembly GCA_945883745.1. Classification (GTDB taxonomy): domain Bacteria; phylum Planctomycetota; class Planctomycetia; order Pirellulales; family UBA1268; genus CACORA01. Next base: position 6,557 of record CAMCYH010000009.1, read on the forward strand.
ATGAGGCCGGCCGACGACGTACCGACGAGATTCTCGACGTGCTGCTGGCCGAAGCGGTCGACCTGCGGATTGCCCGCCTGCCGACCAACGTCGATCCCTGCGACTTCATCCTTGAACATGGCCGGGAGGCCTTCGAAACGCTCCTCGAGGCCGCAGTCGATCCGCTCGACTACCGTCTCGACGAGGCCGTTGCCCGATTGCCGCGGGATGCCAGCGACGAGGCACTGCTGGCCGCCGTCGAGAGCGTGCTGTCAGCGCTGGCCAACGTGTCACCGCGGTCGCCGATCTCCCCGTCACAGCAACGGCTTCGTGAAGATCAGGTGATCGGCCGACTCGTGCGGCGGTTCGGGCTGTCCCGCGAGGTGCTGCGGTCGCGGCTCGTCGAACTTCGTGGCCGGCGACCGGCGGCGGCTGCGACGGATTCGTCGGCCGACGCTCCGCTCCTCCCCACCAGGCTTCCAGCCTGGGATCGCGAGGTGATCGAGGTGCTCGTGGGCGTGCCCGAAGGTGCGGGGCTGATCATCCGTGAGATCGAAGCCTCCGAGCTTGAGAGCGGAGCAGGCCGGGAAGTGCTCGAGGCGGCCCGTCGACTCCATGATGGGGGTCGGATCGTCGCCCTCTCCAACCTCCTCATGGAAATTCCCGACCCACGCCTGCAGAGCATGCTCGTCGCCGTCGACGAGGAAACGATCCAGCGCGGCCCGGTCAGCGCTCAGGAACGAATCGACCACCTGCAAGACGCCCTGCGACGCCGCTCCGCCGAGCGGCAGGCGCACGCGAGCGCGCGACAACTGAAAACCTCCCGGCTGGATCCCGGCTCGGAGGCCGCACTTCTCGAGCAACTCGTCGTGCAACGGCGGGCTGCTCAGGGCATGACCAATCCCAAGGAAGGGTGAGGATGCTCGTCTCGTTGCTGCAATCGGCTCTGCGGGAGAACGTGACCCACGTTTTCCACCGGTGTCGGGGGGCGGTGCGAGTGACGGTACGATGGTAAAGGAGAACCTCGACATGAAAAGCGTCAACAGGCTGGCCAACGGTCACGACCACTCGAATTCCCAGGCTGCTCCGCCAGCCTCCGCCGGCCCTCTCGGCCACGGCGACCTGGAACTGTTGTCGTTGATCGCCGCGGGCAAAGCCCGGGGCTATCTGACGTTTGACGAAGTGAATTCCTACCTTCCTGACGAAGCCGTCGATCCTGAGAAGATCGACGCGCTGCTCGTGGCTCTCGAGGAGCAGGGCATCGAACTGCTCGACAGCCCGCCAGCTGACGAAGCCGAGACGCCCGCCGTGGGCCGTCCCGCTGCCGCTGCCGCGAAGCCGACGACGCCCCGCCGCGACGAGGCGATCACCACTCCTCCGTCAAACGCGGGTAACGACCCGATCCGCATGTACCTCGCCCAGATGGCCGAGATTCCGCTGCTCACACGCCGCGAGGAGATCTCGCTTGCCAAGCGGATCGAGGTCACTCGCAAGCGGTTTCGCCGCGCCATCCTCGGCTGCGCGTACTCGATGCAGGCCACCGTCGACACCCTGCGGCGGGTTCACGAAGGCGCTCTGCCCTTCGACCGCACGATCAAGGTCTCGCTCACCGAGCGGCTCACCAAAGAGCAGATCCAGGCCCGCATGCCCCACAACCTGGCCACGCTCGACGACCTGATGGCCCGCAGCAAGGACGACTTTCGACTGCTCATCAGCACGCGGACGAGCGACGACGATGCCAAGGCCGCCCGCCAGCGATTCCGTCGCGCCCGGGCCAAGGCGCTCACGCTCGTCGAAGAGCTCAGTCTTCGAACCCGTCGCGTGCAGCCCCTCATGAAGGTGTTGCGGGGCATGTCGGCCCGCATGGACAGGATCCAACAGGATCTGCGGGCCATGAAGGAGGGCTGCCTCTCCACCGACGACCGCGCCGACATGCGGAAGGAACTTCGTGACCTGATGCTGGCCACGCAGGAAAGCCCGCGGTCGCTCCGCACCCGCGTCGGCATGCTCGACAAATTGCGGGAAGAATACGAGGCTGCCAAACGCAACCTTTCGGCGGCCAATCTCCGGCTCGTCGTCTCGATCGCGAAGAAGTATCGCAACCGGGGCCTATCATTCCTGGACCTCATTCAAGAGGGCAATACCGGCTTGATGCGGGCGGTGGACAAGTATGAATACCGTCGCGGCTTCAAGTTCTCCACATACGCCACCTGGTGGATCAGGCAGGCTATCACGCGGGCCATTGCCGATCAGGCCCGCACGATTCGTATCCCGGTGCACATGATCGACGTGCTCTCCAAACTTCGCACCACTGCCAAGAAGCTGCTCCACGAACTCGGCCGTGAGCCGTCGCCGGAGGAGATCGCGGAGGCGGCGGGCGTTGGCCTCGAGGAGGCTCGCCGGGTGCTCGACATGGGACGTCAGCCCATGAGCCTCGACCGTCCAATCGGCGAGAGCGAAGACGCCAGCTTCAGCGAGTTTGTCGAGGATGAATCGACGCAGAGCCCAACGCAGTCGACGACGAACGAGTTGCTGAAGGATAAGATCGAGTCACTGCTCAAAACGCTCACCTACCGGGAGCGGGAAATCATCAGGCTGCGATACGGCCTCACCGACGGCTACACCTACACGCTCGAGGAGGTGGGGCGGATCTTCCGTGTCACCCGCGAGCGGGTCCGGCAGATCGAGGCGAAGGCCGTAAAGAAGCTCCAGCATCCTGTCCGTTCGAAGCAGCTGGAGAACTTCTTGGAAACGTCCTTGAACTAGTTGCTTTGCCGGCTCTCGGCGGCCTGTCATGGCAGGAGACCATGCGCGGGGGTAAACTCTGTGTTTCACCCCGGGAACTCCGCATGGCTGTTGCCACCTCGTCCGAAACGCTTCGCACGCTTCACCGGATCCACCGGCAACTGGAGGACCTGCGCGGCCGTATCGCTGCTGGTCCGCGGCTGGTGGCCGCCTCCACGAAGCAACTGGAGACCGCTGAGGCCGGCCGCATCGGCGCGCAAGGACAGGTCAAACAGGCCAAGCTGGCCGCGGATCAGAAGCAGCTGCAGCTTCGCTCTGCCGAGGCCAAGATTCTCGACCTGAAGGGTAAGCTCAACACCTGCAAGACCAATCGCGAATACCAACTGCTGACCGATCAGATCGCCGCCGACACCATGGCCACGAACGTCCTTGAAGACGAGATCCTCGAAAGCCTCGAGAGGGTTGATTCCGTTCAGGCAGCGCTCCCGATCGCCGAGCAGGCTGTGGTAGCCGCCAAGAAGATCCTCGATGAGACGAAGGCCCGTGTCGCCGCGGAAGCTGCGGGGCTGGAGGTGGAGGTGGCTCGCGTGCAGGCGGAACTCGTGAGCACCGAGGGAGAACTCACCGGCGATGCCCGCTCTCTCTACGACCGCTCCGTGAAGCACAAGGGTGCCGACGCCATGGCCCCGCTCGAAGGCGAAAGCTGTGGCGGCTGCTTTCAGCAGATCACCGGTAAGATGGCCTCAGACCTGTTGCTGGGCCACGTCGTGATGTGTCGCAGTTGCGGCCGTCTTCTTTACTCGCCCGAATCGCGAGCGACGGGCTGATCCGTCGCCCCGCACCGAGGCCGAGAATTTCGCTCGGAACATAGTCAAGCCCCTGCCTTTCATGCCTCTGGATTGGAGACCCAGTCGATGTCAGACCGCATTCCGATGACCCGCGCCGGCTACGACAAGCTCAAGGCGGAAGTCGATGAACTCGAGACCGTGGAGATGCCCAAGATCACGCAGCGGCTGGCCGCTGCCCGTGCCGAGGGAGACCTCAGCGAAAACGCCGAGTATCACGGCGCCCGCGAAAGCCAGGGGATGCTGCAGGCGAAGATCAACATGATTCGTGACAAACTCGCCCGCGCCGTGATCGTGGAGCGGCCCAAGGAGGCGGGCGACGAGGTCGTCTTCGGCGCAACGGTCGTGGTGCAGGACCTCGAGTTCGGCGACAACGAAGAGTTTGTGCTCGTCGGGGCCGGCGAGGAGGACTACGACGCCGGTAAAATCAACGTGGCGAGCCCGCTTGCCCAGGGGCTGCTCGGCCGGAAGGTGGGCGAAAAGGTGTCGATCGATGTGCCAGCCGGCACGATGAAATTCAAAATTCTCGAGGTGCGATTCGACTGACAGCCTGGCGGCCGTAACGGAAGCGACGCCGATCCCAGTTCTGCCCGCCGGCTTGCGCCTGGCGGCTTTATGTGGCACCGGCCTTACTGCTTACCCATGAAGCCGTGCAGTCGGAGCCAGTCGCGCAGGCGGTCAGGCCACGTCGAGAGCACCGGGTCATCCTTCGCCAGCCCGACGCCATGACGCCCTTGTTCGTAGACGTGCAGTTCCACCGGCACTTTGTGCCGGCGACAGGCGAGGTAAAACGCCACCGCATTCTCGGCCGGCACGCCGGCGTCTGCATCGGTCTGAAAGATGAACGTCGGTGGCGTGTTTGCGGTCACACGCGTATCGGTGCTCAGTCGCTCGGCGAGGGCGTCATCACCATCGGGCCCGAGCAGATTTTTCCGCGAGCCGCGGTGCGTGGCCGCTGAATTCAGCGATATCACGGGATATCCCAGCACCGCCAGAGCGGGGCGGGCGGATACCTTGTCGATCGCATCATCGGTGTGTCCAGACGGCCGCTCTTCAAAGAGCGTCGCCGCCATCGACGCCAGATGCCCACCGGCTGAAAAGCCCCAGATCCCGATTCGCTCGGGGTCGACGCCATAGGCCACAGCGTTGGCCCGGGCCAGCCGCAGCGCCCGCTGCACGTCGAGTACCTGCGTGGGGTAGTGGTAGCCCTTGCTGCCAAGACGGTAGTGGAGCACGAAGGCGGTGATGCCCCGGTCGTTGCACCACTCAGCCACTTGCTTGCCTTCATGATCGACCGCCAGCCCGCCGTAACCGCCGCCGGGGCAGACGACAAACGCGGCTCCGGAGGCCGTTGCCGTGTCGGCCTGCCAGACCTCCACGAAAGGCTGATCACTGTCGGCATTTCCTCGCGCTCCCGGCGCTCCCTCGGGCCACAGCCGCACCTTCACCGGTTCGGCAGCCTCCGCGGCCATCACCACAGCCACGCATCCCAGCCACACCCCCACCAGAGCCGTCTTCATCGTTTTCTCCCGCTTCGAGGATTACTGAAACAACGCCGATCCGATGCGTACCATTGTCGCCCCTTCGAGAATCGCCTCGACATAGTCGCCGCTCATCCCCATGGAGAGTTCCGTCAGCGTATCGGCTGACCATTCGCTCTGCAGGCGGTCACGAAGCTCGCGCAATGCAGCAAACTGCCGACGGGCCTGCCCGGACGCATCGTCCCCCTCCGGAACACTCGCCATTCCCATGAGCCCTCGGATCCGCACGTGGGGGTGCGCGTTCGCGGCCGCGACGAGTTCTCTGGCTTCCGCCTCGCTGGCCCCGGTGCGGCTGGCATCGGCAGCGAGATTGACTTCCACAAGGGCCTCGCACACGCATCCCCGCCGCGCCGCCTCCTCGTCGATCGCGGCCAGCAGCCGCTGGCTGTCGAGCGTATGAATGAGATCGACCATCTCGATCGTCCGGCGGACCTTGTTCCGCTGGAGATGGCCAATCAGATGCCACCGCGGCGCCGGCACCGTGCCGGAAAGCGCCATCGCCTTTCGGCACAGTTCCTGCGGCCGACTCTCGCCCAGATCAAGGCATCCCGCAGCGAGCACTTCGCGGGCCGCATCGACATCGCCGTACTTGGTGACCCCGATGACCCTCACATCCGAAGCACGTCGGCCGGCCTGCCGGCAGGCCTCCGCCGCCCGCTCTCGAATCTCTGCCAGCCGTTCGGCAACTGCCATCACTCGATCTCGATGGCCCGTTGTACCGTGCCGTCGGGCGTGATCCGCCCGAGCAGAAACTCACAGGCCACATTGCAGCCCAACAGCGTGCGGTTGCGAGGCGCGTCGAGCGAACGATAGAGCAGCCACTGATCGAGCCCGACCTGCACGCGGTGGCCGGCAGCCATGCTCGGCGGCAGGTTGATGCGGGTGTCGGCAACGGTGAGTTGCCGCCACGTCACCTGCTCTCCGAGCCGACGCGAATCACAGTCGAGCCACACCGGCGCGAAGAGCCGCCCACGACCCTGCTGCTCGACGGTGAGCCCCTCCGGTGTCAGCGCAAACTCCCCGCGTCCGCCGGTCCGCCACTCAGGCAGCCCCAGCGGCAGGGCAAGACACCGCATCGCTGTGTCGTAAAGATAGATCTCACGCGTTTCGTCGGCCGGTTCGATCTCGAGGCCGTTGGCGACCGGGAGCGAGGCCGAACACCGCAGATCGCCAGCCGGTGGCCGTCCGTCCCGACGGGTGACGGCGTCTGCCAGGAGCACCACGCGGTCGATCGTCAGCAGCGTCACCGAACGCTCGAACTGTAGCCCACCGGCCAGCGGCGCCTTGATCTCGAAGAAGACGGCGCCCTGCTTCGTCTCGAGGCAGTTGGTTTCCCAGGGTCCCTCGGCCGGCAACGACTCGCCGTCACACGTCACGTCCCACCGCCACTCGCCGTCAAGGAGCAGCCGATCACCGATGGCCAACTCCAGACGGGGGATCGCATTTCGATACTCCACCAGCACCCGGAGGCTGTCGGCAGCCCAGCCGGAACGCAGGATCGCCACGGCGACGTCCTGGTCGTCCTGATCACAGGCGAGCAGCCCCTTGGCAGACCCGTTGCGGGTCGTGCCCGTCACGACAACGCGGGCCGTACGCTGGACCCGGCGCCGCTCCGTGCAGCGAGTCGCCGCCTCCAGCAGCGGCTTCGTGAGCGGCAGCGGCAGCCGCCCCACTCCGACGAGCATCCTGCCGCGTCCGCCGAGCAGTCGCAGCCCCGTGGCGAGGCAGTTGGTGAAGCGTCGCTCGGTGCCGCGATCCCACGGCAGGCCTCCGGTATCGAGGCCAAGTTGGCGGCACCGCGCCCAGCGGCAGATTCTGTTGATCATCGCCGCCGAGCCGCTCAAGCCCAACGAGCCTTCGTCAGAAACGAGTCGCCCGATCTCTTCCTCGAGAGCGGACGTCGCCACCGCCTCGGTGAGTCGGCAGGCCTCGATGTCGCAAAACAGGCGAGCCAGCGTGAGTACGAATGCGGCCGGCGCTGTGTCGCGGTCCGCCAGCGCCGTCGCGGCTCCTGAAGCCCGACGCACGGCCTGCTCAAGGAGGCCGCCGGCCGATCCACCCGCCCGTCGCGAACGAGCCAACCAGGCGAGTCCCCACACTGCCGCTTCCCGCAACAACCACTGGTCGCGAACGGCCGTTGCCTGGTCAGACTCTTCGAGGCACTCACCAATTGCTGTTTCCACGAAGGACAGGTCCCGCACGTTTTTGGGCCGAGCAGCAACGAGCCGCGCCAACGAACGCAGCTGCCGACGTGTCTGCAGCAACTCACACCGTTCTGCGAGTTCACGAATCCGCTCGGAGGCCGCTCTGCCCTTCACGGCCGGCGGTGGCGGCTCCCGGCGGGCGGTGCGGCCAACGGGTACCGACTCCGCCGACGAGGACTCGACGGGGGGCGGCGCATTTTCGTGGCCATCGTCTGCCCCGCCGTCAGCCTCCCTCTTTCGCTCCTTGGTCTCGCGGCCCTTGGTCTTTCGGCTCTTTCCAATCGAGTCCTTCGTGGCAGTCATGCGTGGGTTCCATGCTAGGCAACCGGTCCAGGCTGGCAGGCGTGCCACAGGCGGCCGGAGGCGTATGATCGTGGAGCGGGATCGTCCTTGTCGCGGTATCGTACCGAAGTGGTGAATCCCGTTCCACGACCGGTCTTCACCGCCGCCGTCTCGAGGGCTCCACGATGATGTTTCTGCCTCATAGATTCCAAGTCCGGAAGATCGCCCCGATATCGGGTCGGTGGCTCGTCGCAGCCGTTCTGACGCTGGCCGGGATAGGCTCGGCTGCAGGTGGGGAGAAGCCGCCGGCACCAGATCGCCATCCCGAACTCAAGCGTCTCTCGCCGACCGATGAGGTCTGGATCGACCCGGCCACCAGGCAGGTCGTCGTCGGCGGCGCGGTCTGTCTCGACAAGGGACCGATCGAATACTTCGCGTGCCCCAAAGACACGAAGGACTACGAGTCGCTCGTCGCGGTCAGGTCATCGGCCCGACTGGTCCACGCCGCGCTCTTGGCCATCGGCCTCCAGCCGGGTCGCCCGGTCTCCTTCGATCCCGAGTATGTCGCCGCGACCGGTGCCGTCGTCCGCGTGCAAATGCGGTGGAAGAGCCCTGCTGGCGCCTCACAGGTCGTGCCCGCACAGGAGTGGATTCGCGACACCAGGTCTGGTAACGCGATGAAGGAACAGTGGGTGTTCGCCGGCAGCAGTTTCTGGACCGACCCGGTCGACGGCAAGGAACACTACCAGGCCGACGGCGGCGATCTCATCTGCCTCTCCAACTTCCCCACGGCGCTGCTCGACCTCCCGATCCCGAGCACCCAATCCAACGAAGCCCTGCTCTTCGAAGCCTTTGAAGGACGCGTGCCCCCCGTCGGCACCGAGGTGGAGATCCTCTTGTCGAAGAGCGAATGACCGCCTTCACGTTAACCGGCAATGCGCCAGAATCTCGGCCGGGGTGGCGATGTAGCCGGTGTAGAACGGTCCAAACTCGGCGTAGCGGGCGCTCGCCTCGTCAAACCGCATCGTGTACACGATCTCCTTGAGGAAGTCAGGCCGCTTCGCCCAGAGCGTCACGCCCCACTCCCAGTCGTCGAGCCCGACGCTCACCGTGATGAGTTGCGACACCCGGCCACCAAACGACATCCCGGTGCGGCCATGCTCGGCCATCAGCCGGCTCCGCTCGGCAAAGGGCAGCGCAAACCAGTTCTCGCCGACCTTCCGCTTCTTGTTCATCGGATAGAAGCAGGCGTTGGGCCAGGGCGGAAAGTCGGGCTCCAGCCGGGCCCGCCGCATGGAGTCTTCACGGGAGGCGTAGCCTTGCACCTTCGCCTTGTAGGCTGCGCTGTCGGGTGATTCACCCTCCTCGATCAGCCGCTGGCCATACTGCTCCACCGTGGGAACGTATTCACTCACCTCCGTCAGGCTCACGAACGAGTACGTCGGCACAATCGCGCCGCCGAGGCGGCCTGACATGATCCGCTGATGCACCGTGTCGACACGATGAGGTGAGGGGTCGACGGCCATGATGCCGAAGTCGGCCTTGTGCCCCGGCACGATCCAACACTGCATGCGGCGGGGCCGCTCTCCCGAGCCGGCATCTCCGTGCGGGTCGAGGGCCGCCACGAACTCGCGAATCCCGGCATCTCGCCCGGAGGTTGTCATGGCAGCCAGCGCCGCATGGTCGAACCGGTAAAAAGAATGCGTGACATGCCAGCCCAGTGCCGGCTCGACAGAGGCTTCGATGGCGACAGCGGCGGGGTCAGAACCGGGGGCGGCAGGACGCGACATGATGAGCACCGTGTGAGGGGCGGACGGGACACCGAGGCACGCAACTCGGATAAACCACGAGTTTTAGTCTACGCTGCCGGCTTCTGGCCGCACAGCAGCCGCCACGACTGTCCGTCGCACAGGCCTGCGCGATAAGATGCGGCGGTCGTGAGCCACCGCGGCTCTGTCAACAACTCGCACCGCACGTGTTTTCAAGACACACCACATTTGGTGGGGAGGAACGATCATGGGGCAGGTTATCGTCGATCCGGCCGAACTCCGGCGGTTTGCCGCCCGGCTGCGGCATTTCAGCGAAGAGGTCATGGAGCAGATGCAGATGGTGCAGCGTCAGCTGGCCGCGCTGGGAGCCACCTGGCGAGACAGCGAGCAGCAGAAATTTGCCGAGGAATTTGAGCAGCAACTGACGACGTTTGGCCGGTTCGTCGAGGCAACGGGCGAGTACGTGCCCTATCTGATCCGCAAGGCGGAACGCGTCGAAGAATACCAACAGCAGCGGTAGTGACCCGCTCTGCGGAGGCGACACCATGTCCACCCAGGCCGACATTAAATCGACCGACACGCTCGTCTTTGTGAAGACCGCGCTGGCTGCCTTCGCGCACGAGACCGGCCAGGCCCTGTCGGAAATCGAGATTCAATCACAACGAGCGGTTGACTGGGTGACGGTTGACCAGGCCGCCTATTGGAAGGCGGAGGTGCGTCGGGCGGCGGATCAGGTCAACAAGGCCATCAAGGATCTCGAGCATTGCCGTGCCTTCAAGAAGGTCGGTGACAACCAGCCATCCTGCATCGAGGAAAAAAAGGCGCTCGAGAAGGCCCGGCGGCGGCTGGAATACACAGAGCAGAAGGCGGAGCTCGTGCGTCGCTGGACGCCGGTGCTGCAGCAGCAGTTCCGTGAGGCCTGCGTGCGTCTCGTGCGGTTTCGCGAAGTGATCGATCTCGATTGTCCCAAGGCGATGGCCCGGCTCGATCAGATGCTCCGGGCCCTCGACGCCTACGCCACGACGACAGGTCCGGGGGCTGTCGCTGTCGCAGACAACCTCGCCAACGGCCCTTCCATGACCCGTGCGACCGAAGACTCCGCTTCATCGCCTGCGCCGTCCCCCCAGGCAGCGCCCGTCTCAACACCGGAAGGAGCCTGAACCGTGCATGTCGGTGACCTGTCGAGCGGCGCCTCCAAGATGGCGTTGGCGTTGAAACAGCTGCTCCTGAAGTGGGAGTTGGCCCACGAAACGTGGCACGACCACACGAGCAAAGCGTTTCATCGGGAGCACATCGAGCCCCTCACGCCCGACGTCAAGGAAACACTCGAGTCGGTCGGCCGGTTTGCCGAGGTGTTGTCGCGGGCGATCCGCGACGCCAGCGATACCGGCGGATCGTGACCCCAGTTCGTTCCACCGCCAGCAGCTTCCGGGAAATTTCGCCTCTATGAATCCGCACTCGTATGATCCGTCGTTTCTTCGCTCGCAGATGACCCTTCTCCGCGTCGCTGCCGCCGAACGGGCGGGGCGGGAAGAGGCGATTCGAAAGGATCATGAGACCTCCGTTGCTGCCATCGATGCCGAGAAGGGCAACGGCCTTCGGGAGGTTGACGACCGCTTCGGTTCAGAAATCGCCGCGACGCGAAAAGAATACGAGGCCGTGCTCGCGAAGCTGTCCGCACAGCTCGCTGCCGAACGCCAGAAACTCGAGGCCCACCGGCAGCAGATCTCGACCCGCCTCGCCCAGCAGGCACAGTCCCAGAAAGCAAAACTTCTGGAGGACGAGACGTTCGAGGAGAGCTCCTTTCGGGAGATCGCCCGCGAGCGAAAAAAGAAGCCGCAGCGAATTTTCGAGAAATCGGAACAGGATCTGGCCGCCGTTGCCACCGCCATCGAGACATGTGAAACCCGGATCCGCTCGCTCCTGCCCGCCTGCGGGATGGAGGCCGAAGCCTTCGATGCCAGCAAGGATTCCGCAGGCGTTCCGGCCGCGGGTGGCCCCGAGGGTGCGTCGCTGGTCAAGGCTGTCGAAGGACTGGCGGCTGACATCGTGGAGAGAACCAGGTTCCTGAGCAGCCTGCCGGAGGCGCGGGGTTCTCTCAGCGTTGTGATTGGAATCCCGATGGTTCTGGCCGTGCTCGCCACTGGAGGGGCTGCCTTCGCCGCTCAGGCCAGCGGCCTGCCCATCGGTTCGACCATCGGCATTGCCGCCGGCACGGCCGCGGTCGTGGTGGCCGTCGGGATTGGTGGCGGAATCTGGTGGCTCAGGAGGCTGCGCCGCCGCGTCCAGCGCCAGGCTGATGCCCTGGTTGCCGAACTCGCCTCGACGGTCGTGCAGGCTCATCACACCCTGTCCCGCGCCACTGATTTCATCACTCGCCGCCGCGGTGAACAGAGCCTTCAGGCTGACGAACAGAATGAGCGGGAGGCTGCCGACAGAAAGGCGAAGCTCGAGTCTCGCTTGGCGAGCCTGGACGACAAAGTGCAGTCGATGAAGGCTGATCTCGAAGAGAAGGCGTCTACTCACGCACAGTCCATCGAAAGCCGCCATGAAGCCGCACGGAAAAAAGCCGATGCCGAATATCCGCAGCGGCTCGAGTCACTCGCCCGCAGCCATGCGGAAAGTCGTGCCGCGGTCGAGCAGACCGCGGCAGAGAAGCGGGCCGCCGCGGACCAGCGGCAGGCGAAGGAAACCGATGAGATGGTCGCCGCATGGCGAAAGGCACGCACCGAGACCGCGGCCGTGTATGACGAGGCCAACGCGATCGATGCCGCCGCGTTTCTCCCCTGGGATGCCTTGGCCAGGGAAGACGTCGCGCTGCCGCACGAGGTGCCTCCCGGGCTCCGCTTCGGCAGCCTCGATCTCTCACTCGAAAAGATTCCGGGCGGGGTATCTCCCACACCCGAGCTCAACGCCTTCGGTCCGATCGCCTGGAGCCAGCCCGCCACGCTCCCCTTTCCGCGGCAGGGCACGCTGCTGATCAAGACGACGGCCGATCAGCAGCAAACCGCCTCGGCGTTGCTCGAGTCGCTTACCCTGCGGATCGTGACCGCAATCCCGCCGGGACAAAGCCGGTTCACCATCATCGATCCTCTCGGTCTGGGTGAGCCATTCGCCGGCTTCATGCACCTGGCAGACCATGACGAGCTTCTCGTCACGAGCCGCATCTGGACGGAGACGCAGCATATCGAAGAGCGGCTCGCCGACCTCAGCGAGCAAATGGAGGTGGTCATCCAGAAATACCTCCGCAATGAGTACGACTCGATCGCCGCCTACAACGCAGAAGCGGAGGTGCCCGAGCCCTACCGCTTTCTGGTCGTGGCCAATTTTCCGGCCAACTTCACCGAGAGCAGCGCCCGACGGCTGGCGAGCATCGTCAGTAGTGGCGGCCGGTGCGGTGTGTACGTGCTTCTCTCCGTCGATACGCGACAGTTGGTTCCTTCCGGATTCAGCCTCGACGATCTGGCGAAAAACGCCACCACGCTCACCCTCAAGCAGGGAGCCTTCACATGGTGCGACAGTGAATATTCCCAGTGGCCGCTGACAGTCGTCACCTCCCCCGACGGCACTACGTTCACCCGCATCGTGCAGCGAATTGGCCAGGCGGCGAAGGCGGCAAAGCGGGTCGAGGTGCCGTTCGACCGAGTAGCGCCGCCGGAGGAAGAGTGGTGGCAAGGCAGCACGGCCAATGAGGTCGTCGCACCACTCGGCCCCGCGGCGGCGAAAAAACTCCAATACCTCAAGCTTGGCAAGGGCACCAGCCAGCATGCCCTCATCGCCGGCAAGACCGGCTCCGGCAAGTCGACCCTCATGCACGCCATGATCACGAGCCTGGCGTTGCAATACAGCCCCAACGAAATCCAGTTCTATCTTGTCGACTTCAAGAAGGGCGTGGAGTTCAAACTCTACGATCACTACGCCTTGCCTCACGCCCGGGTGATCGCCATCGAGAGCGAACGAGAATTCGGGCTTTCGGTGCTCGAGCAGCTCGACCGCGAGCTGAAGCGTCGCGGTGACCTGTTTCGCCAGCTCTCCGTGCAAGACGTCGCCGGCTTTCGCAAGACCGGCCAGGCCGACCCGATGCCTCGGATTCTGCTGATCATCGATGAGTTTCAGGAAATCTTCGTCGAAGACGACAAGATCGCCCAGGATGCGTCGCTGATTCTCGATCGTCTCGTTCGCCAGGGCCGTGCCTTCGGCATGCACGTGCTCCTCGGGTCGCAGACGCTCGGCGGCTCATACAGTCTCCCCCGAGCCACGATGGGCCAGATGGCCATCCGTATCGCGCTGCAGTGCAATGAGGCGGACTCGAGTCTGATTCTTTCCGAAGACAACACTGCAGCACGGCTGCTCACCCGGCCCGGCGAGGCAATCTACAACGACGCCAACGGCATGGTTGCCGGCAACAACCCATTTCAGGTGGTGTTTCTCAATGACGAGAGACGGGAGCGCTACCTGGGGGCGTTGCGGGCACTCGCCGATCGCCGAGACGACATCCCTCAGGTGCCGCGAATCGTGTTCGACGGGAACGAGGCGGCCGACCCCGCCGGGAATCCGCTCCTGAATGAACTGCTCGCCTCGGGCACCGTGCACGGCAAGGAAATCGTCGCGCCACTGGCCTGGATCGGCGATGCGATCGCCATCAAGGATCCCACAGCCGCCATTTTCCGTCGGCAGGGAGGATCAAATCTGCTGATCGTGGGTCAGCGGGAAGATCTCGGCGCGAGCCTGCAGGCCATGGCGATGGTGAGCCTCGCAGTCGGCCACGATCCTCACCCGGGTGGGCTGCTCGGCCGGGCCGCCCGATTCGTGGTACTGGAGCCGGCGATTGCCGAGGAAAAGCCCGACATCATGCTGTCCAGGCTCGCCGACGCCCTGCCACACGAGGTCGAGGTGGCCGGCCGGCTCGGTGTCTCCGACGCCCTCGAGCGGCTCGCCGGCGAGGTGCAGCGCCGAATCGACAACCAAGTGCTCGACGGAGAAGCCGTGTTTCTCGTGATTCGTGATCTCGGCCGGTTTCGTGAATTGCGAAAAGAAGAGGGCGGTTTCGGTTTTTCGTTTGGCAACGAGAAGAAAGTCGGCCCGGCCGAGCACTTCGCCACGATCCTGCGGGACGGTCCTCCCGTGGGCGTTCACTCCATCATCTGGTGTGATTCGCTCACCAATCTGATGCGGACGTTCGAACGCAGCACGGTCAAGGAATTCGAACTGCGGACGGTGTTCCAGATGAGTGGCACCGACTCAAGCCAGCTCATTGACAGCCCGGCGGCCAGCAAGCTCGGCCCGCAGCGAGCCCTGTTTATCCACGAAGAGACCGGCACACTGGAAAAGTTTCGCCCCTATGCGTTCCCCAGCCCCGAATGGCTGGCGAGCATCTCTGAACGGCTCAGGGCGCGGCCTCAGGGCACGCCGCAGGAGCGACCGGCGGCCTTGCCCGCGTCAGCGGGGGCAGCCGATATCGCGTCTGCCGCGAAGCCAGCCGCCAGGACGGGCGACGGCGACTCGTTCGGCCTCACGGGTGGCGGCTTCGGCGACTTCAACTTCACGAAGATGCTCGACGATCTTCCCGGTGGAGACACGTCCTCCGACGACGATTCCGCTGGCGAGTCACGCGCGCAACCGTGATACTGCCTGGCTTCCTGCTACCACGGCCGGCGGCCGATGCGGGCTTTCACCACGATCTCTTGGCCGTCACGGAGCACTGTCAATGGCACCTCGGTGCCAATGGGAGTCCGCACGATCATCAAGACGAGCGCCGCCGGATCATCCACCGGTGCCTCGTCAAAGGCCACCACGACGTCCCCCGGCTGCATGCCCGCCGCCGCACCGGTCGAGTTCGGATCGACGGCGTCGACCGCCGCCCCCTTCACCGCCTGACCGTCGGCGTGGTCATCGTGGATCGTCAAGCGGCGGAGTGCCAGCCCCATGTAGCCCCTCTCTACATGGCCGAGCTTGCGAATCTGCTCGTAGACGGCCCGCGCGGTGTTGCTTGGGATTGCAAATCCGATACCCCGAAAATCCTGCCCCACGATCGCTGTCGTGATTCCCATCACGTGGCCATGCACGTCGACGAGCGGCCCCCCGGAATTCCCCGGGTTGATCGAGGCGTCGGTCTGTAAAAATTCCTGATAGGGATCGTCGAGCACCCCGCGGCGACCGACGGCACTGACGATCCCGTAGGTGAGCGTGCGGTCGAGGCCGAAGGGATTCCCGATCGCCCAGATCATCTCCCCGACCTGAACGGAATCGCTGTCGCCCCAGGCAGCATGCGGGAGACTTGTGGCTTCGATCCGTACGACAGCCAAGTCGCTGGCCGGGTCGGCCCCCACGACCTCGGCGACAAACCGCCGACCATCGGCAAGCGTCACCATCACGTCGTCGCACTGGGCGAGCACATGGTAGTTCGTCAGAATCCAGCCGGCGGGATCGATGATCACTCCCGATCCGACCGACTCATCGGTGAATCCGGCGACCGCTCCCTCCCGGAGTGCCGCGATCTCGTCGACCAGCGAACCCGCCCGCCTTTCGGCGGTGATGTTCACGACCGTCGGGCCGATCACGCGGGCGAGTGTCGTGAACAACTTGCCTACGGTCGTCATTTCGGCGCCACTGGCGGCGTCGCGAATCGCCCGCAGCTCAGCCCGCGTGCGGGCGTACTGAACCCGTCCCATAAACGACGGCCAGGCGATCAGGCCGACCAGAATGACGAGTCCGCCAAAGAGCAGGAGCGTGCGCTGATTCGCCGACATCAATCGACTCCCCGTACCTCGTTCGGCACCCCTCACGAACTTTCGGCCTCACGCAGCCTGTACCGCACAAGATCGACGGCCGTCTTCGCCGCGCGGGCGAGCGTGAGAGCAGGCCCGCCGCCCATGACATGCTCGATGGTACGGGTGCCGTCGGCATCAGCCACGGTGATGTCGATCGCCCGCCGCCCATCGGCTGCGGGCCGCTCCGCCCCAATGCCCAGGCCGATCGCGGTGCCAAACTCAGACCGTGCCCGCTCGGCGAGCATGCTGGCGTGCGTGTCGCCCTGTGGCGTTTGCTCAGGTACGAGCACATGGCCGCCGCGGTAGCCCACAGCCACCGCCGAAGTGCGATCCCTGCCCGTCAGGCGAGCCATCGCCTGGGCGAAGAGGGCCGCCACGCGGCCAGCGGTGCCGATCTCGATCGATGCGAGCGTCTGGCCGGCTGCGAGGAGCGACCGCACGGCGGCATCCTCCACGTCGTCATCGCCGGTGCCGAAGACGAGCGGTCCGAGACACTCACGGATCGTGGCTTCGACCGGCGCGATGGCAGCCTCGCAGGCCGCCTCGTCGACACCGCGAGCGGCGATCCGCAGCGTGATCGTCGCCTCGTGGGCCGTGATGCCCACCGCCGGCTCGCGGCCCCTCCGAATCAAATCAGGAAGCATTTCCTCGATCGCGCTTTCGCCCGCACCAAAACATTTGAGGCACCGAAACCGGATCGTGCCCCCCTCCGGCTGCATTGCCTGCAAAGCCGGCTGCACGCTCTCCCGCCACATGATGTGCATTTCAGAGGGTACGCCCGGCAGCGAAAAAACGCGGGCCGTACCGCCGTTGGCTTTCTCACACTCCAGATCGATTCCCGGTGCGGTGCCGGTCGGGTTGGCGATCAGCCTGCTTCCCCGTGGCAGCATCGCCTGCCGCCGGTTGCTCTCCGGCATCGGCATGCCCCGTCGCGCAAACCGCGACTCGATGGCGATCACGGCCTCCGGCACGAGTTCCAGCGGCGCTCCGGCCATCTCGGCAAGAACCTCGCGAGTCAGGTCATCGGCGGTCGGCCCTAAGCCTCCGGTGGCAATGACCACGTCGGCCCGGTCGACGGCCGCTCGAAACGCCTCCACACCGGCGGCGAGCGTGTCACAGGCGGTGGTGTGGAACACCACCGGAATGCCCAGCAGCGCCAATTCCGCCGAGATCCAGCGGCTATTGGTGTCGAGCCGCTGGCCCGACGTCAGCTCGTCTCCGATTGCAATGACTTCAGCTCGCATCCCACTGTCATACCCTCCCCGACCGGCAGGGAACAGCCACCGCAACCTCCTCACTGGTCGGTCGACGCCTGCCAGTGAACAATTACCCGCTGGAATGCCCTTCCGGGCCGGCACACACGCGGACGTGGGATATGCATCAGGGACTGAAACTTGGACTGCTCGGGACCGACGCCCAGATCGCGGCGGTGGTGGCAGCCGCGCGGCAGGCGGGCGATGCAATCGTCGTCGGCTACGACCTACCATCTCCCGATGCTTCGGCTACCGATCTCCTCGCCGACATCATGCGGACAGATTCCTGGGAGCCCCTGCTGGATGACCGCACTTGCGATGCGGTGCTCGTCGGAGCAGATGACTGGAGCGGTGAGCGGGCCGACGCCGTCCGCGGACTCGTGCAGGCCGGCCGCACGTTGCTCCTTGGGCAGCCCTTGGCTCTGTCGATGCTCTGGGCCTACGAACTCGACATGATTCGCGGTGATTCGCGGGCGACACTGATTCCGTTTCTTCCCGATCGCCTCCACCCGTTCGTGGCCCGACTGAAGGAACAGGTCGAACTGGCCGTCGCCAAAGGCCACACGCTCGGCACGATCGAGACGATCACCCTGGAGCGGCGGATGCCGGATCGCTCGCGGGAGACCGTGCTGCGACAACTGGCTCGGGATGTCGACCTCGTGCGGGTGCTCGGGGGTGATCCCCAGCGGCTCGGCACGCTCGGTGGCACGCCCGACACCGCCTGGCCGACGCTGGCCGTCGAGTTCACCGGCAGCGCGCAGCCGCCGGTGCGGTGGAGCGTGGTTCGGGGCGACCAGCCCGCGCTCCTCGTGACGCTCGTGCAGGAGCGTGGCTCGACGTCCATCACCATACCCCCGGGCGATTCTGCCTGGGGCTGGGATGGTCCAACGACCGCCCCCCCTCCAGCACCCGCTTCGTTCGAACGTGGCGGCGTCATGCTCGAGCGTCTGCGGGACGCCTGCGGACGAGCCGCCGGCACCGCTCCGCAACTGGCCGTACCCCCCGCCGATTGGGCCGATGCGGCGAGGGCGATCGAGCTCACGGAAACCGTGCCCCGCAGTCTCGCGAAGGGGCGTGCGATCGATCTTCATCAGGAGGAGTTCTCGGAAATCGGCACGTTCAAGGGGACGATGGCCTCGCTCGGGTGCGGTATCGTGCTCGCCGCACTCTTCGTGCTGATTCTGGCCGCCCTCGTCGGCGGGATCGCCAAGGAGGCGGGCTGGGCCTTTGGCGAGCGGATCGCCGGCGCCTGGCCGGGCTTCGTGCTGGCGGCGTTGGTCCTTTTTCTCGTGCTTCAGGTGCTGCCTCTGCTGGTGGCCCCCCAGGCGGGATCCAACCAGGGCAAAAGCCCCGGCTCAGGCAAGCCTTGACGATTGCACCGATTCCCCGCCGGTTGCTGGGAATGTATGCCGGCTGTCGGCCGCCCACGTGATGCCCACCCCGCGGCCGTCCGATCCTTTTCGTGGTCGGGTGTCAGTCACATGACGGCGGTGGGGCTTCGCACGCATGCAGGCCGCTGCCCCGGCACGGGTGTGAAGCGGGGATGTTGTGCCTATGCGGTCTGCCTGGAGCGTCGTACTGATCGGGGTGGCCTTGCTGCCCGTGGTCACGGCCCATCCGGCCGCAGCGGCCGACTCACTCGAACTGCGACGGACCGCGATCGTGCGGGCCATCGAGTCGACCCGTGAGAGCGTCGTCAACATTCACGGCCAGAAGCTGGTCGTGGGCACCGACGACGAATCGGCCGCCGACCTCCGCCGGGTCAACGGCATGGGCACCGGTGTGATCATCGACGACCGGGGCTACGTCGTCACCAACTATCACGTTGTCGAGGGTGTGAAGCGGATCGAAGTGACGCTCGCCTCCGGGAAGACAGTGGCCGGCCAGCTCGTGTCGCACGATCCCCGCACCGATCTGGCCGTGCTCAAGATCGACGTCGAGGAGCCGCTGCCCGTGATCCGCATCGGCACGTCGAGCGACCTCATGATCGGCGAGACGGTGCTCGCCCTCGGCAACGCCTTCGGCTACGAGCACACGGTGACGCGGGGGATCATTTCCGCACTCCACCGCAACGTCGAGGTGAGCCGCACGCAGCGGTACGACGACCTCATCCAGACCGACGCCTCGATCAACCCCGGCAATTCCGGCGGCCCGCTGCTCAACATCGCCGGCGAGATGATCGGCGTGAACGTGGCGGTGCGGGCCGGGGCACAGGGCATCGGCTTCGCCATCCCGATCGACCGCGCGCTCGCCGTAGTCACCGAACTCATGTCGGTTGAGCGGGTCGCGAAGACATGGCACGGCATCGTTGCCCGCCGACACGACGGCAGCGCCGGCGTGGTTGTGGAAGTGGTCCACAGCGAGAGCCCGGCCGAGTGCTGCGGCGTTCGGGCTGGCGACGTGATCACGCGGATCGGCGACTGTCGGATCATGAGCCAGCTCGATGTGGAGCGGGCGCTGCTCGGCCGCAAGGCGGGGGAGCGGGTGCCTGTGATCGTGGTGCGGGCAGATGGCGAGGAGCAGATTGAGCTTCCCCTGGCTGCCGCCCGGCCACAGAAGCTCTCGCTCGAGGAGCGGTGCTGGCAGCAGCTGGGCCTGCGGGTGCTCACGGTGCCGCCGGTGAAGGTGCAAAAGCTGCAGGCCCGCTATCGGGGCGGACTGCTGGTGTCAGAGGTGCGGAGCGACGGTCCGGCCGCGGCCCAGGGCATTCGGGAAGGCGACATCCTCGTGGGGCTCCACGTCTGGGAGACGATCGCACCCGACAACATCTCGTATGTGCTCGACAAGGTGGACCAGGAGAACCTCGGGCCCATCAAGTTCTACGTGCTTCGCGGCCGCGACACGCTGTTCGGCCACATTACGAGCGACACGATCCTGCGGTAGGGCAGCTGAAGCCGATATGCCGCCGGGCATCCTCGCCGGCCCGCTTGCCGCTCCGTCGCACACCGCCGACAATTCGCGGCATGGAAACCGACTTCGTCGACTGGCTCTTGCCGCGGCTCCCGTCGCACCCCCGGCTGGAGGTGCCTGCGGGGGATGATGCCGCCGTGCTCCGCTCGCCGGCGATGCGACGCACCGTGGTGACGGTCGACATGCTCACCGAGGGCGTCGACTTTATTGTCGGCTCCGACTGCACACCCCGGGAGGTGGGCCACAAGGCTTTGGCGGTGAACCTGAGCGACCTGGCTGCCATGGCCGCCCGACCGGAGGCGGCGGTCGTGGCCGTCTGCCTCCCCCGCACGGCCAGCGTCTCGCTCGCCGAGGGTCTCCACGAAGGCCTCGCCACCCTCGCGCTGGAATACGACGTGGCTCTCGCCGGCGGCGACACCAACGCCTGGGATGGCCCGCTCGTCATCAGCGTGACGGCGCTGGGCAGTGTGCCGCCGGGGCAGGCCTGGCGGCGGGACGGCGCCCGCGCCGGTGACCGGATTGTGGTCACCGGCCCTTGTGGCGGCAGCCTGCTCGGTCGGCACCTTCGGGTAATGCCCCGCTGCCGCGAAGCCGTGGAGATCGCCGAGCGGTTTGCCGTGCACGCAGCGATCGATATTAGCGACGGCCTGTCGCTCGATCTCTCCCGAATGATGACCGCCAGCAAAGCCGGCTGCCTTCTCGATCTGGCGGAAGTGCCCATCCATGACGACGCCGTCACCATGAGCCGCCGCCAGGGCGACGGTCGCACCCCACTCGATCATGCACTCGCCGATGGCGAGGATTTCGAGCTACTCCTGGCGATGCCGCCTGACGACGCCCAGAGGCTCGTCGCTGACCCGCCCGCCGGTCTCGCGCCGGCGGTGATCGGCGAGGTGATCGGAGGGCCGGGCCTCTTTGCCGTCGATGCCAAGGGCGAGTGGCAGCCGCTTGCCCCCCGAGGATTCATTCATGACTTCGGCGGCTGAATCTCCTGCGGCGGCGATCACCATTGCCAACGAGGCTGCGCTGGGAGGCGTTGCCACGCGTCTCGCAGCCTGCCTGCCCGCCCATGCCTTTGTTGCGCTCCATGGCGACCTCGGTGCCGGAAAGACGACATTCGTGAAGGCCGTGGCGGCGGCTGTCGGCATTGATCCGACGGAGGTCGTAAGCCCCACGTTTGGCCTCATCCATCTCCACGATGCACCGGCAGCCAGCCCCCCAGTCCATATCGTGCATGCCGATCTCTATCGGCTCAGCGGTCTCGACGACCTCCGTGAGATCGGCTGGGACGATGCCACGGCGGCCCGCCGGCACGCCCGCGTCTGGACGTTTGTGGAGTGGCCGGAACGAATCGCAGAGGCCCTGCCGGCCGATCGCCTCGACCTCGACATCGCCATCACCTCCGAAACTGGCCGTCGGCTCACGTTTACCGGCTCCGGCTTCATGCACGCGGCGATCGTGTCTGCCATGCAGCACAGCGAAGCGGTATGATCGCGTCTCAGTTCGGCACCTTCCCTCGTCCCTGTGATGAGATCTCCCATGCGGCTCGCCCCTGCCACCTCGCTCCTGTGCGTTATCGACATCCAGGAAAAGCTCCTCGCTGCGATGCCCGCCAGCGAACAGGTTGTCTCGCGATCCGTGCGGCTGACGACGGCCGCCGAACTTCTCGGCGTGCCGACGATCCTCACCGAGCAATATCCAAAGGGTCTTGGCCGCACGCCGCAGGCCCTAGCCGACACCCTGCCACCAGCGATTGAGAAGAAGAGCTTCAGTTGCTGCGGCTGCCAGTCCTTCGAGCAGGCGATTCCGGCCGCGACCGCAGCGGTCATCCTCTGCGGCCTCGAGACCCATGTCTGCATCACGCAGACCGCTCTCGATCTGCTCGCCGCCGGCTACGGGGTATTCATCGCCGTCGACGCGGTGTCTTCACGTCACTCCCTCGATCACGACATCGGCCTGCGGCGGCTCGAAGCAGCCGGAGCGATCCTGACGACGACCGAGGCGATTCTGTTCGAGTGGTGCCGCTCCGCCGACCACGCAGCGTTTCAAGCCATCCGCAAACTCGTAATCGAGTGATCGCGTGCCATAAAAGCTGGACACCACCTCACACCAGACCGTGAAGCTGGGGGCGGGTGAGGTCGAGGCGAGTATGCGTATCCTCGCATCCCGAAGCCGAGGCCTCACCCGCCCCCGGCGTTTTCTTCGGTGGCGTGCTACTCCGGAATCGTGACGGGCTGACCATCGTCTGACGAAGCCGTCGTCAGGTCGACCTCACCCTCGACCTCACCAAGCGACTGCAGCCGCGCCACCTTGGCCGCCGCCGATGGTTCACCGGCAACCTCGCGACCCGGCGCGGACCCAAACCGGATCGTGCCGCCCGCATCATCCACCAACACCCACGCCCGTCTCCCTTGCTCAGCGGTCGCGCGGCATTCGACGAGGCTGAGATCTTTCCACTCCGGCCCGATCACCACGGCGAGGGCCGCCGCCTCCTCGACGACCGAATCCCCCCACGGCGATCCCTCCGGGCCCTGCGGGCTCGTCCCCACGCCGACGATCCGCGGATAGCGGGCAGCGTCTTCCGCGGTGAAGTCGGCGCTGGGCAGCACCACACCGTCGGCGTCGATCGCCAGCAGTCCGCCCGTCACGCTCACCATCGCGACCGGCTCCCGACAGACCACTTCCACGATGGCCCGGGCCGGGTGGTCAAGGTCGACCCGCACCACGCTGCGCACCCAGGGATGCATGTCGAAGGCTCGGGCCAGCCGCCGCGGCAATTCGGGGTCATCCAGCGGAAGCCGGCTGTCGAGGCTCGCATTTCGCAGGGCCTCACCCTTGAGATCGGCCCGCACCCAGGGAGCGAGCCCGGTTACCTCGATCGTCGTAGGCTCGAGCACATACCCACTGTCTGACCGCACATCGTCGCTCACCCGCGACCAGAGCGCAAGGCCGCCCGCCACCGCCGCAGCCGCCACGGCGATTGCTCCCCAGCCCGCTTGTCGGCCGGCAAAGAGGGCTGTCCACATGCCGCCGCGCGGCGCAGTCGGCTCGGATGCCCGGCGGGAAATACCATCTCGACCGCCCATCCGTCACGCCCCTCGCTCTTGAGAGCACCGTTGCAGCCTCGAGCCGCAACTCATCCTCACCCTGCTCACCACACCTCGATGAGTGGCGTCAACTCCACACCCAGCTTGTCGCGCACCGCCGACCGGACACGTTCCACCAAACCACGGACATCATCGCTCAAGCACCCCGCTCCGGCCACGACATAGTTGGCATGAGGTCCGTAGACCGAGGCCGCACCGAC
This sequence comes from Candidatus Kuenenia stuttgartensis, assembly GCA_945883745.1. Taxonomy (GTDB): domain Bacteria; phylum Planctomycetota; class Planctomycetia; order Pirellulales; family UBA1268; genus CACORA01. The sequence continues at coordinate 30,162 of CAMCYH010000009.1, forward strand.
CCGCATGTCACGGCCACCAGCCTGCTCGATCAGTGATTCGGCCGTCGTGCCGAGAGGATCCTTGAACATCATCGCCACGGCGCGAGTGCCCGATGGCTGCTCCGACCGCTCCACAATCCACTGCTTCTGCATTCGCTTCGTCAGGAGGTCGGGGCTTTCCTCGTCGAGTTCGAACCGGCAGGCGATCACCAGCACGTCGTCAAGATTGCTCCAGCGTGATTGAAACGCGAGTGCACTCCCCTGCCGGATCTCGATCGTGCCGTCGGCCAGCATCACCGTCACCGCGCTGACGCGAGCCCCCACGTCGCCCCCGCGGCTCCCGGCGTTGCCCACCACGGCGCCTCCCACCGTGCCCGGAATGCCGACGAGCATTTCCAACCCGGCGAGCCCTGCCTGCACGGCCGCTGACACCACATGCACAAGCTTGGCTCCCGCGCCGGCGGTGATCGCCGGCTTTTCAACGGCGATCGTGCAGAATGCCGGCGCAGACAGTCGCACCACCATGCCAGGATATCCAGCCGACGAGACGAGGATGTTGGAGCCACCGCCGACTACCCGCAATGAAATGCCTCGCTCATGGCACCGGCGAGCGATCCGAGCGAGGGCATCAACGTCGACGGGCTCACAGAAATAGCCGGCGGCCCCACCGATTCCCAACCAGGTATGGGGGGCGAGCGGCTCACGACTGGCCACGGCAATGCCGAGGTCATCGAAGGGCGTACCGCTGGACGCTGACTCTGAGCCGGCTGCCATGATGAACGCTTCCCGAACTGCGGAAACTAAGGACAAATGTGAAACGGCCGTGGCGCACCCGGCTTGCGCGGGCTCCGCCACCGAGGGAAATTGTGCCGCAGCGGCCGGATCGCGTCTATCCGGTTTTGTGACGGTGCTCCCTCACACGGGGCGATGGCTCAGGCAGCACGGCGGCCCGCTGGCTGCCGCGGCGGGTGGGCCAGTTGCAGCCAGCCATCAACCACATCGACGAGCCCAAGCTCTCCACTCTCGGGATCACCTGAGGGCGAAGCCTCCCTCAGCGCATCACCAAGCACGAGAAGACAGTCGCCGGCACCGAGCCCGGCCAGCGTCCGATCGATGCGGGCGTAGGCGGCCACGACACTGTCGCCGGCGTCTTCTGAGGCGATGTTGGCCGGCGCGATGAGGCAGTCATCGCACCACTTTGCCGACCGGATCACGAACCGGCCCAGTCCTCCGAGTGCATCAGCGATGCCCTCCTCGGCAAGAACCACCAGCCGGCCTGGGGTGAGCCTCCGCAGGCTGGCCAGCGTCGATGCCAGCGCGTGGCCCGACGTCGGCAGGTCGAGAAAGGCCGCGAAGTCCTGGCCACGGTCAAGTCGCTCCACGCGGCCCGAGACACACCCGGCCGACTCGATGCCGCGGGCAATCCGCTCCAGGGGCACTCGCCCGCGGATACCGACCGCAGCGGCCAGCAATGCGTTCCTCACAAACGATGCCACGGGTGGGGCCACCGCCACCGGGATCGTGTGACCGCCCGCATGCATCAGAAAAGTCTGGCCAAACAGGCTCCGCTCGATCGGAGTGGCGGTCAGGTCGCCGGCATGGAGTCCGACCGTGATCGTGCCGGCCGCAGGCCGCTCCGTGGAGCACCGCGTGACGAATCGCTGCAGTCGCTCGTCGTCGCCGTTGACGATCAGGCAGCCATCATCGGACAGGCTGTCGAGAATCCGCGCCTTGATGTCATGGTAGGCCTCCTGCGACCCGTGCAGGTCGCGATGGGCGTCGGCCAGATTGGTCACCACGACCATGTCGCACTCCACACCGGCGAGTGCGTGGGCAGCGAGCATACGGCTCGACACCTCCACCACGGCATGCGTGCAGCCGCTGGCCGCCAGTCGCTCGAGCCAGATGGCAAGGGCGGCGGCATCGTCAACGCCGCCCCGCTCGACGTCCATGCCGGAGGCATCGAGGCAGCCGAGGTCGGAAACCACGCCCACCCGTAGGCCGGCCTCGGCCAGCACCGCTGCTGTCAGCCAGACCGTCGTCGTTTTACCGCTGGTGCCGGTGATGGCAATCACCCGCAGCCGCCGGGCAGGGTCGCCGGCCAAGGCATGGCACAGACGGGCGTAGGCCCAATCCGTATTGGGCACGATCCCCAGAGGCAGGCCGCCAGTCGGCAGGACCGTTTCCGAAATGATGGCCGCGGCTCCGTTGGCGAGCGCGACTCGCGCCGCCTCATTGGCTTCGCCGATCGCACCTTCACGAGCGATGAACACGTCTCCCGGGCCGCAGAGATCCGGGTCGTCGCAACACCGTCCGACAACAATCTCCGAACAGGCCAGGAAGCGGGCCTCGGGCACTACATCCGAGAGCCGGACTCCACCCTCACAATGCCATTCTTCACGATTCGATGTGTGCATGACGGCCTCCTGCCGATGACGAATCGCGGGTCATCCATGACCTGCGATGGGGCGTCATTGTGCGAGGGACTGCGAGACGGTCAACCCGTGATTGTGAGGCGATTTCGCTCCCCGGTGAGTCAACAGCGCTTTTTTACAAAATCGCCGCCGCAGCCTCTTCGCATTCTGCCAGGCCTTCGCTCTCAGGCACTGGTACCGCGGCGGCCTGTCGGCTGGCATCCTTGCCGTAGGCGGCCCCAGCCGAGAGCCGGTAGTGTAGCGGGCATGCACGCCCCGCCCTGTCAGCCCGCATCATCCCGACCTGCTCTCTGGATCGGCAGCGCCGACACCGAAGAGTTGCGGCTGGCACGCGGATGGGTTCAGCCCGCGCTCTCCCGCTGGCAGACACCGCTCAGATTTTTCGGAAGCCCGGCAGAAGCTGCCGCTGCAGCCGCCCACGACCCAACCACTCCGCGGCTGGCGATTCTTGCCACCGATCGGCCAACACGCTGGACACGCGACGACGCCCTGATAGTGTCGCGAGCATGGCCGCTCATGCCCATCGTGTCGGTCGCTTCGAGCCTTGTAGAGGGCCGGCGAAGAAGCGGCCCACCCCTTGCCGGCATTGAGGAAGTGCCCTGGTATGACCTGCCCGGCCGGGTTGAAACGTGGTTTACCGGTTGGGATTCCGGCCGCGCCGGCACGCTCGCCACCCCAGCCGCCATTCGCCGCGACGAACGCCTGCTCGGGATCACGGCCGCCTGTCCAGGGAAGCCGCTCACGGTCTCAGTGGTGGCATCAACACCGATGGATGCTGACGGCCTCGCTGCGCTGGTGCCGTTCGCCGGCGGACTCGTTGGCACGACGCGGTGCGGCCGTCCCCCACTCGACGAGCCGGCGGACGTCCTCGTCTGGGATGTCGGCTCCCTCACCGCCGATGCCCTCGGCTGGCTCGGCATCCTCGCGGCCAACCGCCTGCAGGTGTCAATCATTCTCGTGGAGTCGTTTCCCAGGGGTGATTCGGTACGGGCCGCCCTGGAGGCCGGTGCCAAGGCCGTGCTGGGGAAACCGCTCTCCGTGGAGGCCCTGATGGGCACGCTCCACCGCCTCAAGCCCGTAGCGGATGGCCTTGGTGAAGAACGAGTGCATTGCTAGCATCCCGTCCCCTCAGGAGCCGGCGGTCTGCGATGCGTTGTCTACGATTTCTGCGCGTAAGCCTGCTTATCGTCTGCCTGCCGCTGAGCGGTGGCTGCCTGAGGGCCTGGCAGACCGCCCCCTGGCAGGCCGCTGCGGTGTCAAGCGGCGGCTCACTGGTCACAGCGGCCGCTGGCCTGCTGCCTGCCAGCGGTGACCTGCCAACCCGCAACGAGGTCGTCGCCGGACAGCTCGTCATCCATGCCGACTTCCCACTCGCTGAACAGCATCGGATGATCCGCGAACTGGAGTCGATGCGGACCGACGTCAGTCAGGATCTCGGCCTCCCCATCTCCGACGAGCCGGTGCATCTTTTCCTCTTTGAGAATGCGGGCCGCTATGAAACCTTCGTAGCCCGTCAGTTTCCCGGATTTCCAGCACGGCGAGCCTTTTTTGTCGAGACCGATACGACTCTCTCGGTCTATGCCGCCTGGCAGGACCGCATTGCGGAAGACCTGCGGCATGAGACGACTCACGGCTACGTCCATGCAGTCGTACCGACCGTGCCACTCTGGCTGGATGAGGGCATCGCCGAGTACTTCGAGCGGCCGCGGAGCGAAAGCGGAATGCATGGCGAGCACGTCGCCCACCTGTGTGGCCGCCTCCTCGAGGGAACATGGCAGCCCAACCTCGATGCCTTGGAGGCACTCGCCGGCCCGGGCGACATGTCACAGGATCACTACGCAGAAGCCTGGTGCTGGGTGCACTGGATGCTCCACACGACGCCGGAGCGGCGGGCGATTCTGCAGGATTACTTGGCCGATCTCCGTCGCGACGGGAAAACAGCACCGCTGCCGTTGCGGCTCGTCCGCACCGAGGGGTCGATGACCGCCTGCTCAGCAGCCGTGAAGGCCCACGTCGAATCGCTCGCCGCCGACTGATGCACGTCATCCCGCCGGCTTGCGAAACACGATCCCATACTCGGCCGTTTCGAAACCGAGCGACTCGAAGAGAGCAAGTGCAGCCGAGTTACTCGTGGAGGCATGGGTCTCCATCAAGGAAACTCCTTCCTGCGCCAGGTCATGCATCGCCTCGGCCAGAAGATACTTGGCCAGCCCCTGCCGTCGCCGCTGTCCCTCGATCGCGACGTGCAAGAGCCCGGCGGCTGTCACGCCCCATGCCGCTGCCAGTGGCTGCATGTCCCAAAGCGACGCTGTCCCGAGCACTTCTTCGGAGTGATTTCGCAATTCATATCGCCGGAGGGCGATGCCGGTGGTCGTGGCTGCCTCCCACCACGTGCGGCGCGTAGGCTCGTCGATCACCCGCAACACGGTGTTCCGGCGAATGGCCACCTGCAGCCGATTGATCGGTGGACGAAAGCCGGCCAGCCGCCGTCGCAGCACGGCGATCCGTTCTGCGACCTCGTATCCACACTGCCGAAAGATTCCCTGCATGTCGGACGAGGAATCGAGGATGCCCGGCAGGTCGGACCCGCCATAAAGCCCCAGATAGAAACTCCGCATGTCGGCCGAGCCACCACCGAGGAGCGTCGTGGCGCCGCGACTTCGCAAATACGCCTCGCATCTCTCGAGGAGCCCGCGGCCGATCGCATCATGGTCGGCATGTGGCACGACGGCCACGAACAGGGTGGTGCCCACGGTCGTGTCGATGCCGCCGTGATCAGTCGCAGGGCCAAAGGCAGCGTGTGCGAAACCGACGGCCCGCTCCCCGTCGAGGGCCACAATGAGGCCGTGGCGATCGAAGTAGGGCTTGGAGAACACCGCCGCCTCGAGGAGTGCCGATGTCATCGGCTGCATCGCTGCCGGCCCCAGATCAGCCGACCGCCAGACGTCGGCCAGCCGTGGCGGGTCATCATTGCGAAAGCAGCGAAACTCGATCACGCGTCCGCCCCCCGCACCCGGGCCAGTCTGACAAACACGGTGCCATCACGGACCTGCACCTCGTGCACTGTCTGGCGAACAGATGCCGAAAGCTGGTGGCGGCCATCCACGACATCAAACTGCCAGCCATGCCAGGGGCAGGTAAGAATCGACCCGCAGAGCACACCTGTGCCGAGCGGACCGCCCTGGTGGGGACACAGCCCGTCGATCGCATGCAGCCGCCCCTCGACGTTGGCCAGGGCCACTATCTGACCGGCGATCACCCGCTCAATGCTGATGCCGGGCGGACATTCGTCGAGGGTGGCGATTTCGATCCAGTCGGCCATCGGGCGGCCCCGCACGGATTCCGGCACGAAGCACCGCGGAGTCGATCCGCCGGTCACGCCGCCGAGCGAGACACTCTACCGCGTGGCGGCGCTCCCCGCCATCGCCGATGCACCCACCAGTACTGCGCCGGTGCGCGGCGGATCGCCTGCTCGAGGAGATTCGTGTACCACTGCGACAGGGGGGTGAGGCCGGCAGTGTCCGCAGAGTCATCCGCGGGATCGGCAATCCCTTCGACCCGGAGGTCGTAGTCAAACAGGCCGTTGCGGCGGGTCGCCGTGCAGACCATCACGGGCGCCGAGGCCGACAGCGCAAACACGCCGATCGCCTTGTGCACGCTGGCCGGCCGACCGAAAAAGTCGACCCAGCAGCCCCGCGGCCCCGCGGCCTGATCGCCCAGCAGGCCGATCGCACCGTTCTGCTCCATCGCGATCGCCACATCGGGGGCGCTTCCCTTCTTGGGCAGGATCTGCTGCCCCCGCGACTCCCGAAACTCGTTGACGAACCGGTCGAGCAGCGGGTTGTCGAGTTCCCGGGCCACCGAAAACATCTTGAATCCGAACACGCCGAACAGGAAGGCCGCCAGCTCGAAGTTGCCGTAGTGGCCGGAGAGCACCACCTTCGGCCGATCCAGCCACATCGTGCGGACGATCTCCTCCATACCGTGAATCCGCAGGTGCTTCCGCCAGGTGGTCTTGCGGATGACCCGCGGAGCATGGGCGATCTCGACGACCATCAACAGGAGATGCTCCCACATGCCGCAGGCGGCCTGGCGGCACTGCTCGGCGGTCCACTCAGGGAAAGCCTGCTGCAGGTTATCGCGCACAACGCGTCGGCGAATTCGCAACCGATTGGCCAGGAGGTTGGCCGACGTCCGGGCAATCCGCTCACACATGCTCCGGGGCAGCGATTGGACGACGCAGATCGCCACGCGAACCGCCACGTAGGTGAGCCAGTCGACGAGGCGGGTGAGGAGTGAACGATGCACGGCAAGATCCTGGGGAACGGCCCGCGGATTGTGCCCGATCGGCCGGCTCAGAGACCAGATCGGTTTGCCGTGTCTGCCCGCTTGAGAAACACCTCGCGCCCGACGTCGTGTCGGTCAGCTCGCGGGCACCAGTCCGGAGAGCTGCAGCAGCAGCAGGCCGACGCTGACCGCATTGAACAGGGCATGGAGCAGGATGGCCGGCACGATCGATCCGGTCTGCCTGACGAGCACTCCCAGCACGATCCCGAGGGCAAGCAGAGGCAGCCAGGCCAGCCCGTGCCCGGCATGGGCCGCGGCAAACGCCAGCGAAGCCAGCCCGATGGCGGTCGCCGGGCCGAGCGGGAGCGGAAGGGTTTCCAGCCAGCCCTGCAGCACACGCCGAAACAGGAACTCCTCGGCGATCGGGGCGACGACGATCGCCGCCACGACCACCACGGCAATCGCCAGCGGATCGCTGTGCTGATTGAGAAAGTCGATGATCGGATGCTGGTAGGGAACGATCCGGTTGAGCAGAGCGGCGACGGCCAAGAGCGGTGCCAGCACGAGGGCGAGGCCACCCACGGCCAGCCGCAGGTCGCGGGCCGGCGCGAGGGGCCACAGGCCAAGATCGGCCCACGACGCCCCGTTGCGGAGGAGCATCAGCGCGGTGACCGCCGCACCGCCGAGCATCGCGAGCACACCGGCCACCAGCTGGGAGGTCATGTCAGGCTGGGGGGTGATCGCGGACGCGTCTCCCGGTGTGGTCCTGCAGATGGCATTGATCGCCATCTGCGCCACGATCCGGGCCAGAATCATGATTACGACGGCAGCGATGACGTCGATCCCCCGCCATGGCACTGGCCGCTGCGGCTCGGCCGCCACGATCGGAAGTCCCACCCGCAGCCGCCGCGCCATGGCGACCATCATCCAGCCGCTGCCAAGCCACGCGGCCAGCACGGCCAGCGCCAGCAGCATCAGGGCAATGTCGCCAGACGTCGTCATGCCGAGGGCCTGCTTCCCGTGAGCAGCCCGCGAGCAGCCACGATGTATTCGACGCCCGACCAGACGGTGGCGATGACCGCCGCCCAGGAGACGAGCGTCGCCAGCGGCCGCATGCCGACCGATGCCGGCTCCCAGTCCGGCCAAACGCGTGCCGCCAGTTCCAATGCCACAGCAGCGCACTGCAACACCATCTTGAGCTTGCCCGAAAGGGCCGCTGAAAAGTCGTGGCCGGCCCGTTCCATCTCCGCCCGGACTGCCGTCACGACCAGTTCCCGAACCACGACGACCACTGCCATCCACGGTGCGATCGATGTTTCCGGGGCGGCGGCCAGGAGCACATACGCGCCGCAGATGATGACCTTGTCGACGAGCGGGTCGAAGATCCGCCCCAGACGGCTGACCTGGTTGAATCGTCGGGCCCACCAGCCATCGACCCAATCGGTCGAGGCGGCAACGAGAAAGAGCCCCAGCGCCGCCCCGTGCCACGCCTGCCCGATGGCGACAAACAGCACGATCGCCAGCCCCAGCCGCGCGGCCGAGAGCAGGTTCGGCACGGTCCACACACGATCAAGAGCCGACCCGGCGGTCATTCGGCCACCACGCCGGCCAGGTCATACCCGCTCGAGGCCACGATCTCCACCGGAAGAATCATCCCTGTCAGCGGCCGGGCTGCCGACGTGCCGGGCGCCGTCACATAGACCACGCAGTCGATGTCGGGGGCGTCGGCCCGGGTGCGACCGATCCACACGTCCTCTCGCTCATCGCTCTGTCGATCGATGATGACATCGACGACGGCTCCGACCTGGGCCCGGGCATGGGCGTGGGCAATTTTCTGCTGCTCCCGCATGACGGCGTCGCGCCGGCGCTGCTTCACCTCCTCGGGCAGATGCCCGTCGAGCCTGGCCGCCGGCGTATCGGGCTCGAGCGAATAGGTGAAGACACCGAGCCGCTCGAACCGCCACCGCCGCACGAACTCGACCAGCTCGTCGAACTGCTCCTCGGTCTCGCCCGGGAAGCCGGTGATGAGCGTGGTCCGCAGGACGAGACCGGGGATGCGATCGCGGAGCTTCGCCAGCAGTTCCTCGGTCGGCCCCTTTGCCACTCGCCGCTGCATCCGCTTGAGCACAGGATCGCTGGCATGCTGCAGGGGCATGTCGAGGTAGGGAATCACCTTCGTGCTGGCGGCGATCGCGTCGATGAGCTGGTCGGTGAAGTACATCGGATAGAGATACATCAGCCGGATCCAGACCAGTCCCTCGATCTTCTCGAGTTCGGCCAGCACCTCCACGAGCCTGGTCTCGCCGTAGAGATCGAGGCCGTAGTAGGTCGTGTCTTGGGCGACGATCACGAGTTCCTTCACGCCGTCGGCGGCAAGCTCGCGAGCCTCCCGGACCACCTCTTCGATCGGCTTGGTGGCGTGCTTGCCCCGCATCTTCGGGATTGCGCAAAACGTGCAGGTGCGGTCGCAGCCCTCCGAGATCTTCAGGTAGGCCATGTGCCGCGGCGTCACCCGCATCCGCCCCGAGTCGTCGAGGGCCCGCGCAGGAGCCGGCTTGAAAATGCTCCGCTGCTCGCCGAGCCGGCCGATCAGCCGCTCGGCCGACCGGGCCACCTCATCGCGGGAAAAGACGCCGATCACCGCATCCACATCGGGAAGTTCGTCGAGGAGTTTTTCCTTCTGCCGCTCGGCCAGGCAGCCGGCCACGATCACGCCTCGAGTGCCCCCCGTCTTCTTGAGGTCGAGCATCTCGTGGATCGCCGCATACGACTCCTCTCGCGAAGCGTCGATGAAGGCGCAGGTGTTGACGATCACGAGATCGGAGCCCTGCGGCTCCCCCACGAGCTGCCAGCCGTCGTCCCGCAAGAGGCCGAGCATCCGCTCGGTGTCGACGAGATTTTTGGGGCAGCCGAGGCTCACCATCGCAAACGTGCCCCGGCAGGTGGCCGGATCGACAGGCTGCGGGGCCGGCATCACCGTCGTGCCTGCCGCGCAGGAGCCTGACGATTCGGGGGTGACGATCTGGAGCGACTGCATGGAGCGGGCCCTCTGTCAGGAAACGCAGTCAGGAGCGGGCGGCGATCAGCCGGTCGAGCTCCTCGCGGAGTTTCGGCAGGATCGCGTCATAGGGATAGGCGCCAAGTTCCGCGCTCTTCTTCTTCAGGTTCACATGCGTCGGGCCACACCACAGACCGAGGTCAGCGTCGTCAGTCTCGCCCGGGCCGTTCACCCGGCAGCCCATCACGGCGATCGTGATGGCATGCTCTCTGGCGTAGGCCGTCATCTCCTTGACCTGCTTGGCCAGCTCGATGAAGGCCTCGTTTTCCACGCGGGAGCAGCTCGGGCAGGAAATGATATTGAGCGACGCAAGGCCGTAGTCGACCACGCTCCGCACCCGCCCCGCCGCGATGTCGGCCAGGATCGCATTGGCCGCCGCGATCTCCTGCGGCTTGTCGGCGTTGGGCACGGTGAGCGACACGCGGACCGTGTCGCCGATGCCCCGCGAGATCAGCTGCTCGAAGGCGATGCGAGTCTTGATGATGCCGTCGGGAGGCATGCCCGCCTCGGTCACACCGAGGTGGATCGGCACATCGGGCCGCTGCTCGGCAAACCGGCGGTTCACCTCGATCACCTTCTGTGGATCTGAATCCTTGAGCGACACGGCATAGCGGGTGAAGCCGAGCGAATCGAGCAGATCGCAGTGTTCGAACGCACTGGCCAACATCGGCCCGAGCGAATCGTCTTCGGCGAACTGCTCCTTCTTGGCCGGATCGACACTTCCGCAATTCACGCCCACACGCAGGGCACAGTCGTTCGCGGCCGCCACGTCGGCGATGAACTTCACCTTCTCCTGCCAGGGCTTCGTCGGCTCGTGATGGTAGAGGTGGCCGGGGTTGTACCGCAGTTTGTCGACGTGCGGGGCCACCTCCGAGGCGAGCCGGTAGTTTTCCTGGAGGTCGATGGCGAGGTTGGCCGCGGTGCCCGCCCGGATCGCCTCCAGGGCGGCGGCATCCTTCTTGCTGTCGACGGCAATCCGCACCACGCCCGCACCAGCCCGATGCAGATCCTCGACCTGCGCGAGCGTAGCCGCGACGTCCTGCGTATGCGTGGCCGTCATGCTCTGCGGCGCGATCGGATGGCCGGCGCCGATCGTGATGCTGCCGATCTTGACGGGCCGCGTGGGGTTGCGCTTGATCTCGAGCAATCGACCATCTCCTAATGATGCGTTTCCCTCAAAGATAGCAGACCGGCCCACGGCCGGGGATAGACCTGTGCGTTACGACCCGCTCCTGCACATCGTGCTCCACGAACCGGAGATCCCGCCCAATGCCGGGAACGTCGGGCGAACCTGCGTGGCAATCGGCGCGAAGCTGTGGATGGTGCGACCGCTCGGCTTCAAGCTCAACGACTACTATCTCCGCCGCGCCGGCCTCGACTATTGGGAGCACCTCGAGTGGGAGGTGGCCGATTCCTGGGGCGACCTCGTCTCCCGCCTGGCCGAGGTAGGCCGGCAGCCCACCTGGTTTCTCGAGGTGGGTGGAGCCCGCACCTACACCGACGTGGCCTACCAGCGGGGCGACGTGCTCGTGTTTGGCAGCGAGTCGGAGGGGCTCCCCCGCAGCCTCCTCGAGGCCCACCGTGAACAGGTGCTCTCGATCCCCGCCCGGCCCGAGGTCCGCAGTCTCAATCTGGCGAACTCCGCCGCGATCGTGGCCTACGAGGCGATCCGCCAGTGGGGTCAGCCCATCTCGATCTCGAATCCCTTGCGGTAGGGCCGGGCCAGCATCGCGTTGGCCTGCTCGTCGCCCACGACCTGCTGGGCGGCGGCATCCCACTTCACCGTGCGGCCCAGCCGAGCGCTGATTCCCGCCAGGTGGCAGATGTTGAGCGCCTCCATGTGGGTGTGGACGTCGGAGATCGGCTCCTTGCGGGTCTTCGCACAGTGCAGGAAGTTGGCCCAGTGGCCTTTCCGCTCGTTGTGCTCCATCGGCAGATTCTTGTAGACCTTGGCGATGGCATCTTCCGGCAGCGGGTTGTCTTTCAGGGCATCGACCGGTTCCCCGGAAAGTTTGCCGCGACTCACGAAGATGCGGCCCTTGTCCCCTTCGATCAGCACGCCATTGTCGGTGTCGTGGCGGATCACCATCTGCGTGCCACCGGGAAACTCGACCGTGAAGAGAAACTCGGTCGCCGTGTTGTAGCGATCCTTTTCAACGGGCATCCCATCCTTGAATTCGACCGGATGCTTGGCCATGCCCCCGACCGACAGCGGCGCGAGCGGCTGGCCATTGAGCGCGAGCGCCCAAGCAGCCATATCCACATGGTGCGCCCCCCAGTCGGTGAGCTTGCCGCCGGAATACTCGTACCACCAGCGAAACTCATAGTGGCAGTTGGTGTTGGCCTGCGGCAGCTTGTCCTTGCCGTCCTTGTCCTTGACAGCCGGCCCCTGGAAAAACCGGTAGTCAACGGACGGAGCCGGACCAAGCCAGCGGTTCCAATCGAGGCCCTGCGGCACTGCGGCCACGGGAATCGCCGGACTCGAGGGAGCCGGACCGATCGCCGCCTGCACCTTGTTGATCCGCCCGAGCCGCCCCTCGGCAACCATCGCCATCGCCTTCACAAACAGGTTGAACGTGCTGCGTTGCTGGGTGCCCACCTGCACGACTCGACCGGTCTCCTTCTGCACCCTGCGGATCAGCTTGCCCTCGTCGATCGTGAGCGTCAGCGGCTTTTCACAATAGATGTCCTTGCCGGCCAGCATCGCCTCGACGACGGGCTTCGTATGCCAGTGGTCGGGCGTGGCGACGTGGATCACGTCGATATCCTTCCGCTCCAGGATGCGGCGGTAGTCGTCATACACGTCGGCCTTCCCGCCGGCATGCTTGGCGTTGAATTCGGCGGCTCGGCCGGCATCGACGTCGGCGATCGCCACGACATCGATCCACTCCTTGGCGGCGCCGATGTTGGCATTGGCAATGCTGCCGGAGCCGATGAGGCCCAGGGCGACGCGGTCATTCTTCGACTGCGTCTCGTCGGCCAGTGTCCGTGGCTGCGAGAAGACGTAGGGGATGAATCCGGAAGCGACGGCCGCCGCGCTGCAGGATGTCAAAAAACCGCGACGTGAGTCCTTCATGATCGTCTCCGTGATTGGTGTGAGCACTTCCCTAAGCACCCGCAGATGATACCAAAAAGCCCCCGGCGCAAGCCCGGGGGCCAGCAGCGAGACCGACGCCGATTCGGGTGCCAGCCCGCCGGCTTGCGCCTGGCGGCTGGCTGGAAATGTCCCGCGGGCTTGCGCCCTGCGGCTATCATCCTGGCCTCGGGTTTCTTGGCGACCCTCCGGTCGCTCTCGTACGCCCGCCGGCTTGCGCCTGGCGGCTGGATCTTGGCCCAGTCACGCTTACCCACCACCCAGCCCCGGGCGCGAGCCCGGGGGCCAGCAGCAAAACCGACGCCGATTACTCAACCGCCGAAAAAAGCGGCATGTGCCGGTAGTAGACCTCGAGCATGCAAGTGCACATGCAGGTCATAAACAGACGCCCTCCGCTGTAGCCCCATTTGTCGTGCGCCGGATTCCAACTCCCCTTCTCTTTTCCCTTTCCAACCTGGGCGGCAGGAAGCGTGGCCCTCATCCAGGTGTTCCACTCCCGCCAGGGATCGCCTTCGAGGTGGTGGCAGACCTGCGTGACGTAGTACCAGGTGTAAACGTCCGGGTATTCGAAGTCTCGCGGCACCTCGCGAAACAGCAGCGCGACCCCAGCCTGCAACCGCGGGTCATCCCGTTGCCACCCCAGGTAGAGCCGACATAACAGGGCTTCGGCGGTGAGTGCCGGCCGCACCTGAAACGAGCCGCGGTTCGGCATGATCTCGTAGCCGTAGCCCTTGGCGTCGGAAATAAACACGGCGTCGAGAAAGTCCGCGAGTCGTGCGTACGACTCAGCCGGAATTTCGAGCCCCGCCATCTCGCCACTCTTGAGCGCCATCATGTACCAGCCGGTCACCGACATGTCGCCCCGATTGGGATGGTTCGGCCGCGGCGGGTGATACTTCCAGCCGCCGTCGGGCATCTGCCCTGCCACCGCATAGTCGAGGGCCCGCTGCGCCGCCGCCTGCAGGCTGGCATCCCGGGTCATGCCGTAGAGTTCGCAGAGCGCGATGGTCGCCTGGGCGTGGGCATACATGCTCTGCTGCTCCGGAATCTGTCCCATGTCGAAGGTGCCGTCGTCGCTCTGCTTGGCCAGCAACGCCTTCCATGCCCGCTGCACGGCCACCTGATGTGGGCCTTCTTCCGTGGTGTTGCCCGCGCCCTGTAAAGCCAGGAGCGCCATTGCCGTGGCGGCCAGCCGATTCTCCTGCCGGCTGCCGTCGAGATACGGGCCCCGCAGGCTCCACAGGCCGCTCTTTTCCTGATTCCGCACAAGCCAGTCGAGCGCCGCATCCACCGCCGTTTCCGTTTCGCCACCGCCACCACCTGCGGCGAGCAATTCATCCTTCCGACCGGCCGAGCGGCCGGCGAGCGCGAGCCGCACAGACGGCGCGGCTGCTACCTGCCCAGCACCGGCGACCGCCGACGGCGGATTGATCGGCTCGACCGGCATCACGCGAGCGACCGTCTCGGCAGGTTCGTCGCGGGGTTTGACAAGCGGAGGCAACGCGGGAGCCATTTCCGGTTTCTGCTCCGGCGCCGGCGACGGCGGCGGCGGTGGCTCAGCGTCGTCCGCTCCCTCATCCGGCGGTTCAATCGTAATTCCTTCGGGGGCAGCGCCACTGCCTGCCTCGTTGCCAAACACGAGTTCCAATCGCATTCGCTCGGACCGCGGCTGCTGGACGACGAGCAACGCCAAGAGCAGGAGCACCACGACATGCAGGGAGAGGCTGAGCGTGAACGGCGGGCTACGCTGCAGCCACCCGTCGAGCGTCTCGGTCACGCTTGGCTCCGACGATCCGACGGCGGCCGCGGGGCTCTCGGCCGCCGGGCGTGTCGATGCGGGCAACTCGGAGCGTGGGTCTGCTGGAGGCATCGGAAATGCGGGCGATACCGGCTGGGGCTTCTTTTTCGCTGAACGCCGTTCTATTATCGAGGGAAGTTGAGACGGCCGATACACCGGTTCCATCGGTCGTCACGACTGTTTGCATCACTTTCCTCCGACACAGCGGAAAGCCAACGTCGCGGGGTGGAGCAGCCCGGTAGCTCGCGAGGCTCATAACCTCGAGGTCGTAGGTTCGAATCCTACCCCCGCCACTTTGTCAGTTTCGGAAACTGACGTAACTTCGGAAGAACCCGCGGTAACCCTAGTGGTGACCGCGGGTTGCTTCTTTTTGTGCCGCTCCCTGCCGCTCCCCGCCGCCGCCTGCTGAGCTGCAATTTGCACGTTTGGTGAGCTGCAATCTGCACGCACAGATTTGGGGGCCTCGGCTCCAGTCTCGGCGGCTCTCGTTGGCAAACCCTGTTCGCTTGATGAGGCACGAACTGGCTGGGCTCCTCCACCACTGACCACGTCCTCAAAGTGGTGCTCCCGAGCGAGCAGGTAGTGCTGGGCCGCAATCTTCGGCGAGTGTCCCATCCATTTCGCCACCACGTGAGCCGGATACTTCTCCACCCAATCCGTCTCACACGACGCCCGCAGATTCTGAAACAGCCGTGGCCACTTCTCATGACCGGCCCTCGTGAGGATCCGCTCAAACTCGGTCCGAAGATTGACGCTCTTCGAGCTGACCCGCGGGACAACGAGAGCCTGCCCGGGCTCGGCGATCTCGAAAGCCTCAGCGAGCAGCTCACGCAACTCGGGGCAGATCGGAATGACCCGCACCGCGTGGTCGCCGCCATGGTGCTCATCGAGAGGTGGAGGCAGCACTACAACACTGTCCGGCCGCACAGTGCGCTGGGGTATCGCCCCCCGGCTCCCGAGGCGCGGCAGCCCTGTGCGGTCGCCTCGGCTACGCCTCGGCAACCGCACAGGGCTGGTCTGTTGGAGGGCAAAAACCTAACTTAGAAACTGGCGTCATTCATGGGGGCAGGTCACCATCGAGCTGGACACCTCGGTCAGCCAGGGTGTGGTTGAAGGTCGCCAGCCACTTCTGCAGGCATGCGTAGAACTCAGTCGTGTCGAGCATCGCAAAGACGCGGCCAAAGGTGTCGTGAGATGGAATGCCGTTGGAAAGCTCCAGAAACTTGGCGAACCACGCCTGCTTCGGCTTCGCCCGCGCTCGCTGCACGGGCTGCGGCCAGGGATTCGTCGTGGCCTTCTCCTGCAAGGGCCGCGGGGTCTGCCCGTCCTGCAACGGCCGCCACATGGCCCAGACAGCCGCCCACCTCGCCGAGCGCGTCATCCCGCCGGTGCCCGTGCGGCAGCGGGTGATTTCCGTGCCCAAGCGGAGGCGCTCACGCTAGCGGCTGCGGGGCATGCTTGCCGACCGGCCCCGAGCCGTCGCGGCGCTCACGAAGATCTTCCTTGACGAGATCGAGCGGTCGCTGTGCGCTGCGGCAGGTGTCACGAGCGATCCCGCCACCCCGCATCCGCCCGCGCGCGGCCCGCCCACCGACTGGGGCGAACTCGTGCAGGCCCATGACGATCGCGACGTCTTTCAAGTCTCGCCGGACCAGCTGCGCGTGATCGACATCCACGGCCCTCTGACCGTTGCCGGACGCGAGCCGCGGAAACCCCCCACCGGCCATGTTCGAATTGATTGCCCTG
>CAMCYH010000010.1 GCA_945883745.1 Candidatus Kuenenia stuttgartensis
TGAAGTTCCCGACCCCCGCGTTTCGATACCCCACGCAAGAGGGGGTATCTGCGTAGCCGCCAAGCGTGGGCCAGGCCGCATGAGCCACCGGGCATTTGGGGGAAAGGTGAAGCATGGATCGGCTTCGTGAGGGGCGCTTCCGCCCATGGTTGAACAACGGGGATCTCGCCGTGCTGTTGGCGGCGATGATGTTTTTGCTGCTGGGATTCGTCCGGCATGTTCGTGGCGAGGCGGCTTTCGGAGATGGGGCGACCACACCACCGGTCGAGATCGCTCCCGAGGAAACCATGCTCGAGTTTCCGCAAGACACCTATGCCCTGCGGCCGCAGCGACAGCCAGCCTGCGAGATTCCGTGTCGCGTGCTCGATCCGCTCGACCAGTGCCCCTGTTGGACCGGTCGAGCCGAGGCCCTGATGCTGTGGTGGGATGGCCCCCAAAGCACGCCGCTCTTCAGCACGGCGCCCGCCTCATCGGGCACGGTCGCGCTCGACGCGGCCGGCCTGCAGAGCGGAATGGCTGCCGGTCCGCGGTTCTCGCTCTTTCGCCATACCGGCGACACTGGGCAGATCGAATTCACCTACTTCTTCGTCGATGGGTTCACCGCGGCGAACACACTCCCTGGCACCACGGGCGGCTACGTCGTGTCACCTGGCGTGCTCTGTTGTTCGCCCGTGACGCGGCTCAACGAGGCCTCGGCCGCGTTGGGCAGTTCGATCCAGAGCTTCGAGCTCAATCGCCGCCTCCCCACCGCCGGCCGCTGGCAATGGCTGGCCGGCTTCCGCTGGGTGCAATGGAACGAGGATCTCGCCATGGATGCGGTGACATCGTTGAGCGATCCGTTGGCCATCCGCAACGACACCAATAACGATCTCTACGGGATGCAGATCGGAGCCGACACATTTCTCTGGGGGAACGGTGGCCCGTTTTGGATCGAGGGCATCGGAAAGGCAGGGCTGTTCTACAACCGCGCAGCCCAGTTCACGTCGTACTCGTTGGGCGGCCCGCAGCCGGAATTTGCGGCCGGGGGCACGAGCACGTCGCGGGCTGCTTTCGTCGGCGAATTGGGGGCGACAGCGGTCTGGCAAATGAACGACTGGCTTGCCCTGCGGCTAGGCTGGGTGGCCTTCTGGCTGGGCGGCATCGCCCAGTCGCCCAACCAGTTGGACAACAACTGCCTGCTGTGCGACGACAGCCTGCAAACGCTGGCTACCGACACCGGCGGAAGCGCGTTCGTCAACGGGCTGACGCTGGGGCTGGAGGCACGATGGTGAGATTGCGTGGCCGGGCCGCAGCGGAAATGACCACGAGAAGCGTGGCAAACGCTGCAAAGATGAGGCTCGCAGCAAGCGAATGACGGAGGCGTCGCAGCCATCCCAAGGCCGCCAATCCACAGCCGGTTGCGGCCATGGTGAGACCGGCCGGCTCGGGGAGTTCGAGGCCGACGATATCGACATACGCGATATCCCACCCGCCTCCCGTACACTCGAGGCCCAGGTTGGCATTGATAAAGCGAAACTCCACCTCCTCGCCTGGCGTCAGGCCACGCAAAAGGGTCTGGCTGGCGACGAACTGCCCGCTGGCGAAGCCCGGCGATTCGCCCGTCCAGATGCCGCCGGTGGTCAACAGCGGCGGATTGAGGCTCGCCGGAGCGATGCCATTGGTGCCCACCCACGTCGGATAGGGTGTAAGCGGCTGGTACTGGGGGTCAACCGGCCCCGACGAGAAGGTGTCGGGCAGGAGCGGAAGAAACGGGTTGGAGCCGCCGCCGACCCGATAGGCCAGCTGGCCGGCCACCACTGGGCCACCGGTCGTGATGTTGGTGGGAAAACGGTAGCGGTGAATGATCGTGAACTCGAGCACGTCGGTCGCCGGCTCGACCGTGATCTGCGGGCTCGTGAGCGAGTTGGCAATCCAGTACCGTGAATTGAACACCGGCACGGGATCGACCTGCCAGAGCCCGCCCGACCAAGACCACGTGCTCTCGGGGTAACTGCCACCATCAGCCGCAGTTGTCTGGCTCACCCATCCCTGCGGGCCATCGGCGAAGTCATACGTGATGTCGAGCGGCATGCCGCGACGCTGTCCGCCGACTGCACAGCAGATCGACAAAACGGCGAAAAAAGCTGCCCGGCTGATGCGATCCATACACGCACGTGCCGAAACAAGTTTGGAAGGGAAGGTGTCCATGAGTCACCTCTTCATTGGTTTTGGATCAGGTTTCGACAGGAGTGGAACTGGGCCAAGGCCGCTGGCGGGGCCGCTTGATGCGGCGTCGCAGGAGGCCAAAGCCGCCGGTGAGAAGGCCGGTCGCCGCCAGGGCGAGCGTGCCGGGCTCGGGAACTTCGCTGACGTGAAACACCTGCACACCGGTGATGTTCCAAAGTAGTTCTGGACTTCCTGCCATGAGCGGATCGAGCGTGCCTGCCAGCAGCCGAAACTGGATCGACTGCCCGGGCACGAAGGGGTAGTTCCCGAGTGGCGGATAGTCGAGCTGGAAATAGCTATCGCGCTGCGTGCCATTGGCAAAGCCAAGAGTGGCACCCTCCCACGCCTCGACCGGCGTGGCCGGCGCTGGGATGTTCGTGCTGCTGACGAACGGCTCCGGTGGATTCGCAAAGGTGGGAGCGTAGTGCTGATTCGATGTGCCGTCGAAATCAGCCGTGCCAATCCCTTCCCAGCCGCCCCCCGCATACCGGTACTGCGCCTGGCCGAGTGACCACGGGCTGCCGCCGGCATCGCCGCCGCCGAAGTTGAAAGAGTGCTTGAGACGCACGCCGACATACTGTTGTGGATTACCCGACGGCGGATCGAGATAAAGCACGGGGCTGACGAGATAACTACCGGAACCAGTCGAGTCGGCGCCGCGGAATGCCGCCCAGCCCTTGTCGGAGCCGGAATCAAAGTAGGTCCACGGCTGTTCAACAGCCCCGAGCGTTTCGACCGTCCAGCCGCCGTTATCCTGCTCGAAGTTGTAGTTCACGTTCATGGCGGCAGCAGCCGTCGTGAATAGGATTGGCAGTGCGATTCCACCCGCCAAAGAAAAACGGTTGATGTTCATCGTTCACTCCTGCTCCTGGGCCTGATGAACCTTTCGCGGGGCGGGACCCATGAGGCAAGGGGACTGGGCCGGATCGCAGGAAAGGCTGGAAAAATCGGCAGTGACCCAGGCCTCTCGCTTCGCAGACACATGCCCCGCCGACCTGCGGGAGCGTTTGCAGGAATCGCTCGGCGGAAGTTGAATGGTGCAGTCCCGGCCCGTGGAGTCTCCCATGACCGCTTCCCGCTCTCGTTCCGCAAGCAAAACTGTCGCCGCCCCGATTGACATTGAAGGTCTCGGCGTTTTTTACTTCGGCCGCAAGGTCGATCCTGTTTCTGGTCAGCCCGGCCCCGAACCCCTGCTCGTGGCGGCCAAACGGTTTACAACACACGCGGTCTGTGTCGGCATGACCGGCAGCGGCAAGACAGGGCTGCTCGTCGACCTGATCGAGGAGGCTGCCCTCGACGGTATCCCGGCGATCGTGATCGATCCCAAGGGGGATCTCGCCAACGTGCTCCTTTCGTTTCCCGATCTGGCGCCCGCTGACTTCTTGCCATGGATCGAACCCGATGCGGCTGCCCGCGAGGGCATCTCGGCGGAGGAACTGGCGCGGCGGACCGCCGACAAGTGGGCTGCCGGCCTCGAGGCGAGCGGCCAGTCACCGGAGCGCATCCGTCGGCTGCACGACGCCGTGGAGATGACGGTCTACACGCCGGGCAGTCGCACCGGCCGGCCGCTGGCGATGCTCGAAAGCCTCGCGCCACCGCCGGCGCATGTGCTGGCCGACGCAGAGGCAACACGGGAGCGAATCGAGTCGCTCGTGTCGGGCATCCTCGCGCTCGTCGGAATCAATGCCGAACCGGGCACCAGCCGCGAGCATGTGCTTCTCTCCACGATCATCGATGCCCTCTGGCGGAGCGGTCAGCAGGTCGACTTCGGCACACTCGTGCGATCGATCCCCGCGCCGCCGATTGAACGGGTGGGCTTCCTAGAGTTGGAAAACTTCTTTCCGGCGGGCGATCGGTTTCAGCTTGCCGCGCGGCTCAACACCGTCGCCGCGGCCCCCGGCTTCGACGCCTGGCTCGACGGTGAACCACTCGACGTGGGTCGGCTCCTCTGGACGCCCTCCGGCAAGCCGCGGGTGAGCGTCGTATCGATCGCGCATCTCTCCGATGCCCAGCGGATGGCGTTTGTCACGCTCCTTGCCGGCCAGGCAATCTCGTGGATGCGGACTCAGGGGGGCACGTCATCCCTGAAAGCCCTCTTCCTGATGGACGAGGTGTTTGGCTACCTGCCTCCCACCGCGAACCCGCCGAGCAAGACGCCGCTGCTGACGCTCCTAAAACAAGCGCGGGCATACGGCCTGGGCATCGTGCTGGCCACCCAGAATCCGGTCGATCTCGATTACAAGGGGCTCTCCAATGCCGGCCTCTGGTTTCTCGGCCGCCTGCAGACGGCCCGCGACAAGGCGCGGGTGCTCGACGGTCTCGAAGGCGCGGCCTCGTCGGCTGGTGCGGGCTTCGACCGCGGCGAGGTTGATCGGCTGCTCTCTGGGCTTGGGCAGCGGATGTTTCTGATGCATAGCGTGCATGAGGATGGCGAGACGGTCTTTCAGACTCGGTGGACGATGGCCTATCTCCGCGGGCCACTGCTGCGCGAGGAGATTCGCCGACTGACGGCCCGTGGTGCGGAGCCGACGGCGACGGGCCGCCCTGCCGAGCCGGCTGCCCGTCCTTCGCGGGCCGCGCCGCTCGGAGGCCCGCGGCCGATCCTGCCGCCGGGGGTCCGCGAGGTGTTTCTCGCCCCGCCACGATCGGTCTCCTTGGATGCCGACGTGCACTACACGCCCGCGATTCTCGGCCGCGCGCGGGTCCGCTTCTCGCAGACAGCCGTACGGGTGGATGAAGATCGCGAAGTGATCTGCATGGCGCCCGCTGAGGAGTCGCTCGGCGAATCGGCCTGGGAGGCGGGTGAGCGGCTGGAAAAGCCGCCTGAAATCGAGCCGGCACCACGGCCCGGGACGTTTGCGAGCCTGCCGGGGCAACTGGCCGGGCCGGCGGCCTACACGCGGCTGGCCACGTCGCTCAAAAACCACCTCACGCGTGCGGCGACGCTCACCGTCTGGCGGGCCCCGCTGATCGACGCCGTCTCGCGACCCGATGAGACGGAGGCCGAGTTTCGCGTGCGGATTGCCCAACGCGTGAAGGAGCATCGCGACCGCGAGCTCGAGCGGGTGCGGGACAGGCATGCCGCGAAGCTGGCGACGCTGGCCGAGCGAATCGAGCGGGCCCGGCAGAAGGTGGAGCGGGAGAAGGCCGAGGCCAAAAACAAGTCGCTGCAGACCTATGTGTCGATCGGATCGGCCGTACTCGGGGCGTTGCTTGGCCGCCGGACCGTGAGTTCGACCACGATCGGCAAGGCGGCAACGTCGATGCGATCGGCGAGCCGGGCCGCCCGACAGCAGGCCGACGTGGCCCATGCCGAGGAGAGCCTGCTCACGCTCGAGGAAAAACGGCTGTCACTCGAGGACGAGATCGCCAACGAACTCGACCGCATCCGGATCGAGACCACGCCAGAGGGGATCGATCTGGAGAAGATCGAGGTGCCGGCCCGCAGGACCGGCACGAGCGTCGAAGAGGTGGTGCTGGCATGGGTGCCGTCATGAGCGTGGTGGGAACTGCCTCCGACGGCCGCGAGGTCGTCCTTGTCGACTGCGCCGACGACGTGGGCCTCATTCACCGGATCACGGGTGTGCTCCAGGAGCTACGGCTCAACATCGAGAGCAACCAGGAATTCGTTGATGCCAACGCCGGCCATTTTTTCTTCCGGGCCGAGGTGACGCCGCCGGCGGCTGCGGCTCGCGTGCCCGTGGAACGTCTGCAGTCGCAGCTGACGGCTGCCCTGCCGGCTGGAGCCCGCGTGCGGGTGGCCCGTGGCGAACGCAAGCCGATCGTCGTCTGTGCCACCCGCGAGCCGCACTGTCTCGGCGAGCTGCTTCTGCTCGACGCCGTCGGCGATCTCCCGGGGCGGATTGTGGCCGTGATTGCCAACCACGACTCGCTCCGCAGTCTTGTGGAGCGGTTTGGTGTGCCCTTTCACCACGTCTCGCACGAGGGCGTGTCGCGGGAGGCCCACGAGGCCGCGCTCGCTGAGGCAATCGATGGCTACGCGCCGGAGGTGATCGTGCTGGCCCGGTACATGCGGGTGCTGTCGGAGCGGTTCGTCGATCGCCACCCGCAACGGATCGTGAACATCCACCACTCGTTTCTCCCGGCCTTTGCCGGAGCGAGTCCCTACCGGCAGGCGTTTGCCCGCGGCGTGAAGATCATCGGTGCGACGGCCCACTTCGTGACGGCGGAGCTCGATGATGGCCCGATCATCGCCCAGGATGTGATCCATATCGACCATGCGTTCACGCCGGAGCGGATGGCGCAGGCGGGCCGCGATGTGGAGAAGCTCGTGCTCGCGCGGGCCGTGCGACTGGTGCTCGAGGACCGGGTGTTTCTGCACGGTCGTCGCACGGTGGTCTTTGAGGCGGGGTAGCAGACCGTAGGAAAACGCTGACGCGTTGTTCTACGTGGTTGTCAGGAGTTGCCGCAGCCTGGAAATGGCGCGGGTGCGCAGCCGCGACACCGTGCCTTCGCACACCTTGAGTTCGGCAGCGATCGTGGCCTGGCTTTGCCCAGTGATCAACATCTGGATCACGACCGCCTGGCGATCCTTGAGGCCTTCGATCGCGCGGTGCAGCCGGATGACATCGTCGGTGTCGTTGGCCGATGGACCGACGAGGGCCTGGAGCGGAGTGGGAGAGTTGCCCGCTTCCACGTCGGAGAGCGACTGAACAAGCCGGGCCCGCGTCCGCCGTGTGCGGGCCACGTCGCGGGCCCGCTCTGTGCTGAGCCATACGAGGTAGGCCTCACCCGGATCCGTTGCAGGGGTCGTGCGGCTGGGCTTGAAGCGAGAGACCTTTCTTTCGTTCGTCGACACTCCCGCCAAGCGGCGAACGTGGTCGAGGACCAGCGACACGGCGTCGTCAGCCGCCGCCGGATCGGCCACTCCACGGCGGACCAAAACGTGGCGGGCTGTCCGCCAGATGAGCGGCGACGACACCCGCAGCAACGACTCGAGATAAAACTCATCCGCCGTGGACTGCCATGCAAGCAGCATGGCTGCGATCGAGCGAGTCCGCTTTGTTCGCGAATCCATGGTTGTGTCACCCTCTCTTCCGTGACCCCAAGAACAAGGGGGTTACCCTACCTGATGGAGAGGCACGGTTGGTCGCTGTCGGAACGGAAAAATCGGCGCGCAAGATTCCGCCACCATGTGCGTATCCTCTTGTAGAGGGGGTACGGTTTAAGTCGCGCATGCGACCAAAGGAAGGAGGGCACCATGCCTGTGAGTCTGAAAGAGTGTTCTCGGCTGCTGACCTTGGAATCGGTCTGTCATCATGTCGACGACGATGAAGAGGCGATTCGCATCGTCTTCGTGACTCGGTCGTATCGCAGCCTGCGTGGCGAGAAGCTTGCCATCGTGAGGCTGGAAACGCCCGACAATGGCCATCGTTGCCGAGCCTCGATCGAGCGGGCGTTTGCCTGTGGTGATGACACCGCCGCCACGTGCATGCTGGTGGCCTGCCTCGCGGCGGACACGCCACTGGTGCATGCTGAATATGACGCCGACTCCGAGAACCTGCGGATGGTCGTCGAGACGGTCATCGAAGATGGATCAGTCACTCAGCTGCAGTTGATGTCGATGATCGATCGACTGGTCGAAGCGGCTGAAGTCTGGTGTGGGAGCATGGATTGCCTGCGTGTGGCACGCCGTTCCGCGGCGTGATGGCGCGGCAGGAATGTGATAGCAGAACCAGTCCCTTCTGGGGGGGGGGGGTAGACCAACCGTGCCGATTGCCGTGGTTGACTCTTTAGTCGGTGCGGTTGGAAAGGTGGGGTTTCGGCTAGCGAGCGGGTTGTGTCTGGCTGTACCAAGGAGTGGTTTCTCCTCTGCGAGTACAGCATGTCCAGCAACTTTGCCCGCCACGAGCAGTTTCTCAGGATTTTTGCCCTTCTCGACATTCTGTCGGAGGCCCGGCATCCGATCGATGACCAGACGCTGATCGCGACGATCCGCGAGCGATTGGGCCTTTCCCGGCTGTCGCCACGAACCCTGCGGCGAGACTGCGAGTTTCTCTCGTCGTGTGGGTATCCGGTCGATCACACGCCGCTTGCCGGCAGTCGCAAGTTCGGCTGGCAACTGGGCCAGTCGGCGGTGGGCGGTCGCAAGATCCCCAGTGAACCGCTGACCCTTCTCGAACTGGTGGCCTTCGCGGTTGGCCGCGACATGCTGCGCAGCTTCGAGGGCACCGTGCTCTGGACGGGAATCGAGTCACTGCGGCAGAAACTCGAGCGGGATCTGTCTCCGGGCTTTCGTGAGCAGCTCGCAGTAGCCCAGCGCGTGTTTCATGTGAGCGGTGGGGAAACAGGTCGCTATGCCGCCCGGCCGCGGCTCATTTCGACGCTCACGGCCGCCATCACCGATTGTCAGGAGATCGATGTCGCGGCCCGGCAGGCCGATGGCGTGCCGTCACAACGGCATCGGCTGCAGCCACACTGCCTCGTCATCCAGCCGCCACGGGCGGAGCTGCTGGCCTTTTCCGCTGATGAATCCCCGGCTGACGCTCTGCTCATCGACCTCGAACGTATCGAAGAGGTCACGACGACCGACGCGACATTTTCCCGTCGCGACGCTGACATTGCGGCGATCCTCGAGAAATTCGCAGCACGATGAGGCTATCTCGGCGACAGGCCGGCCTCGCCGCGGACATACTTGTGGCACTGAACGCACTTCATCGTGACTTCCATCCAGGCCAGCGTCGCACCATCAAGATTCTCCTCGCGAGCGGCATTTTTGAGTGATTCGCACGAACGGCGAAATTCGGCGCTTTGCCGCGCATACTCCACCGTCTGAAGCACCTGCCAACTGGACGCCTGGCTGGCGATGGCAAGTTCCTGAGCGGCTCTTTGAATCATTACGAACTCGCCAAGCGACAGCCCTTCGAGCACCTCCTGGGCATGCTTCAGTTTCGCCCGCATGAACGGAGCCACCTCATCGGGCCGCGGTGCTACCGGCTCATCGGCACGATTGGATGCCATGGCGACGATCGCGAGAACGACCGCCCCACTAGTCGACCAAGCCCAGGTCTTCGTTGTAGCCTTCCTGAACCACCGCATTTTCACTCCTCTCGTGGGCCGTCATGTGGGCCGCGAAGCCAGCGAAGGCCTGCCCTGCCTGCTGCCAGGCCATCGCCGACAGCGTGGATGATGACAGGGAGGCAATGATTGTGTCGAGTTCCGCCAGGAGTGTCGGATGCTGGGCGACAATGGCAGCCATCGCTGGCCCGAGTCGTGGCATCCTGGCCACAGATTCTTCGAGGAAGCCGCCCTGCTCCTCCAGCAGGAAATGCTCCTGAAGGTGGTCGCGGAGTGAGGAAAGGCATGCCTGCAGGGCGGCACGTTCCGCGGGGTGTGGCGGAGCCTCTGCGGCAAAGGTCCGTCGGGCGGTCGTGAGCCGATTGAAAAGATCCTGGTGCTCCGCCAACACATGACCCAGGATCACAGGATCACAACGATCGATTGAGGCCATCAGAACTCTCCAAGTGACGAGCCAGGAAAATCGTACGGCTGACTGGTGAACTGGGCTGGGGGAGGTGTTTTCGTCGTGAACCAAGGGGGTGGGCGTTCTGGACACATCTTGCGGTAGGGTGAACAACGCTGCGTGGGGTATAACGCTGGTTCAAGCGATTGCCGTCTGCTTCCAGGAGTGTTTGCATGCCCGCCTTGCTTCGTTTGCTCGCCGTTGGCGTCATGGTTGCCCTTATGCTCGGCTGGATAGGCCGAGAGGCTGCCGCCCAGCAGGTGGCGGTGGAGGAGTTCACGCTCCCCAATGGCATGCAGTTTCTGCTCGTGCCCCGCTCTGACCAGCCCAACGTGGTGAGCGCCGGATGGGTGGCCCGCGTCGGGAGCGTCAATGAGCGGCCGGGCATCACCGGCATCAGCCACTTCTTCGAGCACATGATGTTCAAGGGCACCGACACGATCGGCACCCGTGACCCTGACAAGGATGCCCGGTATCGTGCCGAACAGAAAGCGATCCGCGATGAGATCAATCGGCTCGTCTGGACCGGGCAATACGAGCGGTTCCTCCGGGGAGAGATCGACGACCCGTGGGATCCCACCAACGACACGCAGGAATTGCGGGTGCTCCGCGGCAAACTCGACATGCTCATTCGCGCCCAGCAGGGGCGCGGCGAGGCCGGCCCTGAGGCGGCCACGATCGTGAAGGACGAATTTGACCAGGTCTACACGAAGGCCGGTGGTAGCGGCATGAATGCCTTCACGAGCTATGACCTCACCTGCTACTTCATCACGGTGCCGAGCAACAAGCTCGAGCTTTGGACGTGGATGGAGAGTGACCGTCTCCACGACAGCGTGTTCCGCGAGTTCTTTTCAGAACGGGACGTCGTCCACGAGGAACGGCGGCTGCGGACCGACAGCACGCCGACGGGCCGCTTCCAGGAACAGTTCGACTCGATGTTTTGGGCCTCGTGCGGATATGCCTGGCCGGTGATTGGCTGGCCAAGTGACTTGAACAGCTACACGACGGAGCAGGCACAGGAGTACTGGAACATCTACTACCGCCCCGGCAACCTGTTTGGCATCGTGGTCGGCGACTTCGATCCCGCGGAAGCCAAGGAGTTGATTACCCGGTATTTCTCGCGGCTCGCGCCGGGTGCCGAGGAGCCGCCCCCGGTGGTGACGCTCGAGGTGGAGCAGCTTGCCGAGCAGAGAATGAACGCCGCAGGCGACGTACCGCCATCGGTCGAGGTGCGGTACCACACCGTGCCCGCTGGTCACATCGACAGTTATCCACTCGATATCCTCGCCGAGATCTTCAACGAGCGAACCGGTCGCCTCTACACAGGGCTTGTCGAGGGGAGGGGCATCGCCGCCACCGCGCGGGCGTCGAGCGACACGCGGAAGTACGCCGGTCTCTTTGCGTTCGAGGCGCAGGCACGGGGCGAGGCGACGCCTGAACAGCTCGAGCAGGCCTGGTACGAAGAGTTGGCAAAACTGCAGGAGGCCGATGTGTCGGAGCGGGAGCTGCGAAAGGTGAAGAATCGGATCGCGGCCGACAACTACCGGCGGCTGGAAAACAATATGTCGCTCTTGATCCAGCTGGCCTTCGCCGAGACCTTGCTCGACTGGCGGGAGATCAACGAGGGGCCGGCGAAGTACGAGGCCGTCACCGCGGCCGACATCCGCCGCGTGGCCACCGAGTATTTCAGGCCGACCAACCGCAGCGTCGCCACCTACATCCGCCAGTAGGCCAGGCTTCAGCCTGTCACGTTCCCACGTCGTTTTCTTCGCTCCGGAGTTTCTGCCTCATGAATACCCGCCTCCTCTCGATCCTGCTGGCTATCGGCATCATCGGCCTGCTGGCACTGGCCTCGCGGCAGGAGGCCGACAAGCCGGCAGCCCAGGCTGAACGGACCGCGCGGGCCGAGGCGGTCGCGGCCCTGGAGATCCCGACGCGGCCGGAAGAGATTGCGTTTGAGCCACTTGCTTTCGAGCCACCCGCTGCGGCCTCGTTTCGCCGGCAGCTGGCCGATGGCACCGTCGTCTATCTTGCCCCGTCCCGGGAGTTTCCGTTGGTAAACCTCGTCATGACGTTCAAAGGGGGCAGTTCACTCGACCCGGTCGACCTGCCGGGGCTGGCATCGATGACCGCCGGGCTCGTGCGGGAGGGAGGAGCCGAGGGCATGCCGCCGGCTGAGTTTGACGAGACGCTCGATTTCCTCGCCACAGAGGTGTCGGTGAATGCCAACGACACGTTCACGACGGCCACGATGAACTGTCTCAAGAGCAACCTCGACGAGAGCCTGAAACTCTTCATGGCCATGCTACGGACTCCCGCCTTCGATGCCGGGCGACTTGAGACCACGAAGGCTCGTCTCACTGAATCGCTCAAGCAGAGGAATGACGACGCCAGTTCGATCCTGGGCCGTGAGTGGAAGCGGCTGCTGTACGGACCGGAGCACTTTGAAGGCTCCCAGCCCACGGCGGCGACCGTGGCGGCCATCGATCGTGATCGGCTCCTCGACATGCACCAGTCGATCTTCCATCCCGGGAACATGATCATCGCCGTGTCGGGCGACTTCGACGAGCAGGACATGCTCACCCGGCTGGAGGGGGCGGTCGCGGGCTGGGAGCGTCGGGAAAGAGCTCCTGATCCCGTCCCGCCTGAGACCGTGCTCGAGCCGGGCCTGTATCACGTGCCGAAGGATATCCCGCAGGGGAAGGTGGTGATGGGCCTGCGATCGATCAAGCGGGACGACCCCGACCTGATTCCGTTTCTCCTGCTCGACGAGATTCTCGGCGCCGGTGGCTTCACCAGTCGCCTGATGCAGCAGGTGCGGAGCAACGAGGGCCTTGCCTACTCGGTCCGATCGACCGTGACGCCGAAGGTCTATTACCCCGGCGACTTCCGGGCCGGCTTCGAGAGCAAAAACGCGACGGTCGCCTTGGCCACGAAGATCGTGCTTGACGAGATCGGCAAGGTGCGAGACGAACTCGTGACCGAAGACGAACTGGAGACGGCCAAGCAGAGCCTGATCGAGACCTTTCCGCGGCAGTTCGAGAGCAAGCCGCAGATGCTGCGGGTGTTTGTCAACGACGAGTGGACCGGGCGGGCTGCCGACTACTGGCAGACATTTCGTGACAAGGTGAAGGCGGTCACCCGTGAGGATCTGCAGCGGGTGGCGCGGAAGCACGTCGATCCCGCGAAGATGGCGATCCTCGTCGTCGGTGATTGGGATGCGATCGCCCCGGGTGATCTCGAAAAGCGGGCCAGCATGGAAGAGTTTTTCGACGGCAAGGTCACCCATCTTCCACTGCGTGATCCGCTGACGCTCGAACCATTGCCGGAGACGGCAGCACCTGCGACGGGGCCATGACCGAAGGCGTCGAGCAACTCCCGCCGCGGCCTGCCGAGGCCCATGCCCTTGCGATCGCCAGCGGCCTCCCCGGCACCCGCATCATCACGACGACAGTGGGCCGGGCCCAGGCAGCACGTGCTCTTTCGGTCGAGCGGCCGACCGCTCGCGTGGTTACGTGGTTTCTCGATCGTCACCAGTATGGCCTCGCCGTCACGGCGTGGGGTGAGCCGTCCGCCGGACTTTCGGCCGCCTGTTCCGCCGACATGCCACCCGGGCCGTACGACCTCGCCGTCATTCCGCTCACCAAAAATGGCGAGGCCGAGTTGACCCGCGAGATCATCCAGCAGGCACTCGTTCAGCTCGCGGTCGGCGGACGGCTGGTGACCGCGATCGACAATCCACGAGACACCTGGCTCCACGAGCAGTTGGCGGCGACGGGGGAGACGGTGCGGGTGCGGAAGCCTGAGGGGGCGAAGCCCCAGACCATCGGCTACATCGTGGAGAAGACTCGCGAGCTGACTAAGGTGCGCGACTTTTCCTGCGAGGTCGTGTTTCGTGACCGCGACCGGGTGCTGACAGCCTTCACGCGGCCGGGCGTGTTTGCCCACCGACGGATCGACCCCGGCGCCCGTCACCTCCTGAACGCCGTGGATGTCGCCCCTGAGTCACACGTGCTCGACATCGGCTGCGGGTCTGGCTGCGTGGCGCTGGGTATCGCGGCCCGCGACGAGAGCGTGCAGGTGCGTGCGATCGACTCGTCCGCCCGGGCCGTCGAGTGCACCCGCCGCGGTGCCGAGGCGAACGGCCTGCCGAACATCACCGTAGCGCTCGAGGCGGGGGGCGATGTGCCCGATCCAGGTGCCTTCGACCTGGTGCTGGCAAACCCCCCGTACTACGCCGACTTTCGCATCGCGGAGCTCTTCATTGACGCTGCCTGGCGGGCGCTGGCCCCCGGCGGCACGCTTCTCGTCGTCACGAAACAGCCGACGTGGTATCTCGAGCGGCTCCCCCAGTCGTGGAACGACGTCGCCCGCGAAGAGGTGAAGACCTATCACCTCATTGAGGCGATCAGAGGCTGAGGCGGTCAGGCCTCCACATGCACGACCTTCGCGGGCGGGAAGCCGTTGAAGTGGGTGCTGCTGGCGGCTGAATACGCCCCGATATTTTCACTGTAGAGGTAGTCGCCGATCTCGAGGTCGGGCAACTGCTCGGCAAGGCTGATCGTGTCGAGAGCGTCACAGGTCGGGCCGAAGACGGCGCAGAGCTGCTTTGGTCCCTTCTTGAAGCTCTTCATGCGGTACGTGCAATGGTCGAAGATCACGCCAGAATAGGTGTGGTAGACGCCGTCGTCGACGTAGTAACAGACTTTATCGTTGCGGAACGCCTTGCCGATGATCTTCGAGACGGCGTGGCCCGCCGATGCCACCAGAAATCGCCCCGGCTCGGCGAGGATCTCGATCTCCTTAGGGAAAAGGCGGTCGAGCTCATGGTTGATTTTCTTGGCAAGCTTGCTGAATTTCGGCACCGACTCGTCATACGCCGCCGGAAAGCCGCCACCGATGTCGAGCAGTTTGAGGGTGAACCCGCGCGACTTCGCCTCGGCGAAGATGTTCGCGCAGAGGTTGATCGCCTGAATGTAATTCTCCGGATTGGTGCACTGGCTGCCGACGTGAAACGACAGCCCTTCCACCACCAGGTCATGGTCATGGGCATACTTGATGAGGTCGACCGCTTCACCTGGGAGGGCACCGAATTTGCTCGAGAGCTCCACCATGGAACCGGTGTTTGGCACGCGGAGTCGCAGAGCCAGGCCGGCGTGCGGCGCGTGCTTGGCGATCTTCTTCACCTCCTCGTGATTGTCGTAGGTGACCAGCGGCTTGTAGCGGTCGAGCTCGTGAAGGGTCTCGATCGGCTTGATCGGATTGGCGTAGATGATCTTGTCCCAGATGAAATCCTGGCGGGCCTTGGCGGAAAGTTTCCTGATGTTTTCGTGGACCGTGTGGAACTCTTGCATGCTGGCGACGTCGAAACTCCCGCCAAGCTCGTAGAACGTCTTCACGATCGCCGGATCACTGTTGACCTTGACGGCGTAGTAGATCTGCACGCGAGGAAAGTGCTTGCGGAAGAGGGCATAGTTTTTCCTCAGTTCGGCGTGGTCGACGACGAAGAGGGGCGTGCCATGTTTCTTGGCGAGGTCGAGGAGGGTTTTCTGGTTCATTTTTCACAACGTCCGAGGTGCTGGGCGCCGGGACGGCAGAAGGTTCGTCGCGGAGAAACTTCCTCGCTTGCACGTTGCAGAGTGGGTTCTCTCCGCCTGCGGCTCGAAAGTTCCTAACGCTCTTCACGCTTCCGCCGATCCCGGCTTACGGTGAACAGTGGGGCAGATCGAAGTGGGGCAATTTCACTCAGTGAAATAAGTCTCTCCCCGTCAGTCTCCGTCGGTGAGCAGGAAGTTTTTGAATTGCCAGGGGTCGCTCGGGTCGATGGCGGGGCGATTATAGCCGCGGAAGGCGTTGGTGTAGTTCTTCAGTGGCGTCCAGTCACTTTGCACCGAGATGAACTTGCCGAGGTAGGGCTTGGCAATGCCGAGGACATAATCATGAGGCAGGTCATCGGGGAGGTTTACCCCCTTATCCGGATTTTCAATCATCCACATGCAGGCAGCGACGACAGAAATCGCGACCTGCATGGTCGTGGCGTTCTGGTGGGGCACCAGCCGCCGTGACTCCTCGATCGAGAGGGCTGTGCCGCACCACCACGAGTCGAGTGGATGGCCCATCACGAGGGCCCCGAGGGTGTCGGAACCGCTGGTGATCTCGTCAGTCATGATGCGATGCTTCGGCTGCAGGCGGTAGTCGTTGCCGCGCAGTTCCCAGAGACTGGCGATGGCGGCGTCACACGGGCAGTAGGCATAGTGCACCGTGGGGCGGTAGATCGTGGTGCCCGATCCGTCCCGCACCGACAATTTTTCTGTGATGCTGAACGCCTCGCCGTGACGGACGACCATCCCGATAATCGAGTAACTGGGGACCCATGACACGACCTGAGTATTGATTCCCATGCGGGCCAGGCAGATCTGGCTCTTGGGGCCGTCGGCATGCTCGTAGGCGAACGGCGGCAGTTCTTTCTCATGTGTTCCCCAGCCCATCTCGGCCGTGGTCGTGCCCTCCTCGCGGAAACCCTCCACGCTCCAGGTGTTGACGAACTCGTCGACCTCCTTGGGGCGGTCGCTGATCTGCGTGTCCCGTTCGCTGCAGTGGATCACCTTCACGCCCAATTCATGGGCCAGATGATTGAAGGCGTGATCCTTGGCATGCTGGACGATCCGCTCGGCCTGCTCACCGACAAACTTTTTTTCCTCGAGACAGGCTTTGGCGATGTCGAGCAGGGCATGCTTGGTGAAGTGGCTGATCAGGCCGGGGTTGGCGCCATGCTCGAGCACAGCCGTGGGCCCGGGGGAATCCCACCCCGCGGTCATCCGCCGCAGATTCATATGCCGCCAATAGAGCGTCATCTGAGTGGGGGGTGAGTTTTGGGCGTTTTCGTAGGGATCCCACAGTTCCACCGACGTGTTGAGATAGAGCACGCCGTGGTCATGGCACCACTGCACGATTTCGCAGCAGTCGATGTTCCAGGCGAGATCGATCAGCAAGTCGCCGGCTGACAGGTACTTGCCGAGCACCGCCCCGAGATTGTCCGGAGTCACCTTGTCGCGGACAAACGTCACGCCTTGGTTGACCCAGGGGGCCAGGGCCGCGTCGTCTGGTTCGAAGTCGATGATCGTGATGTTCTTCGGTGGGACCTTGATGTGGTCGAGCAGGACTGGGAGCGTGCAGCGGGCGACGAAGCCGAATCCGACAAAGAGAATGCGATTGTTAAAAGTCACCATCGTGGGAAAAGCCGCTCCATATTTTAAGGACGAAACCGGACGCAAGAGTATACGGTCAATGTGGCGAAAAGGGTCGGTGGTTGCCGAGTTTGTGGTGGCCGCGCGGCAGCCAGCCCCCACCCACCCGCCAGGTGCGACCCCTTCCCGCACCCAGCCGCCAGGCGCAAGCCGGCGGGCTGACGCGAGAGCCGGCGTTGCCGCATCCCCGGGCTGGCGCCTGGGTCCATGTGGTTGCGGGCACGCTCGATTTGATTCTTCGCACTACACTCTGCCCATGCGAGCAGTCGTGCAGCGGGTCAGTGAGGCGAGTGTGGCGATCGGCGGCGAGGTCGCCGGACGGATCGGGCGGGGGCTGCTCGTGCTGGTGGGCGTGGAGACGGGTGACTCCCGGTCCGATGCCGAGTGGCTGGCGGCAAAAATCATCGCGCTCCGCGTTTTTCCCGACCAGGAGGGAAGGATGAATCACAGCCTTGTGGAGTTGGGAGGCGACGCTCTCGTCGTGAGCCAGTTCACGCTCCACGCGGGCACGAAGAAGGGCAACCGGCCGAGCTTCGTGCGGGCCGCGCCGCCGGAGGAGGCGGTGCCACTCTATGAGGGGTTCGTCGCCGAGATCGAGCGCGGCCTGGGGCGGCCCGTGGCCCGTGGCGTGTTTGCCGCCGACATGCAGGTGGCCCTCGTCAATGACGGCCCCGTGACGATCATCATCGACTCACGTTCCCGAGAGTGATCGGAAGAAACGAGAGCGGGCACTCCCGATCCAGAATCCCTCTCCCTACCAATTCGCTGCGTGTCCGGTTCCTGAGCCGCGGAAAGCCGTTGGCGATCAACGGCTTAGCGACCGGGGGTTGTTTTCCATTCGCTGCTTGGGAAAGGTTGTTCCGTTGTGTCGTCCATCATGGCGGCGCGGGGTGTGGCAATGGATGGCACGAACGAGTTTCCGGACCGCCCTGCTGCGGCCCGCCGAGCAATTGGAGGTGTGCGATGAAACCCGGGGAACTGATCGTGTCGCTGAGTTGTTGGCTCTTGGTTGTCTCTCCCCATGCTCATGCCGCACCGATTTTCACCATCTCCGGAGGCGGCTCGTACAACGATGCCGACAATGACTTTCTGTGGCTGACGCCGCGATTCGGGCCACAGGGGAGCAAGGTGTCGATCTGGAAAGGAGGCACGCTGGCGCTGAGCGAGGCGGGTTCGGTCACGCTGGAGTACATCGGGAAGGAGGCCCAGTTCGCGAACAACATGTTTATGTGGGGAGCATTGAGTGGAGGGACGACCATCTTCTCCACGGGGCCTTCGTCGCCAAACCCGGTCGGCCAGACGGCGGCAACGCCCTTTCCGCCAGCGGCCGTCGATTCGTCGACGTTTCCGGGTTTAACCTCGGCGGGCACATTACCTTTCAGTTTTTTCGTCAACCAGACGGCCACAAATAAAGCGAATGGATCAACCGACATCGGCTACTGGCCGCTGCCAGAGGCCGCGGGGGGCGGTGGATCCACCCGGCGGTTCGGCACCGTCGTGTACGCGTTGCTCGACGATGGAAAGAGTGACAACGACTACGACGACATGATCGTGAGGCTGACGGTCACCGAGGTACCGGAGCCCACGGCGCTGGCACTGGCGGCTGCCGGCATCGTTCCCGCCGCCGGTTGGCTTCTGCGACGCCGGCGCAAGTCCGCTGACGAAACGATGAATCGGGGCGACATGATTCGAACATGCGACCTCCTGGTCCCAAACCAGGCGCTCTAGCCAGGCTGAGCTACGCCCCGAACAGCCCAGAGTCTAGCGGCCCATCCGACCAGTGACCATGGCCGTGCAAGATTGAGCGGGGCTACTCCGCGATGTGGTCGAGCAGCCGCTGGAATTCGTCGAGGCTGCCAAAGGGAATCACGATCCGACCGGCGCCCTTGCCGTTGGCGTGCACCACCACCTTCGTGCCGAGCGCTCGCCGCAATTGGTTTTCCACCGCCACAATCTGACTTGACCGCCGCGTTGCCGGCCGGCCCGGTTTCCGCGGCCCTTTCACGGTCGCCTCGGCACCGTCGACCCGCACGATCGGCTCACCATCCCCGGCATCGCCGGCATCGTCGGCCCGCAGAATCTCCTGGATCTCCGCCTCGATCGCCCGCACCGAAAGCCCTTGGTTTACGATCTTGTCGGCGAGTCGCTCCTGCTCAAACTCGTCACCCAATGGCAGGAGCGCCCTGGCATGGCCCATCGAGATGCCGCCGTCACGAAGCCGCTTCTGCACCGCCTCCGGCAGTTCGAGCAGCCGGATCAGGTTGGCCACCGTGGAGCGGTCGATGGAGAGCCGTTTGGCGAGATCCTCCTGCGTGCAATTCCATGTGGCCAAGTACTGCTTGAAGCTGGCCGCCTTCTCGAGGGCATCGAGGTCGCGACGTTGCAGGTTTTCGACGATGGCAATTTCCGACATTTGCCGGTCGTCGACGTCGAGCACGCGGACAAGCACCTTGCCCCAGCCGAGCCGTCGGGCGGCGGCCAGCCGTCGCTGGCCTGCGATGAGTTGGTAGCGGTCGCCCTTTGCTCGCACCACGATCGGCTGCACGAGACCATGCTCGCGGAGACTGTTTGCCAACTCGGCGAGGTCGGCGTCATGCACCTGGCTCCGCGGCTGGTACGGGTTGGCGTCGATCAGTCCCTCGGAAACCTCGTTTGAGGGAAGTGACGCAGCCGCCTGTTCGATCTCCTCCGGCTTGTGAAGGATGAGGCGGGCGGCACCCGACAGGCCAGCCGATCCAGCCGGGGGGGACGCGACGGCGGCCGAGCCATGAGAGGCAGGGGTGGGCGTGGCCTCCATTCCGGCCCGACCGAGCAGTGCTTCCAGTCCCCGTCCCAGGCGTCGTTCCCTACTCACAGTCGCGTACCTCCATGCACAGTTCCGTATAAGCCCGCGCTCCTCGTGACCGCGGCGCATAGTCGAGCACACTTGTCGCGTGACTGGGCGCCTCGGAGACGGCCACGTCACGGGGGATCACCGTCTCGAAGACGATCTCCCCAAAGAAATCCCTGACTTCATGTTCCACTTCGGCGGTCAGTTCGAGCCCCGCGTCGTGCATGGTGAGCACGATGCCGCCAAACGACAGCCGCCCTGGCCGTTCGTGCATCACGTCGCGGATGACCTCGATCATCTGCGTGAGACCCTCGAGGGCGAAGTACTCGCATTGAATCGGCATGATCACTTCCGTGCTGCAGGCCAAAGCCGTCCGAGTGAGATCCCCCACCGATGGCGGGCAGTCGATCAGGCAGTAGTCCCAGGCGTTCAATCCGCCGGCAAGATGGCTTTCCAGCACCATTGATCCGCTTCGTGCCTGCTCGGCGATCCGCTCCACATCGCGGACGCTCCGGCTGCCAGGGAGCAGCGACAGGTTGCGAATCGCCGTGGTCACGACCGACTCGCAGATCGGCGACTCAGATACGAGCGGGTGCGCAGCTGCCGGGGCGACGCCAAAACCGGTCGTGGCATTGCACTGGGGGTCGAGGTCGAGAAGGAGCGTGCGCATGCCACCGTGGGCCAGCCCTGCCGCGAGGTTCGCCGCGGTCGTGGTCTTGCCGACGCCCCCCTTCTGATTTGCCACACACAAAATCCGACCCACGCGCACAACCCTTTCGATCGGTCACGTGCGCATGACACGTGCTTTCGGTGTATCGGCACGAACCGTACCGGCAAGGAAGGGTTCCACGTGAAACCGCCGACCTTGCGCAGCCCGCCCGCCTTGCCTGTTCCACGTGGAACTACACGAGTGGGTGAAAGACCAAACCGCTGGCGAGCTTGGGATAGAAGTAGGTGCTCTTGGCCGGCATCCGCTCACCGGTTTCGCTGACCTTCTTGATGTCCTCGACGGTCGCGGGCATCACGAGCGCGGCCAGAGGATACTTGCTAGTGCCAAGCCCATCGACAACCTCGCGGACGAGGTGCACGTAAGTGGGGTTTGGAATCTGCTTCCCGCCGAGCAGGTCGCCGATGATCAAACGGTGGAGGATCGACACTCCGAGCTCCCGCCAGGCCGGGCCGTGGTCGGCGGCGATCTGGTCCATGCGAGCCCTGCCCTCGGGGGTGATTCGGACGAGTGTCCAGGCCTGATCACCCGCCGTGTACAGACCGATCGTGCCCTGCTGGTCGTCAATCTCGATCTCGGCCCAGACCTGCTCGGCCGCCTCCGGCCCCTTCCACATCGTCCGCGTTTTGAAGCAGTCGCCAAGTTTGGCGGCGAGATCGGCGGCGGTCGCCACGGCCGGTTCCGTGAAGAGGCGGTGGGTCGGAAGCACCAGCAGCCCTGGATCCGTGAAACCGACGAGCATCATGAGGACGAAGTTCGCCGGGTGGTCGGGGGGCAACGGCTCACCGCCATGCCCCTTCGCCCAGGCCTCAGCCACTTCATCACGATAGTTGCAGGCCGTCTCGTAGCGGTGATGGCCGTCGGCGATGAACACCGGCTTCGGCCCCATGAGGCCGGCCACCTTCGCGGCCACAGCCTCGTCGGTCACCGGCCACATCATCCCCTTCACGCCCAGATGGTCCGTGGCCTCGACCGGCGGCTGCCCAGCCACAACCTTTTCGAGCAGCTCCTGCACCTCCCCGGCCGGGTCGGGGTAGAGCCCGAACACCTGACTCAGGTTGGCCTGGCAGGCTCGCGTGAGCAGGAGCCGATCCTGCTTCGGCCCCGACATCGTCTCTTCATGGGGATGGATGTTGCCGGTGCCGAACCGCTCCACCCGCACCCGGGCCATGAACCCACGACGGATGTGCTTCCGGCCCTCGACCTCGAACTCCTGATGGTAGACGTACAGGGCCGCGGCCGGCTCCTGCATGATGACGCCCTCATCCCGCCACTGCTTCAGGAATTTGGCCGCCCGGGTGTACTTGTTCGACTGCTCCGTGTCGCCCGGCTCCTCGCGGTTGAGTTCGAGGCGGATCACATTGGCCGGGTGCTGCTCGTAGAGCTTTGTCTGGAGGGCGGCGTCGATCACGTCGTACGGGGGCGCGATGACCTGCGACAGGTTGCCGACGTGCTTGGGGTCGTAGCGGAGGCCGCGGAACGGGGCGACGGAGGGCATGGTGGTCCTTGCGGTGCGGGGGCGGAGAAATTTCAGGTGTCCGAGGCTGGGATCGTATCACACTGAGCCGCTTCTGTGACTTCACACGCATTGACGCCGGAACGGCAGAAGCACGACGCAGTTGAGATCTTCACAGGGGAGAGACACCGCATTAGGGAGCCGGCGGTGAACCGCTCCGTCGCCCGGAGCTTCCGCCTCTGGAGCCCGGGACGGCATGGTACACGCATCGAGGCGGACATCCTCCGGCTCTCCTGCGCGGTCCCCCGACCGTCTCCCAGCATCGATGCGTCAGGTTCTGACAAGGAGACGCAGTTGCTCTTGATGCTGCACGCCGTTCCGGCGTTATTGGATGTGGCGTTACGGCAGCGCGGTAGTCCGCGTTCCATGTGAAACGCGAGCGGGGGTGTCACCCTGAGTGACACCCCCGCGTTGAGCGAAACCGGAACGAGCCCGATGGGGCGAACTTAATAGCGGTAATACTCGGGCTTGAAGGGACCCTCGACCGGCACGTGGAGGTAGTCGGCCTGCTCCTTCGTGAGCTTGGTCAGCTTCACCCCCAACTTGTCGAGGTGGAGGCGAGCCACTTCTTCATCGAGCTTCTTGGGAAGCAGGTGGACGCCGATGTCGTACTTCTCCGGCTCCTGCCACAGGGCGAGCTGGGCCAGCACCTGGTTGGTGAAACTCGTGCTCATCACGAACGACGGGTGGCCGGTGGCGCAGCCGAGGTTCACCAGGCGACCCTCGGCCAGCACGATCACGCTGTTGCCCGAAGGGAGCGTGTACCGGTCGACCTGGGGCTTGATCTCGACCTTCCGGATGCCCTTCGTGTTCTCCAGCCAGGCGACGTCGATCTCAAGGTCGAAATGGCCGATGTTGCAGATGATCGCATCGTTGGGCATCTTTTCAATGTGCTTGCCGAGGATCACGTCGCGGCAGCCGGTGGCCGTTACGAAGATCTGGCCGCGGGCGGCGGCCTCCTCCATCGTCGTGACTTCAAAGCCCTCCATCACCGCCTGCAGGGCGTTGATGGGATCGACCTCGGTCACGATGACACGGGCTCCAAGCGACTTCATGGCATGGGCGGAGCCTTTGCCGACGTCGCCATACCCGGCGATCACCACCACCTTGCCGGCCACCATCACGTCGGTGGCCCGCTTGATGCCGTCGGCGAGGCTCTCCCGGCAGCCGTACAGGTTGTCGAACTTGCTCTTGGTGCAGGAGTCGTTGACGTTGATCGCGGGGAGCTTGAGCTCGCCGTTTTCATGCATTTGGTAGAGCCGGTGGACGCCGGTCGTGGTCTCCTCGGAGAGGCCACGGATACCACCGATCAGTTCTGGGTACTTCTGGTGGACCATCGCAGTCAGGTCGCCACCGTCGTCAAGAATCATGTTGAGCGGCTCGCCATCAGAGAAGAACAGCGTCTGCTCGATGCACCAGTCAAACTCTTCGTTGGTCATGCCCTTCCAGGCGTAGACCGGGATGCCAGCCTTGGCAATCGCCGCCGCGGCATGATCCTGCGTCGAGAAGATGTTGCAGCTGCTCCAGGTCACCTCGGCCCCGAGTTCCTTGAGGGTCTCGATCAGGACGGCTGTCTGGATCGTCATGTGGAGGCAGCCGGCGATACGGGCCCCGGCGAGCGGCTTTGACCGGCCGTACTTCTCCCGCAGTGCCATCAGGCCAGGCATCTCGTTCTCGGCCAGCATGATTTCCTTCCGGCCCCAATCGGCGAGCGAGAGGTCGGCAACTTTGTACGGCAGGCGGGTTTCAACGTGGGCCACGGGGATCCTCCTCGAGCGTGGAAAGTGAGGGGCGGTGAACGCCCAGAACGCAATTTCTGCAACGCCCAAATCTTAGCGGTCAGCCCCGGATCGCAAAGGTCGGCTTCGCAAGCCGGTCAGCGGCAGCTTCTTGGAGGGTCTCCAGACGAGTGCCTTGCCCCCCGGGCGGCCGCCACGAACCGGCGGAGCTTTTCCGCGTCTTTCCTTCCCGGAGATGCCTCCACGCCACTGGCAGTGTCGACCGCCTGCAGCCCACTGGCAGCGAGAGCGGACGCCACGTTTCCGGGGTCCAGGCCGCCGGCGAGGGCCATTGGGATGTCGAGCGGCTTCGCGCTGGCCAGGGCTGCCCAGTCTACGACCGCCCCCGTGCCGCCTAGATGGCCCGCGGTGGTTCCACGCGCAACGGAGGCATCGACGATCGCCATGACAGGCGGGTGCCCGAGCAGTCGGGCAGCGGCGACCCAGCGGCGGGCCGAAGCCAGCGGGTCGCCTTTCGGGGCCGCCGCCTCGAGGCGGACCGCCCGGATCACCGGGAGCGGGGCGAGGTCACGGCAGAGTTCAGGAGGATCGACAGGCCCCGACACGAAGTCCTCCACCGCGAGATGCCCATGAAGTTGGATGGCGTCCAGCCCGACCACTTCGGCAGTGCGACGGATCTGCTCGGCTGTCGCGCCGGCGAAGACGCCGACCACGGCCACGCCTGCCGGCACGGCAGCCCGGATCCTGCGGCCGGTCGCCTCGTCAAGTTGCCGCGGCGACCCGGGGACGAAGTTGAGCCCGATGCAGTCGGCCCCTGCTTCGATGGCCAGCAGCGCATCCTCCGGGGTCGTCACACCACAAACCTTCACGTGAAACATCTCGGCTCCCGGTATTCGCATCGGCCACCTGAAGATTGCCTGCGCCCCTGCTGCCGTCGCTAGAACTGTCGCCACCGTTCGCTGCCGGGGCCTTTTTCGGAATCCGAAAAGTCTACGTCGCCGTCAGATGGTGCAGGAAGGAGGCCTCGCGTGTCGACATGATCTTTCGTGCGGGACGATCACTCGCCCGCCCCCGACCGCCCGACCTTCGGATTCCCGAATCTGATGCGCACGACCCGCCGGCATCCCTCCACTCGCCCGTTCATGGCCTCCCCCCGTCTCGATTTCTACCACCCGGCCCGGGAGATCGATGCCGCCCTGCAGGCGATCGAGCGGGCCGTGCGGCGGGCGGAGGGGATCGGCCTCGTGGTCGGACCGGCGGGTACTGGCAAGTCGCTCCTGTTGGCCAAACTGGCGGAACATCTGCGGGACGACTTCGACGTGGCGCTCCTCTCCGGTGCGCGGATCTGCACCCGCCGCGCGTTGTGGCAGGCGGTGTTGGCCGAGATCGGCGAGCCCTACCGCGGCCTCGACGAGGGGGAGCTTCGGATCAATATCGTGGAACGGATTCGTGGGCTGGCCGCGACCGGCTCGGGCCTCGTGATCCTCGTCGACGAGGCGCACACACTCCCCACGCGGCTCATCGAGGAACTGCGGCTGCTCACCACCGTTCCTACTCCACTGCCGGCGGTGCACATCGCCCTGGCCGGCACCTCTGAGTTGGAAGAGATGCTCAGCGCTCCCAAGATGGAGAGCATCGCCCAGAGAATCGCCACGCGTCATTATCTCGAGCCACTTGACCATGCGGAGACTCTTTCATACGTGCGGACTCAGGCGCGGGCCGCCGGCCAGGAATGGGAGTCGCTGTTCGAGGCCGGGTGTGACGACGCCATCTATACGGTCTGCGACGGTGTGCCGCGGCTGATCAACCAGTTGTGCGACCATGCCCTCGTGGTGGCAACCGATGCGGGCCGCGACGTGGCGACGGTTGCCGACATTGCTGCCGCGTGGCGGGACATCCAGCGGCTACCGCCCCCGGCGGCCCTCGCCCACATGGAGGCAGCCTCCCTGCCGGAGCGATTCGTTGAGTCCAAGTCGGGCGGTGAACCCGGTGAGCGGATCGAGCCATTGGACGAAGGCTCGGCGATCGAGTTTGGTAATTTCGACACTCCGTTTTGCGATGAAGCAGCCATCGATCCCTGTGACGACACGGTGCTTGAGGCTATGGCAGGTGAGCCGGCGTTGGCTGGGATACCATCCAGCCACGGAATCGATCCGGTGGCTGGCCCCGATGTCGAACTCGTTTTCGATTCGTCCACCGATCCATTCGAGGAGTTTTTCGTCGGGGACCAGCGGGTCGAGCGGGTCCTTGTGCGGGGGCCGGACGACTTCAGCAATCACCGGCATGTTGCCAGTCGGGAGGGAACAGCGATGGCCAAGGAGTTGAAGTGCTTCGAGCGGGAGCCGGCGGCCGCGATGGCCGATGAAGCCCCGATGGTGGCTGGTTCGGACGCCGATGATTCCGACATGATCGTGATCGAGGAGGACATCCTCGAGCATCCGTCCGTCGGGCGACGCGGCATCTTCGCGGTGCGACCTGGCGACTATCGGCAGCTTTTCGCCCGGTTGCGGCGCGGGGGATCGTGATCGAGCGGCCGGTCAACGAAAGCGCGAAAATCCGGCTGCTCCCTCAAGCCGGTGGCAGATTCTCGAGATCAAGAAGATCCTTGGGTCTCCCAGCGGCGGCCTTTAGCCGCCGCAGCCACTCCAGCGAGACAAACCGCAGGCCCTCCGCCTCGCGGCACGATTCGAAGAGCGCGGCCACGGCCTGCCCCGGATAGCCCGGCACGTAGTCGAAGAGATCGAGAAATCCCGCGTTGGTGCAGAGCATCATGAGCGATTGCGAGCGAATGAACGCTGCGGTGACCGGGTGCGTCTGCTCAATCCCGGTCGCCGGATCGATCTCTTTGCCGATGTATTCGGCGTGAAGCTCCTCGAGCGCGGCAAGCAATCCCCGCTCGGCTTTCGGGGAGCGTATCCAGAGCACGTCGGTGTCTTCCGTGGCCCGCACGAAGCCATGAAAACTGACTGCGTGTCCGCCGATGACCAGAAAGGGCACGCCGTGCCTGGTAAGGACCTCGAAAACCCGAAAGTCAGGTGCCATGCCGCGTCTGTCCGTCGAGGATCGAAACGGCCCGCGCAGAGTAATTCCGGCTTCGGAAATGGGCGACTCCCTCTGGATTCCGCTGGAGCACGGCCCACGATCGCTCGATCAGCGCACGCATCGCGGCCAGCCGTTCCGCCGGAGTTGCCATATTGGTCCGCAGTCGGAGGTGACGGTCGCGGGCGGCCAGGTCCAAGGTGGGCGAGATTTCTGGTTCGTGCATGCTCTGATTCTACCCACGCAATGACTGCCACTGGGAGCGCGGAGCGGGCTGGGGGGGACGACGTACAATTGATCCCGATGAAAACCCTTAAACCTCGGATCGGGATGCTGACCAGCGGAGGCGACTGCCCCGGCCTGAACGCCGTGATCCGCGCTGCCGTGAAGACCGCCGAGCGTCTCGGCTACGAGTGCATCGGTTTCCTGCGGGGATTCGAGGGACTCGTTGATCCCGTGTCGACGATGCCGCTCAACGCGCGGAACACCGCCGACATCCTCGCCGAAGGGGGCACGATTCTCGGCTCGAGCAATCGAGGGCGGTTTGCGGCCAAGGCGGGAACCGACCAGCGGGTGGCGGTCGCCCCCGCGCTTCTCGACGAGGCGGCGGCTACGCTCCGAGACCTTTCGGTGACCGGGCTGATCGTGATCGGCGGTGATGGGTCGCTGACGATGGCGCAGGAATTCTTTGAACACGGGCTGCCGGTCGTCGGCGTGCCGAAGACGATCGACAACGATCTGCGGGCTACCGCCTTCACATTTGGCTTCGACTCGGCCGTCGCCACGGCGACCGACGCCCTCGACAAGCTGCGGACGACCGCCGCCAGCCACGAGCGGATCATGGTGCTCGAGGTGATGGGGCGCAACACCGGCTGGATCGCGCTTCACGCGGGGATCGCCGGCGGGGGCGACGTGATCCTGATTCCCGAGATCGCGTGGACGTTCGACGATGTCTGCCGCAAGGTGCTCGAACGCGAAGCCATCGGGCGGCGGTTTACGCTGATCGTGGTGGCCGAGGGGGCGACGCTACCGTCGGGCGATCTCGTGATCGCACAAAATGCAGGGCAAGGTCAGGTGAAGCTCGGTGGTATCGGGCAGGTGATCGCCGACGAAGTGAGCCGCCGGCTCGATCGGGAAACGCGGGCCGTCGTTCT
Source organism: Candidatus Kuenenia stuttgartensis (assembly GCA_945883745.1). Lineage (GTDB taxonomy): Bacteria > Planctomycetota > Planctomycetia > Pirellulales > UBA1268 > CACORA01. The sequence continues at coordinate 27,941 of CAMCYH010000010.1, forward strand.
TGGTCACCTGCAGCGCGGAGGCGACCCGACCACGTTCGATCGGGTGCTGGCCACCGAGTTGGGGGCCCATGCCGTGAAGCTCGTGCACCGTGGTGAGTTTGGCAGGATGGTCTGCTTCCGGCCGCCCGAGATTGGAAGCGTGCCGATCGCCGAAGCGGTGAAATCGATCTCGTGCGTTGATCCGCAGGGGTCGGCGGTACAGGCGGCCCGGGCCATCGGCATCGGGTTCGGCGACGCGGCCGACCAGGTCAGTCCGTTTGCCGGGTGAGCTTTACGCGCGGCGTACGTTTGTGCTCACGCAATCGGTTGCTCACTCGTTACGACGGAAATTCCTCCGCCGTTCTTCGAGTCCTGATCAGCAAGCCAAAGTCCATAGAGCCAAAACAAGGATGTCGACAACGTTGCGGAAGTCGGTTCGGCTGGTGGGGCTGGCGCGAAGGCAGGCCCACGGGCAGATCGGGGAAGAACAGCCACGCCTGGGGTCTGGGCAGGTGCGGCCGGACCGGGGGTCCGAAATCGAAGGGCCCGCACGAGGCCGTGGCTGTCGCGAGTGAAGGCAATGTGGTGGGGCACCGAGGCATGGAAGCTGCTCAGGAATGCGCGCTGTTGATCGCCGAGGGCGCCCTCCTCGATCTCCATGTCGCCGGCCCTGATCGCCGCGGCCACGCTATCGAGCTGCGCGGAGGCTGCCGGAGAGGTGGCGTGCTCTTTCCGGGCCTGATACAGCGCATGCGCGACTTCCAGGTCATCGACGCTGAATGGGGCGTTCCGAAAGAGTTGGATGTGCGTCAGGGCGTCAAACCCGTGCTCTGCCGTGGGTTCGAACATCGTGCCCTCACCAAAATCGTTCCACGTGACCAGTTGAAGAAAATCAATTTCTGTCTGGTGTTCCGCAGCGAGAGCGAGTGTGGCTGTGAGCGTTTGGCCGCCTTGTGCGGGGATCTCGAAATAGCCCGCGCCAGCCCCACCCTCGGCATAGAAATCATCGAAGCCCGGATAGGCGATGCCGCCGACTACGTTCAATGACGGCGCCTTCAGTGTGTAGAAGTTTTCCAGGTGTGACAGGTGATTGGTGGTTCCCTGGTCTTGATACACCCAGGCGTACTGCCCCGTCGCGGCCCCGCCAGCACGATCGTTGTACCACAGGCTCAGGAGGTCAATTGGCTCACCTGCTTCCTCGGCGATCTTCGCCCATACACCAGAGTCGGTCACCGTGATCGGTCCAAAGATCAGTACGAGCGGACGGTCCGTCGAGTCGTCGCGGATGTAGGCCGGGTGCGTGAGGTACTGGTCACGGAGATAGGCCATGTTTTGCATTGTGTCGTGAGCCCCTGCTGCGAAGCGGTCTTCCAGGACCACGGCGAACTCCATGTCGAATGCCTCAAGGCGGTCGATGAGCGCTTTGGAATTTCGCAGCAGCATATCGATGTCGCCATTGGTCCCGGCGACCCCGTACCAATTGATGAGCACCCCATCCACGCCGGAGAGTTTCATCAGGTGAAGGTGGTATTCGATGACGTCGGGGTCATTGGAGGCGTAGGGGCCGATGAGCGGGTACTGGTGGGCTGCAATGTCTCGTCGCCCCGACGCGTCGATGACATCCGGGTTGCGGGTGTTCATGGTCCAGTGCCATCCCCACTCCCCGTTGGCAGAGGTTTCCGGCGTTTCAAACCATGGCATGTAGTGCATGTAAACAGGGAGAGATGCCGCTCCGGGAGGGTTTGCGGTGAGCGCAAGTCTGTTTTCCAAAATTTCCGGCTGTTGCAATTCGGGCACGAGAAAGCCTCAATTTTGACCCGGTCGCAGGCGCGACTCCGCCGATCGCTTGGTTTTAGCAAGGTGGCGATTTTTTTCTTGCACGGAATATAGCACGGCCGCTACACTTAGCCTGCGGGGTTCCCGTGCCGATCGATCATCTTTCGATCGCTTTTCGTTCCATTCAGATCTTTTTCAGGGGGATTCGAAGGAATTCAACATGTTGCGTTATTCCAAAAAAATGAACGGCTTCACCCTCGTGGAGTTGTTGGTGGTGATCGCCATCATTGGCGTGCTGATCGGGCTCCTCTTGCCAGCCGTCCAGGCGGCCCGCGAGGCAGCCCGGAGAAGCTCCTGCGGCAACAATCTCAAGCAGCAGGGGTTGGCGTTGCATGGCTACGCTGATGGCAATGCGAAAAGTGGAGACAACGTCTTTCCGTACGCTTCGTACTGGAACAACGGTTTGGGGGCGAACGGATGGACAGGCTCCGGAGCCAGTGGTGTGACAAACCCGCAAGACATCGCCAACAATCAGTTTTACAGTTGGTTTGTCCAAATTCTCCCGTTTGCCGAAGAAACCAACCTTTTCAATCGGTTCCCTCTCAAGCAGGGCTTGTGGTCCAGTTCGCCCGATGCCAATTGGCCAACGGTGCGAGACAGCATCCGCGACACACAGGTCATCTCTTGGGCAAAATGCCCATCGTGGACTGGTTCAGACACCCGTATTGCGGCTGCCGAGTTGCCTTTTATGCAAAGCATGAAAGGCCGCACGACGTACCGGACAAACATTGGTTTTGCCGATCCGACAACTGGCTACGGTGATTCATCGTCGACTTCAGGGGCGCTCGCTTTCACCAAGCGGAATGGGTTCAGCTCGTTTCGAGATGGAACGAGCAAGACCATCATGCTCAACGAGACCATTTATGCGCCGCTGTTTTTTGAAGGTGCAAAAACGTGGACTGTTGCCATCGCCAGCTCGGCTTTGTCGGGTGGTGTTTACGACCCGAAGACCCCAGACCTCGGCAATATGGCCACTGTTGACCCCCCGGCCGGCACAGGAGCTGACCTTCCTTCAAGGACGTATAGCGGTGCGGGATCGGAGCACACAGGTAAGTTGTTTGGGGTGCTGATGGCTGACGGCTCCACACGCTTTCTCACCTACACCATCGATGGTCATTTGTATTTGTCGCTTTGCACGAAGGCTGGCGGTGAGACAATCAACAGTGACTTTTAGTTTCTCGCTATGACGGGCGATCGGTTCTGCGGACTTGTTGGCTGCATCTGATTACGAGGGGGGCGGCCCTCATTGGCTGCCCCCCATCTCTTTCCGTATCGTATTCTCAAAGCCGAGAAGTGGTGCCAATGGCCTCAGCGACTGAGCGATCTCGTGGCAGAGTTGTGAGCGGCGTTGTGCTTGCCGTCGTCGCGTGGAGTTCACTCGTCGCATATGGTCAGTCCGACATGGCGATCGCTTCCCTGGCGACCGATCGCGGTCGCCATGAGCCGGGCGGTGTGGCGGTGATCACGGCCAGCGTGATCAACCGTGGCAATCAGGATTTTGACGGCCAATTCGTGGTCACGTGGCGACGGCTGGGCGTCGAGTGCCACCGCGTTGATCAGGCGGTGCATGTGGCCGCAAAGCAATCGAAAACCATAACCATCGACTGGATGATTCCGGCCGATGATTTTGTGGGCTACGGAATCGATGCTGATCTTGTTGCGGGCGATGCCGTGGCCGCGAAGGCGTCAACGGCGCTGGATGCCTCGTCATCATGGCGTCGGTTTCCCCGTTACGGGTTCGTGACCGACTACGATGCCCGCCTAACTCAAAATGAAATCATAACACGCACGGCCTTAATGACCCGGCTTCATCTGTCAGCGATTCAGTTTTACGACTGGATGGAGGCGCATGACGAGCCAGTGCCAAGAGGATTCGATGGCGGCGACGATCGTTGGCGGGATTGGGCCGGCCGTGAGATCGATTCGCGTGTTCTCATGCAGAGAATTGGCTCGGTTCGCGCGCATGGCATGCACGCGATGGCCTACGCACTTGTGTATGGCGCTGCGGCTCGGCCTGATGGTCAGGGACCGCGGCGGCCTGAGTGGGCCGCCTATCGTAAGCCAAACCAGACCGCTGCGGCGACCGTCTCTGCCCATCCAGAAAACGCCGAGCAGCCCATTCTCCACGTGATGGATATGTCGAATCAGGCCTGGCGAGATCATCTCCTCGATCGACTCGACACGAGCACCAAGCTCCTCGGCTTCGATGGCCTGCATCTTGATTACCTTGGGCCCAGGAAGCGGTATCCGCGGGGTGGCGATATCGCGATCGATGAAAAGGCGGCGCTGCCTGCCTTTGTGGCGGCCACGAGGACACGAAATCCCGAGCGCCAGCTCGCGGTCAATGACGTCGCGGGCCACCTTTGTCGGGAGCTTGCCAACTCGGAGGCGGATATTTATTACACCGAGGTCTGGGGAAGGGAAACGTACCAGGCTTTGCGGGACACGATCCTCGATGCGAAGAAAGCTTCTTCGTCTCCTGACCGCGCGGTTGTCCTCGCTGCGTATGTCCAGAAGCGCGAACCTCCTGCGGAAGGCTGGATTTCGGATGCGGCGGCTCGTCTGCTCGATGCAGCCATTTTCGCAAACGGTGGCTACCACCTCGAGATGGGCGAAGGCGACGAGATGCTCACCAATGAATATTTTCCAAACCGGAACCTTCGCATTCGGCCGAGCCTGAGAGAGTCAATGCCGTCGTACTATGACGTGCTTGTGCGGTGTCAAAATGCCCTGTCCTTTGCCCCCTATGGTCAGGTTGTGGACCGCACTCCTGAGGCCGACATCAGTTCGCCCAGTCATAAACTCAACAAGAACGCCCAGTCGGAATCGATCTGGACCGTTGCCAAGAGCGTTGCCGGTCACCACGACGCTGTGAGCCTCATCAACCTGAATGGCGTCGATGCAGAATGGCGGAATGCCAGTGATCCCCCGATCACTCAGCAACATGTTTCGCTCCGCTATCGTCCCACGCTCACTGTGAAGAGTGTCGCCGCATTTACGCCCGACGACGGCCTAGGGAGGCCTCTCTCCTTGCCATTCGAGACGGCGACGGACGGCTCAATCACCTTCGTGCTGCCGAGGCTCGAGTATTGGACAGTGCTGGTATTTGAGGGATCGTCTCCGTGATCATTGAGTGAGCGGGCCGTCGATCGATGTCGCTCAACAAGGAAGAATGCGATGCGCAGGCAGGTGGTGTTTCCGCGCGGCTTTCGTGGCTCGTGCATGTTGCTGCTGGTTGGAGCGGCGGTGCTCGTTGCCGGTGGCGGGGCGGCAGCGGGAGATACCAGTGCAGAGCGACTGCTCCTCGTCCACTTCATGCCGTGGTATGAGGCGCAGCCGACGAGTACGGCGTGGGGCTGGCATTGGACAATGAATCACTTCCAGCCGGATACGGTCGACAATGGTCGTCGATCGATCGCCTCGAAGCTGTATCCCGAAATTGGACCCTATGACTCGGCGGACCCCCTGGTCATTGATTACCACCTACTCCTCATGAAACTCGCAGGTATCGATGGGGTTATCGTCGACTGGTATGGACGTGAGCGATTCAATGACTACGCGAAACTGCATCGCAACACGTCACGGCTCATCCATCGAGCGGAAGAGCTGGGCTTGCACGTGGCGATCTGCTACGAAGACCGCACGATTCCTGAGCTGGTCAAAGGGGGGCGAATACCGGCCGACGGTCGTGCTGCCCAGGCAGCGAAGGATATCTCGTGGCTTGCGGAAAACTGGTTCCGGCTCGGGCATTACGTGACCATCGCGGGAAAGCCGCTCCTGCTCTCCTTCGGCACCGACAACCTCAATGACAGCGAATGGAGCGAAGCTTTGCGGGCCGTCAAGACGCCCGTGGCCTACGTGAGCCAGGGGCAACAGCGGACGGCTGCGGTAGGCGCCTTTGACTGGCCAGTGCCGTCGCGGGGCCTTGGTGCAACTGAGGAGTTCTACCGTCTGTCCAAGGGCATGGCCGTCGCAATCCCGGTGGCGTTTCCGCGTTTCGACGACATCTACGAACAGGCCAAGTTACATCCCAGCTACGGAAGCATTCCTGACAACAACGGGGCGACCTTTCGCAAGACACTCTCTGCGGCGCTCAAGTCACCAGCAGCCATTATTCAGATCGCCACGTGGAATGACTGGGGCGAAGGTACGGTGATCGAACCAAGTGTCGAGTTTGGGGCCCGCGACCTCGAGGTGATCCAGCAGGCCAGGAAGCAGCATCTTCAGCCGTCTTTTCGCTTTACAAAAGACGACCTTGCCTTGCCCGGGCGTCTGCTCGAGGCTCGCCGCGAGGCCGTTGGAACCGATCGCGCGGCCATTCTCGATACGCTGGTCATGGAGCTGGCGAATGGGGCCGTTGGGAGCGTGCGTGCTGAACTTGGGAATGGACGCAAGGAGCGAGCCCGATGATGCTGGGCACGGTGCTCCTGGCGGCCTGCCTCCTCTGCGGACGATGTCTGGGCGAGTCTCTCGCGAGAGCGCTTGGCATCGATGGCGACGTCGGCGGGGTCGGATTCGCGATGGTGGCGTTGATGCTCGGAACGGCTGTCGTCCGCAGATGTGGCCTCGACTCGGCTGCGTTTCGCGCCGGCCTTGGGTACTGGGCAGGGATGTACATCCCCATCGTGGTCGCGATGGCAGCCACGCAGAACGTCGTGGCCGCCCTTCGGGGAGGGTGGGTCGCCGTGCTCGCTGGAGGAGTGGCCGTGTTCGTGGCGTTCGCCGCTGTGCCGCTACTCGCCGGCCGACCGACAGAGTCCGTCGGATCGATGGGTGAATGACATGGCGCACCTGATCGATGGACTGGCAGCAACTCTCGGCAAGGAGTCCATCGTTACCGGGCTCCTGTTCCTCGGGGCTGTCATGGCGTTCGCCGGCTTCGTGTCCCACCGGTGGACTGGAGGACGATTGCATGCGTCCGCAATCGCGATCGCACTGGGGCTCATGGCGGCCTTGGGAGCCGGTTTGGTGACCAGTGGCTCTCGAGGAATGGCCGATGTCGCCGGCTTCGGCGGTCTGGCCATCCTCGGCGGCGCGACGCTTCGCGACTTTGCGATCGTAGCTACCGCCTCCTCCTCGCGATTCGAGGAACTGATCGTCGCTGGCCCCCGCGGGATGCTGGCACTTCTCTGTGGCGTCTGCGGGGCCTTCGCGCTGGGCGGCATGGTCGCGTATGGCTGTGGGTATCGCGATCCGATCGATCTGGCCACCATTGGCGGCGGAGCGGCCACCTACATCGTGGGGCCGGTGACCGGAGCCGCTCTTGGGGCCGGCAGCGAGGTAATTGCCTTGGCGGTCGCGACGGGGCTTGTGAAGTCGATCCTCGTCATGCTTCTCACGCCGACGGTGGCGCGGTTGATCGGTCTCAATCGGCCGGCGGCTGCGATCGTGTTTGGCGGGCTGATGGGAACCACGAGTGGCGTGGTGGCAGGCCTCGCGGCCACGGATGCCAAGCTCGTCCCCTACGGCGCTCTTACGTCAGCGTTTTACACTGGGCTGGGCTGTTTGCTCGGGCCGTCGCTCATCATCGCGGTGCTTCGTGCGCTGCTCGCACACCAATGAAGATGACATTCAAACCGCTTCCAGTCATTGTCCGCGCTGTCGAGCATGCCGACCGGCCCGCGATCGCGACAGACCGCGGTGTTACCACGTATCGTGACTTGGTGCGGAAGGCCCACGGGCTGGGAACTCACCTGCTTGCCGATCAGAGTGATCTCGGCGAGGCCCGCATTGGCTTGGGCACACCGGCTGCGGTGGATCTCGTCAGCGGGCTGTGGGGTGTCTGGCAGGCTGGTGGCGTGGCTGTACCGTTGAGCATGGCGGCGACGACGCGGGAGACGTCAGCCTTGCTCGAGGACACAGCCGCAGCGGTTGTCGTGATTTCCGCAGAGACACCGCCGCCGATCATCGAAGCATGCCGACAACGGAGTGTGCCGACGCTGGCGATCGATGCAAGCGGGGCACCGGAAGCCGACACCGCATGGCCGGCCGTGTCACCCGATCGGCGGGCGATGATCCTGTTCACCAGTGGTACGACGAGTCGCCCCAAAGGCGTCGTGACGACGCATCGCACGATTCAGGCACAGATCGAGTCGCTGGTGGCGGCCTGGCAATGGTCGGAGAACGATTCTGTCCCTCTCTTTTTGCCGCTTCACCACATTCATGGCCTGATCAATGTGGTGTCGTGTTGCCTCTGGGCGGGAGGGCGGATCGACGCCCTCCCCAGGTTTGACATACGTCCCGTGATCGATGCGGTTCAGGCCAGTCGGTACACGGTCTTCATGGCCGTACCCACCATCTACCATCGGCTCATCACCCACCTTGAGTCGCTCGGGCCTCCCGAGCGCGAGATGGTGGCGGCCTGCTTCGCGCGACTGCGACTGATGGTGTCGGGGTCGGCTGCGCTTCCCGCGTCGATGCATGACCGCTGGGCTGAATTGACTGGCCAGCGACTTCTCGAGCGATACGGGATGACTGAAATCGGTATGGCACTCTCCAACCCCTACGTCGGTGAGCGGCGGCCCGGTGCGGTCGGCGTGCCCTTGCCGGGCGTCGAGGTGCGGCTCGTGAATGAAGCAGGTGAGCCTATTGGCGAAGAGAATACCGCCGGGGAAATCGAGGTGCGGGGCCCCACGGTATTCCGCGAGTACTGGAACCGGCCGGAGGCAACGGCCGAGGCCTTTCGGGGCGACTGGTTTCGGACGGGAGACATGGCGGTCATTGAGCGGGGTTCGTATCGCATTCTTGGCCGTACAAGTACCGACATCATCAAGAGCGGTGGCTACAAGCTCTCGGCGCTGGAAATCGAGGCAGTGCTCCTCGAGCATCCGGCCATCGCCGAATGCGCGGTTGTGGGAGTGCCTGATGAGGCCTGGGGTGAAGCGGTGGCAGCAGCGGTCGTGCGGCACCAGGGAAACGAGGCGACCGGGCAGGAGAATCAGCTCACGCTCGACGGACTGCGGCACTGGTGCCGCGATCGTCTTTCGCACTATCGCATTCCGCGACGGCTTCTCGTCTGTGACGCGCTACCGCGAAACCCGCTTGGCAAAGTGGTCAAACCAGCTGTTACAGACCTCTTCACAAGGGTAATTTCCGGGAAGAAACCATGAGATTTCGACCAGTTGTCATCAGTCTTCCATGCCTTGTGGTCGTTTTTTTGGCTTCGAGGGCGTCAGGACAGGAGACGGCAAGCCCGCTGATCTTCAAAACAGCCCATAACATTCAGTACCGGTCAGAGTCTCGTGCCCCCGATCAGCCGGCTGCCGGCGACGCGACCGCATGCACGCTCGACCTCCATTATCCCAGCGATGACGATGCGGCCGGGTTTGCAACGGTGGTCTGGTTTCATGGCGGTGGGCTCACGCAAGGCGTGAAGGAAATTCCACAGCCACTCATGCAACAGCCGTTTGCGGTGGCCGGTGTTGGCTATCGACTCAGCCCCGCCGTCCGGGGCCACGACTGCATCGCAGATGCGGCCGCAGCCGTCGCCTGGGTCCTGCGTTCCATATCAGACTATGGTGGAGACCCTGCCAAGGTGTATGTCAGTGGTCATTCGGCCGGAGGCTATCTCGCCAGCATGGTGGGCATCGACGAACGGTGGCTGGCTGCCGAAGGGCTTGACTTTCGCACGCTCGCCGGCGTGATCCCTTACAGCGGCCAAGTGATCACCCACTTCACGATTCGTGGCGAGCGGGGGATTCCTGTCACCCGGCCAATCATCGACGAGTACGCGCCGCTCTACCACGTTCGCAAGGACGCTCCGCCCTTCCTGCTCATCACCGGCGACCGGGCACAGGAGATGCTGGGAAGATACGAGGAAAACGCCTATTTTTGGCGGATGCTCAAGGTCGCAGGGCACACTGATGTGGAACTCATCGAAATGAAAGGGACCGACCACGCCGGTATGGTGACCGCCGGCCACGAGCGACTTCGTAAGTATCTGTCTGAGCGAAACGATCCGAAGTGACCGGTGGCTGGCGACACGGGCCTCCGTTACTCACCGGCCATGTTTTTCCGATGGTTGGCAACCTCGTTTGAGAGTTTCCCGTTCGCGGTCAGCGCCTTCGCGTACGCTTTTTCCGCGGCGTCGTTGTCGCGCAGAGCGTATTGCTGCGTGATGCCGATGTTCAGCCAGGTGACCGCTTCCAGGCCCTTCGACAAGCCGGGAAGCTCAAGAACCTTCTCGTAGGCTTCCAGGGATGCTCCTCCATCTCCAGCGTCGCGGCGGCAGTCTCCGAGCATGAGGAGTACGCCGGGCATCGCCCAGTCGACTCCTCCGAGGTGAGTCGCTTGGTCGAGCGTCTTTGCGGCGGCTGCCGGATCGCTGTCGCCCTTCCACTGACAGCGGGCGAGCACCTCGAAGGCCATTACCTTCGGAACGGCGTGGAGATCCTCGATCGCCAGCATCTCATCCACGAGCACGCGGGCCGATGTGTAATCGTTCAGGTCAAAGGCCTGCACCCGCGCCTTCTTGGCCATGGCAATCCCGTACTCCGTGTCATTCGCGGCCACAGCGGCGGCTTCCTCGAATGCCTTGATCGACTCGGCCGGCTTCTTGTCGGCCTGCAGTTTTTCGCCGGCCTTGATCGCAGTCGCGAAATCCTCTGCAGCGACCACGGGCGTCACGGTCGAACTCCCGAAAAGCCCCGCCATGAACACCATGCCAGCCCAAAGGTTTGAACGCATTGACCACCCCTGAAGAATAGTTTCTATAGCACCAATGCAATATATTATCGATAATGCGGAGACGGTAAAAGAGTTGGAGTGCTGGCGGCAACCAGCAGATCTCGCGACAATGCCTCGCTGTCCGAGGATTCTCCGAAAAAACCCGTTTTCAGCCCGATTTCCGTAAGCCATGACTCGAAAAGCGGTCTTCACCGACATCATGGCGGTCTTAGAGCGGCGCATTGCGGCCGGTGACTACCTGCTCAAGGCCTTGCCGGGGGAGCGGCGGCTCGCGGAGGAGCTCGGCGTCAGTTACATGACCGCGAGGAAGGCCGTCACTCATCTCATCCAAAAGGAAGTGCTCGATCGTGACGAGAACGGCTGCCTGATCGTCCGCACGCGGGCGGGGACGCAGGTCGAAGAACAGCCGACGGCGGTCGTCCTCCTTGTGCCGGCTTTCCCCTCGCCCCACCTGCTGGCATGCCGCTCGATGATCGCGAAATGCGTGAGTGAGCGAGGAGGCCTGTTTCGGGCAGTCGAATATGTTCACTGGTATGACCCCGTCGTCCGTGAGGCGCTCGACGGCAACTCCGGCTTGATCGTGATTCCTAACACGGAGCCAATCCCATCACGGCTCCTCCGCGACTTTGCCGTGCCAGAGCGGCAGGTGGTGTTTTTCGATACCGACCTGACGGAGGCAGGGTTACCGTGCATCGAATTGTTTCCCGATCGGCACATTGAGAAGTTGCTGCGGCTTCTCGCCAGTGCAGGTAGGACGCGCATCGACTGCCTCAACTCGCAGGGGCACAACCACGAGATCCTCAGGCGGATCGAACTGTGGAGAACATTTTGTCGAACAGCCGGGATCAGCGGCACGCTCTGGGACGCCCCGGCCCCTGCCTACGGCGATCCACTGGGAGGCGGTTACCGCCTCATGCGAAGCCTGCTCGATCGTGATGGGCGGCCTGAGGTGATGCTGTGCACGACGCAACCGGCCGCCCTTGGTGCCATCCGCGCCTGCTGCGATGCCGGACTCGTCGTGGGCGCGGACATCTCGATTGCGACCATGAATAACGAGCCAACAGGCTGGTATTTCTGCCCGTCCCTGACGGGTCTCGAGATGCCGGAGGTTACCGATCTCATCGCCCGCTGTCTCGACTGGTTCGCGAAACCTCGAACGCCATGGAGCGGACCGCTACGGCTGGAGCCACGGCGAGCCCGGCTGCTGAAGGGGGAGTCGACTGGTTCGGCAGGAGTTGCACGCTCCCGTGTCGGGAGAACTGTCCGCTAGTTGACCGCGGACAAAGGCCATGAAGGCTTTCTCCAGTTGTTCGATCGCTTGGAAAGGCGTGGTTGTCGCGGGTCCAGGGCGGATTTTCCGGACGGCCGCCACGCGAGTGGCGGGTGTCTTAAGGGCTCACGAAAAACGGCCAGTTATCGCTGCAGCCGGATCCCTTGCCATCGCGGACGGTGACGAAGAGACGGTAGGCCCCCGGTTCGGTAGGAAGAGTCACCGTGACGCTGCCAGGGTCGTCCGTCGGTGTGACGCAGCCCGGCACGGAGTCGGGCCGCGCCTCGGCGTCACCTCCTTCTTTGCGATCGGTGCTCTCTTTGACGACGTCCCACTCGTAGGAGAGCGTGTCGCCCTCCGGGTCTTTGTAAGTCACCGCCACAGCCACGGTCTCACCTCCCCGTCGCCGCTGACCAGCCAAGGGGACATCGCTCCTTTTCAACACCGGGGCCCGGTTGGCGGGCCAGTTGCCCGTCCAGGCCTCTGCCACGGCATCGACTACAAGCGTCTTCTCGCCAGATGGCAGGAGCATGCCAAACCAGGTCGCCGTCGCCTCCTGTTTGTGGCCCCATAGAAATGCGAAACTCCCCAGGCACCCTGGCGGATGCGCCTGTGGCCTTCGGGAGGCAGTGTCAGCAAGGATGGCCGATGTGGCGGCGTTATACATCGCTGCCTTCTCCCGGCTTGATGGTTCGATTGGGGCTTTCCAATTTGTGTGCGGCACTTCCCAGGGGCCGGGCAACCCGTATTCGGTGACGCAATACGGCTTCTGCCATCCGTGCTGCCGCAGGGCAGTTCCGATGCCGGCGGCTCCCGCGTAGGCGTTGATACCGAGAATGTCGACATCGGGGGCATACTTCTGGATGGCGGCAACTTTCACGGGATTGACGTTTGCCACCACGGTCATCACCGGATGATTCGGATCGAGATTTTTGATCAGGCCCTTAAGGTGATTGACCTCACGCCACACCGCGGCACTGTCGCCGGCCCCCGTGGGCCCTTCCATTTCGTTGCCGAGCCCCCACATGAGAACCGCGGGATGATTTCGGAGCCGTCGCACCGACTGCTCGATATCCTTTCGCTGGCGATCGACCTGCGCCGAATCGTTGTACCGAAAGCCGTGTCGTTCGTGTCCGAGCCACAGCCCCACCGTGACGGCCACGCCATGCTCATGGGCCTCGTCCAATAGCGACTTGCCTTCCGTTACCCGCTCTGCCGAAGCGATATCCCAGGTGCGGATACAGTTCCCTCCGCAGGCGGCGAGCAGTGCGATATGCGCTGTGCCGCCGACCCCATGGATGACAAATGGCTTACCGTTTCGCAGAAGCTGAAAGCCGGTTTCCGGGTTGCCCTCGACTCGGACCGTGGAACCGCGCGGCGAATCAGCCAGCACGGGTTGGATCGCCCCACTGCACGCAAGGGCTATAGCCAGATGGACCGCCATCCCGTCGATCGGCCGGTTAATCGAGTTTCGCATCGAATTCGAATTGCTTGAGCTTTCCTGCTGCCGTTTCGGCTGGCTTCCAGAACCAGCCCTTCGTATCCCAGCACTGGCAATAGCCGAAGTCGTCAACGAGTTTCTTAAAGGCAGACGCCGCCTCCTTCGACTTTCCCTGCTGGGCGAGTGACTCGCCCGCGATGAAGAGGCACGTACCAACATCGTTGAGAGCCCAGTACGAATGCGCCTGGTCGGCCGGTGCGAAGCCGGTGAGCGAAGCCTGCTGCTTGGCGGCCTCACCCTTGTAGAGTTCGCGGCATTTATCTGTGTAGGCGGCCACGAGGTCATGCTTTCCCTCACCGAGAGCCTGCCAGGCCTTGCCGGCCAAGGTGGCCGAAGTGTGGTCGCCGAAATCCTGCCCTCGTGCGGAGCCGAGGGCAGCCCACGCCAGCGTGAACAAGAGCAGCGATGCGACTCGCTGTCGCTGCCGACGTGGGGCATGCTCGGAAACGGAGCCCAGAAAGTACATGGTTGGCAATCCTCCTGACGGGGATGCGGGCACGCTGCGAAAACGTGCGGCCGAGATAAGCAGTATTCCACGCTCGGTATGCTATTCGACTTCCCGGGCCTTGACGAGCTGACGAGCGGCTCACGGGGTCCAGAAGGCGGTTCCTGGAACGCTTGCCTGCCCCCCCTGTCGCGGCGTTTTTCTGCGACCGGCGCAGAGTCTCTCCGAGTCCGGCGGTTTCGCGGCTTTGTCGTGACCTGGCGTCAGACGATGTGGCGTTCGATTGTGGGCAACTCGTCTGGCGACGCGTGAAAGATGTCCCGGTCGTGGTGGACCTTCGCAAAGTCGGCCCAGTCGGCGGGTGGCCCGCGGGCGGGCGACATTGGCGGCGGTTTGAGTGGTTCGCCCAGGTGCGCGAGAGGCTGACTTCACGCGGGCGTAGCCATCCTGGCCTTCGTTGAAAGAGAACTTGTTCCCACACTGCGGCAGCGCGACATCGTCGTCATGGACAACCTGGCATCACACAAGGTTGCCAGAGTAAGGCAACTCATCGAAGAAGTTGAAAAAGAGATTAAACGTAAACACCCCGTGCTAGCGGTGCCGTGACTTCCTCGGTGCTGGGCTGAGATTGCACACCCGGCCGCTCGACCTTGGGTGACAGAAAGGCGCGGATCGTGGTGGCCGACGCCGTAGACCCAGATCTCACACCAACAACGCGGAGTTCATCATCAACGAACTGCGAACCTATTTTGTGTGCGATTTGCCGCCTCAGCCGCCTCAAGTTTCGATTGCAGCTTAGCGGCAAGATTGGGGCACAGTTTATGTATCTTTAAATCCACGATCTCCCGCCGCACGAGTGATGGATTCAGCTTGGTACCATTGATGAAGGCAATACAGTTCGGGAACCGCTTGCGCGCCACATCCATGTGATGCCAATTGACAAAGCACTCATTTTTGGCATCCAAATCGAGTTCCTGAAGCTTGATCCACTCGGCATTTCGGTCGCCAGGGCTGCCGGTGCCCGGCACCATCATGGTGCGTCCCCCGCCCTGCGTCGGACCGAGCCTTGTTCCGCCCCCGAGGATGCTCTTCGACTGGAGGTTTTTGAAGTGGGGGCGGTGCGTAATCAATTGATCGTAATATCGAAGGATTTCGTCATCCGACAACTGGATGGTTTTCCCGAATTTTGTTCCCCAGTCTTGGAGATGTGTCTCCGCGATATGCCTCACGAGCACGGACGAGTCATAGAGGATGCTGTCGCCAGCCGAGTATCCCACCAGGGAACTGTGATTGCCAGGGAAGAAATAGATCTTCAACGGGCATGTGCCCACGTCGATGCGCGGAAGCGTCGGAGAAAAGTTCCGAGTTCTTTCGTCACGCGCAAAAAACGCGACATACTCCTTGAGAGCCGGATTTTTGATCGTGACTCGGTGCGTCGACATTTCAGAGCCGCCGGGAACTGGGTCGACGGCGATGAGGCGGAGTTCCTTTCCCTTCAGGAGCGGCTCATCATCGCAGGCGTTGGCGAACATGTGAGTCGTGACGCCTCCCCGACTCCATCCGATGCAGTTGATCCGAGTGATGCCGGCCGCCCGCACTTTGTCTTGTTCGAAGTGGTATGCGCGAAACTTGTCATCGTAGCATGTCTTACACACGCGTTGACCATGGTGTTCACCTCGCTGGCGACCGTCTTTGCTGACGGGGTCTTTGATGCTCAGTTTGTATTGCGTACACCCGTCGCAAAATATGCGACCACAAAGGCGGCAGTGGTGCTTACCACTGCGAATGATGCCGCTCAAATTTTTTTGACACCCAGAACACGCATTCGACTCCCGATCGGCAACCCAACGCGCGCTTTGCGGAGGTGAAATAAGTTCGCGATTCACACGGCCGAGCAGCACGTCGATGGCGAACATGACGTTCTCGTCCCACCCCGTCCCTGAAACGATGCCGCTCACCGTGCTGTGGTACGTTTTTCCCCGGATCTTCCAATCCTCCTGCAGATTGCCGCTTCCCGGGCCGTCGATGGTGAACTTCGTGACTCCCGCCTCCCCGCTGCAGCGAAGGCCGAGGCGGCTGATGAGTTCGCCATTCTCATACCCCTTAGCGCTGCCCCCAGCGTCCATGTGCGACGAACTCGTGCCGCAGAAAAAAAGTGTGACAACCGCCATCGGAGTTGTTTTCGGTTGAAGGCTCGCGGCATTCAACCCGGCCCCGCGAAACGACCGGTAGTTCGCTTCATTCGTAAGGATCCTCGCAAGTTACCGCATGAAACGCCAGACGCAAGGGTGGGGTGATGGCCCCGAAAATGCGTTCCGAACGATGGCCCCGTCAATCGCACTTTCCGCAACGTTTGCCGGGCGGATGAGCGATTCGGAACCGCCGGATCACGCGGCGGCGGAAACAATAAATGGGATCGCCCGGCCTATCGCACTGCCTCAAACCCTTGCGAGCCGACGAGCGGCCGTGAGCCGCGTGCCCGCGGCCGCGGTCCGTCATGTCCCTTTGGCATCCTGCGGCGGATTGAACCGGGCTGGACGGCGGATTGGATCGACGATGTGAAATGCCTCGAGCACCCGCTGCACGTGGGGTTCGGTGGAGGCCTCCATCCGCCGAACCGTCAGCGGGCCGGGGTCATCCGGTGCGGCGGCATCCGGGTCGGCCTTGATTCGGGCGACAAGTTCGTTCGCGGGAAATTCCGTGAGCCGCCGGGCATGTTCCTCGGTCGACATCGCCTCTCCGAGACGCTTGAGAACGTCGACAAACCACACCGGCTTGAGCGTCACCGTGTTGGTTCCGACGCGGTTGATTTCGAACGTCGGAAAGGAGTTTCCTGGTGACGTCACCACGTCCGGATCTTCCGGTACCACAGGCTCGATCTCATTGCAGATGAGATACTGTCGCTCACCGATCGGCGCGAGCCAAGCCCGCCACTGGGAGAGCGGTCCGGCTTGCCATGGGCCAAAGATTCCGAGCCGGCCGTCTTGTGCCAGATAGTAGTCGAGCATGGTGATGAGATAGCAGTGCTCATCGAAGGCCTTGACAAGAAAGATCGACTGCTGGCTGCCAGGTCCGTACTCGACGTCGCCATGCATGCACTGCTCGAGGAGATGCCCCTTTGCCAGCCAAATGCCTTCGAGAGAGGGATCAACCTTGCATGTTGACGGGTCAACGATCGCCTCTGGCAGGCAGCCTGCCAGCAAGATCGTCGCAAACAAGCCCCAACGCCTCATGCCAGTCACCTCGCTCCACAGTCGTCCCGAGGCCTCGTACAGCGC
>CAMCYH010000011.1 GCA_945883745.1 Candidatus Kuenenia stuttgartensis
CGTGTCAAGCATTGCCGCATGGCCCCGCACAACCGGCAGGGTTTACCACGGTTCATCACGGAGTGGAAAAATGAACCGTCTATGCAGGAGATCCGCATGAAGCTGTGACGGTTGTGACGCTTCGCGCCGCACCGCTTACCAGCATGGAACGCACGGCAATCTTTGCCCACACGTCACCACAAGTCGTGTGATGAAAAATACTTGGAGCGTGCTCAAGCCGCTTTCACCAGTTCGCCGATAGCCCACATGTCCCCCGGGGCATCACTGTGCCCGTCGGGCAACCAGGGGGCGGCAGCAACCTGCGATCGATCGAGTCACGGATTGGCTCGACAGGACTGCCGTGGAACAGTTCGTGGATCACGACCTCGGGATGACACGCCTCGCGAACGGGACGATCGATTCTCAAGTGATCCGCAACCAAAGGAGATGTGGCTCGATGAAGCGTATGATGTTCCTCGGTGCGCTGGTTCTCGGTGTCACCGTTTGTAGTCAGTCCTATGGTTTCGAGCTCCTGAATCGGATGCTCGGCCATCACGGCTGCTCGGATTCGTGTTGTGAGCCCGGCTGCGATGCCGGTGCTGGATGTTGCGAGCCCGGCTGCGATGCCGGTGCTGGCAACGGATGCTGCGAGCCCGCCTGCGGGGCCGGTGCTGGGAATGGCTGCTGCGAGCCCGCCTGTGGTGCCGCTGACAGCTGCTGCGATACGTCTTGCTGCGGCAGCCGCTGTGGCAAGAAGCACGATCTCTTCGGCGGGCTGAAGGGCCTGTTCGAGAAGTGCCGTGCGAAGCATCGTGGCTGCTGCGACAGCTGCTGCGGTGAGCCTGACTGTGCCGGTGGCAACGGCTGCTGCGAGCCCGCCTGCGGTGCTGGCAACGGCTGTGCCGATCCGGCTTGCGACGCTGGCAACGGCTGCTGCGAGCCCGCCTGCGACGCTGGCAACGGCTGCTGCGAGCCGAGCTGCGGTGCGGCCTCGTGCTGCGGTGTCCGGAAGTGCAAGTCCCCGATCCGCGACCTTCTCCGCGCCATCCATGAGGCGAAGAAGTCCCGTCGGTCGTGCTGCGGTGACAGCTGCTGCGAGCCCACCTGTGCCGGTGGCAACGGCTGCTGCGAGCCGGCCTGCGGTGCTGAGCCGGCTTGTGGTGCGATGATCGAAGCGGCTCCTGCTGCCCCGACTCCGGACGCCTCGGCTTCGGCCCAGGCCTCGTCCAAGGTCGTGGCGGTGAGCCGGACGGTCGCGGTCAAGTAAGCGAAGGCTGTTCGGTCGAACGGAGATCTGTTGCCCGACTTCGGCCAGTGAGCTCCGCCCGGGAGAATATCCCGGGCGGAGTTTTTTTATGCTCGCATCCGGCCCAGACCGCTCGCCGGATCATCCAGGCTGACCGTGAGCGACCGCACGTCAACCGCCAGACGATCGCCGGCTTGCAGATAGCCCTGTGCCGCGTCTGCCGCCGTCGCAAAGTCGTGTATCAATGGATCGACAAGGCGGGCGGCCGGAAGCCGCGCGGCGAGGGCCGTGATGTCACGGTGAAGACCAAGCCGCACCCACATGAAGAGCAGCCACCTCAGCAGAAACCCCCAGAGGATGATCCACACGAACGATTCCTGCAGAAATCCCGAGCCATCGACGGGGCGGCCTTGCCAGAGGTGGCCGTAGAAGTAGTTCCAGCCGGCCCGGCCGAGCACGATCACGATGAGCGACGTGAAGAGGCCTTCGAACGTCCACCGCAGCAACGGGCCATCGACCCGCCCCCGGCGATCGCTCACCAGCCGTTCGATGCCGCTGGCCAGCCAACGGCCCGTTCGCTCGAGAAGTGTGCCCACGGTTTCCCCGGCCTGTGTGTCATCCAGCCGAGCCCGCCCTACCAACGGCGCCGAGATTTTGGCCCGCCCGGCCAGGCCCGCGAGGATGCTTCGCGACTGCTCGACGTCGGCCTCGGCGAGCCCGAGCTCCTCGACGGCCTGCCATGAGCCGTGCCCTGCGACATACTCCGGCGCATGACCTGACAGCAACTGGCCGATGAGCCCGCCCCCGGGCCGCAGGCGCGTCCAGAAGGAACCGATGGCCGACACGACATGGAGAAACATCGCAAAGGGACCACCGTGCCACCGGTCGACCACCTCGTCGGTAAGCAGACGCTGCCAGGCCGTTCGGTTGGTCTGAAGCTTGCCTTCGATTGCGGCGGCGAGGATGCCCTCCAGTCGCCTCCGTTCGGCGCCTACGCCGGCAGCAAACTGTGTCACGGCATCACGGCAAGGCTCCAGATGCACTCGTGACTGCCCGACGAACCAGGCCGTCAGATCGATCGCGCCGGTGCGGCGCACCCGACGGGCCGCCCGCCCCACGAGTTCCACATCGATCGCCGTGAGCAACTCCTGAAAGCCGGGCTCCGGCACCAGGCCGGCGGAGGCCCGCTGGGCGGCCTCCAGCGCATCAAGTCGAAAAATCCGTGGCACGGCAAACCCCTGCGACTCGAGTTCCCGTCGCCAATCCGCGCGGATGTCGGGATCCCGAGAGGCGTGTGTCTGCACGAAGAGCAGCGGCCGGCCCGGCGCAAAGGCCTGCACCTCGCGGGCGACGATCCAGGAGCGGTACTTCTGGGCCGTCGCGACAAGCAGGAGCACGTCGCAGGCAGGCAGCACTGTGGCAAGCATGTCGCGATTGCGATTGGTGTCGCTCGGCCGTGGTGGATGGGCACGCGCGGCCTGCGGTTCGTCGGCCTGCGTGTCAGGGTCGGGACAGTCGACGAGCACGATATTTGCGACCGCCGGCGAATCACTCCTCACCACGCGGCCCTGCATCGCGTCGATAGGAAGCCAGGAGCAGTCGACATCCGTGGCCACTACCACGATCGGAGTGGTGGTCGTCGGCCGGGCGACATCGCTGGCGGTGGTCACCTCGCAGCCCGCCAGGGCGTTGACCAGGGTGCTCTTGCCGGTGCCGGTGCCACCGATGACGCCGACCACGAGCATCCGCGACAACTCCCGGCGTGTGCGGTCGAGCCGCGGGGCCACCTGCGCCCATTCCGCGCGGACCCGGCGGGCAGGTGGCCAGTCGGGTCCGGAATCGGCCCACCGCGCCAGCGACTCCACGAGGTCGTCGAAGTCGGCGAAGTCCGGGGCCGCAGGGGACGAATCACCGGCCTCTCCGCCGGACTGCATTTCACTCATTGGGGCAACTCCCGGGCACAGTGCATGAGCAGGTGACGGGCCCGCGCGACCTCCGGCCGTGAGCCGGCTCCCGCCAGCCGATCGATCTCCTCGAGCTGATCGCCAAAGACGACATCATGCAGCGTCTCCGCGAGCACGCGGCTTCGCTCGGCCGACCAACCGGCAAACAACGACTCAATGAGCGGCTTCAGGCCCGCGACGGTCAGCCCCAGTGCTCCCTCACCGGCGAGCGTGGCCGCGCCTCCCACGACTACGTCACCCACGTGATGCACGAGCGTGGTGAGCCCCCCGGCAGTCGCGGCCGCGGCAGGGACGGCGGCCGCGCCGGCCATCGCGAGGCCCACGGTGATCGCTGGCCGCGCCACGGCACCGACATTCAGGCCGGTGAGGATCCACCGCACCATGTCGGGGTTGTCACGGGCAAAGGCGTCGAGCTTGTCGCGAGCAAAGCTGCGGTAGTCGTTCGAGACGATCGGCAGCGCGGCATGCCGCCGCCCGAGGTCGGCGTACCAGGAGCTCCGGTCAGCCTCAACGAGTCGGTCGCCCAGCGTCGCCGCAAGCCGCGGGTTCGTGCGACAGATCTCGTCGAGCCGGTCGATGAAGTCGCCGAGGGCCCGCTTAAGCGCGGCCAACTCCAGGGCCGCAAAATCCTCCCGCCGCTCCTCCTCAGTACGGGCGAGGCCCACCCGCCGTGCCGCCCATTTCACGCCTTGCCCCGCCACGTGATACACCCTGCTTACGGTGAGATCGAAGCCTGAGCGACGCGGTTCGAGCCACTTCCAGATCTCGTTCCAGACGATCTCACGCGGGGCCGTCGGCATCTCGACTCGCACCCGGCTCTCGTCGGAGAGCACACGGCGGGCCTCCTGCCACTCACCTGCAGCCGCCTCGAAGGCATTCAGCCAGGTGCCGGCGCCCCCTGCGGGGTCGACGACGACACGAAACGCTCCCTCCATCGACGCCAGCTTGATCCGCTCGAAATCGCAGCCGCTGAGCCGCTGCCGTAGATCGACTCCCGTGCCATCGGGAGTCAGTTCCACAAGCGAGTGAAACTCGATCCGGCCGGCAGCGGCCGATTCTCTGTCAAACGGCGCCGCGTAGACAGCCGCAGGTTCGGCCCCCGTCTCGAGCATGAAGGTGCGAAGCCAGCCGGCGAGCAGCTGCCGCTGGGCCGGCCAATCGACCATGTTGAAGATGACAATCATCGTCTTTCCGGCAGCCGCAGCCGCGGAGAAGAAGTCACGGACAGTGGCGTCGTTGTATTTCTGCTGGGTGAGCACAGCCACGATCACGTCACAGGCATTGCGGATCAGTTCCGCCCGCCGCCAGTTGTCGCGAAGCGTGCCGTCGATGTCGGGCGTGTCGAGAAGCACGAGTCGCTGCGGCTGATCACTCCCGGCATCCTCGCGCCAGACAAGCAGGTTGGCCTCGGTGGGGTCGAGAGCGTCATCTTCGCCGCTCCAGGGCCGCGGCGTGAAGCCGGGGAAGACCGCGGCGAGGTCGATCCGCTCGGCAAGCCCACGGGGCAGGCTGACCACCGGATGGCGGGTGCGGGCCGCCTCCGGCACGGAACGACTGATCTCGCAGCCGACCAACGCATTGGCGATCAGGCTCTTGCCAGTATTGGTGCCTCCGCAGACGGCGGCCACGAGCAGAGGCTCCCTGTCGATCTGTGGCTTCAGCTTGCCAAAGAGAGCCCCGTGCCACTCGGTGGTCGCTGGATCAGGAACACCGAGGGCACGGGCAAGTGGTTCGAGCGACTCAAGACACGAGCAGATTTCAGCAACGCAATCGCTCCATGCGGCAAGCGACGCGGGGGCAGCGGATCGCCCGACAGAAGAAGGGATGTCATTCACGGACAAGACTCATCGTCAGAGCGAAACAGTTACGGCTGATTGCCGCCTGGTTTTGTGTGTCCTAAACTAATGCATCGGTGATCATCCGACACACTCCAGTACCTGATGGGGCAGTGTGTCTTCCCGCGTCCGCCATCGCAAATCCACCTCCGAGTCCAATCTTTTCCGATGCTTGAACGTCGACCACTCTTTCCCGGTGTCATCGAGATCAATCACCAGGCCGGCTATCGGATCGGCTGCAGTGTCTATCTCGTCTTCGACGACCGTGATTGGGTGCTCATCGACATCGGTTATGAGGAGACGGTGGACGAGATCATCGAGCTGATCCGACAGCTCGATTTCCCGCTGTCGCAGTGCCGGGGGCTGGTCGCCACCCATGCCGACGTCGACCACATTCAGGGGCTCGCCAAAGTGAAGGGCATTCTCAAGGCGCCGGTGCTCGCCCATCCCAAGGCCGTGCCAACGCTCGAGGCGGGCGACCTGATCAAGACGTTCGCCGAGATCGCGGCGCAAAACGTTCACATGCCGATGCCGACCGTGACAGTCGAGCGGCCGATCAAAGACGGTGACGCGATCGAGGTCGGTTCGCGGCGGCTCGAGGTCTGGCACACGCCGGGGCACACCGACAGCCAACTCGCGTTCCGTCTCGACAACCTTCTGCTCTCTGGCGACAACATCTATCGTGACGGTTCGGTCGGCGCGATCGACGCCCACCACGGCAGTGACATTCCCGCCTTCATCAAGTCGCTCAAACGGATCCTGGCCAGTGACGTTGAGTGGCTCCTGCCCAGCCATGGCCCGGTCTTTCGGAAGGATGATGCCTTGCTCGAGAAGACGATCACCCGGCTCGAGGGCTATCTGAAACTCGCCGACTTCGGCACCTGCGCTCCCCACTGGCCGCTGATCGACGAATGGGATCGGGAACTGGCCGAGGGGCGGATGCCGTCCGCCGCGGTGTAACGACTCCCGCCGCCACGGCCCCTCCCGACCATGCCTTGAAGGCGGGCCGAGACAGCCACTGCCTGGCAAACCCTGTCGATTTTTCCATCAAGAACGGCCCTCCGGCCTACCGATACAACCAGCGAGATCGGTTTTTCCGGTTTCATCGTTTTTCAGGGGGACAATCCGATGACACGGCATCTGTTCGCCGCCGCCATTGCGGCCGGCGCGGTCTTTTTTACGGCTGGCAGCGGCCAGGCCCAGCAGCCCTTCCCTGGCACGCAGGCATATGGCTACCAGTGGGGTTCCTCGTACAACACCCACGACTGGAACCGACTCTACCACTACCCCTATGTGTGGTATCCGCAGAACTTCTACGCCGACGGCTACTACCAGAGCGCCAACGATCTCTACTATCGCTATCCACAGGAGATGCGGGTGCCGGTCTACAACAAGAGCTGGCAGAACTACTACCCGAAGAGCCGCCGCTACCACCAGGGTCACCATTTCCACCTGGATGTTTTTTGACGGGCGAAGCCCGTCAAAAAACGTTCACCGAGACCGGCTACAATCGCGGCCATGGATGGAGCCCAGCCGCCGCCGTTTGAGGATGACCGGGAGGCGGCCCGCTGGTGGATTGAGAACGTCTACGCCGGCGACGACGCCGTGCAGCTCTCCACGCGGGCCATCGTCACCGGGATGGTGATCGGCGGCGTGATGTCGATCAGCAACCTCTATGTCGGCCTCAAGACCGGCTGGGGCCTCGGCGTCACGATCACCGCCTGCATCATCGCCTACGCCGTCTTCAAGGGGCTGGAACAGGTCGTCGCAGCCTGGCGGGATCGCCCCTTCTCGATCCTTGAAAACTACACGATGTCGAGCGTGGCGAGCACCGCCGGCTACATGTCGAGCGCCGGCCTCGTCTCAGCCTTTCCGGCCCTCTACCTCACCACCGGCCGACTGCTCGAGTGGTGGGAAATCATGGCCTGGATCGCCGCCCTCTCCTCGCTCGGCGTCTTCATGGCAATCCCGCTCAAGCGACAGCTGATCAACATCGATCAGCTCCCCTTTCCCTCCGGTATCGCCACCGCCGAGACGCTCAAGAGCATGCATGCCTCCGGCGACGGGGCCGTGACCAAGGCCCGCGCGCTCTTCGCCGCCGGTGCGGTCGGCGGCCTCACTGCCATCTGGCGAGATGGCTTTGCGGCCATCCCGGCCCTCAGCCGATTCGCTTTTCCCACTGAATGTGCGGCGTTTGGCCGCGACCTGCTCGCCAAGTACACGATCGGTATCGAAGGCTCGCTCATCATGCTCGCCGCCGGAGCGATCATGGGGCTGCGGGTCGCTGCCTCGATGCTCGTCGGCTCGCTGCTGCTGTATGGAGTCGTCGGTCCGATCCTCGTGGAGCACGGCATCGCCGAGCCGGGATACCGCGGTATTGTCTCCTGGACGCTCTGGCCGGCGACGTCGCTGATGGTCACGTCGGGGCTGCTCTCTTTTGCATTCAAGTGGCGGACGATCCTCCGGGCCTTCGGTGGCCTGGCGAAACTCGTCGGCACCACCACCGGCGCGGAGACCGACGACCCGCTCGAGCGGATCGAGGTGCCGGCCTCGTGGTTCCTCGTCGGCACGCTCGTCACGGGCTCGGCCTGCGTGCTTCTCGGCCATTTCTTCTTCGGCATCAGCTGGTGGATGGGAGCGGTGGCCGTACTCATCACGTTCTTCTTGTCGATTGTCGCCGCCCGGGCCACCGGCGAGACCGACATCACGCCGATCGGGGCCATGGGAAAGATCACCCAGCTGGCGTATGGGGTGCTCGCACCGTCAAACATCACGACCAACCTCATGACCGCCTCGATCACCTCGGGCGCCGCCTCCAATGCTGCCGATCTCCTCACTGATTTAAAATGCGGCTATCTGCTCGGCGGCAATCCGCGGCGGCAGACAATCGCGCAGTTCTTTGGTGTGCTCGGCGGGTCGATCGTGTCGGTGCCCGCCTACCTCTTCGTGGTGCAGCGCAATCCTGAGCAGCTTGGCTCCGCGGCCCTGCCCGCGCCGGCGGCGAAGGTGTGGGCGGGTGTCGCAGAACTGCTCGCCAAGGGGATCGAGGCCCTGCCGGCGGGAGCGCTCTGGGCCATCGCGTTGGGGGCCGCAGCCGGCGCGGTGCTGACGCTCCTGGAAGAATTCGCGCCCGAGCGAATCCGGCCGTGGATTCCCTCGCCGACGGGTCTCGGGATCGCCGGTGTGATCCCGGCCTTCAACTCGATCTCAATGTTTGCCGGGGCGTTGCTGGCCTGGCTCGTTGCCAAGGTGAGCCCGCGGGCTGCGGAGGCTTACACGATCCCCGTCTCGAGCGGCCTCATTGCCGGCGAATCGCTCGTGGGTGTGGCGATCATCCTCGCGGTCGAGATCTTCAAGCTCGTGTAGCGGCAGGCCGCCGGCCCGGCGACTGCACGAAGGCCGTGAGCGCGGCGGCGGCGGCCTCCACCTGCGACACTTCGATCCATTCATCAACGGTATGGGCCTGGGCGATCGAACCGGGGCCATACACCACGCAGGGCACGCCGGCCGCGGCGTACACGCTGGCGTTGGTGCCGTAGCGAGCTGCCAGTTGTCGGGCCGCGGTCCCCTGCGATGTTGCCGCCGCGGCGAGCCACTCGGCCAGCGCTGCCGCGGCCGGATGCTCGGCCGACATTCCGCCACTTTCCAAAAATGGTTCGTCGTGCTCCACGCGGGCTTGGCCAGAAACGGCCGCGATCCGCTCGATCACCTCATGCCGTGCAGCCGTCGGCGATTCGCCCGGCAACACCCGTCGCTCAACCTCGAGCACTACCAGATCGGGCACGAGGTTCACGCCACTGCCGCCGTGAATCGTGCCGAGGCTCAGCGTAGGCGGACCGCAGGGATGGCCGGGATTGCGGGAAAGCAACTCCTGGGCAAGCGACTCGATCGCCAGGATCACTCGCCCCGCTGGATAGATCGCATTTTCACCCCGCTCGGGGAATGAGCTGTGGCAGGCACGGCCCCGCACCCGAATCCGCCACCGCACGGCACCCTTGTGTTGCGTGACGATGTCGAGATCGGTCGGCTCGGCGATGATCGCCGCCGTAGGCCGGGGCCCGACAAACTCACGGGCGGCTGCGTCCCCGATCGCTGCATCGGCAGTCGGTTCGTCCCACAATCGTGCCAGCGCCTTGGCTCCGGAAAAACCAAACTCCTCGTTCACCGTCGCGGCAAAGAGCACCGTCGCCTGGCGGGCGGCGTCGGAATCCCGCAGGCGATCGATCGCCACGAGCATCGCCGCCATGCCCCCCTTCACATCGCAGGCACCGCGGCCGAAGAGCCGACCGTCGTGCACTGCTGGCGTGAAGGGCTCGATCGTCATGCCATCGGCGGGAACCGTGTCCTGATGGGCGTCCCACAGGATCACCGGCGCGTCAGGCACGGTTGCCTCCAGCCTGGCCACCACGTTGTCCCGTCCGGGTGACACCTTCTGCCGCAGGCACGGCAGGCCAGCCGCCGCGAACCGCTGAACGAGGTATTCCGTGACTCGTCCCTCGAGGTACTCCGGCCCCGACACGTCCCGCCCCATCGGGTTCACGCTTGGGCGGCGGACGAGGTTTGCAAGAGTGGCCAGTGGGTCAGACATCCGGCTCACCCTACCAAACCGGTTCGTTTCTTTCCCTTCCCGGCAGACCGCCCCTAGGATTCGCCGGTGTCTGCCGAAGGCTGCCGGTGCTTGATTGAGAACCCCCTGATCATGGTTCAATCCTGCGATGTGCATGCGGTCGTGTGGATGGCGGTCGGGCTCGTGGCCATCGCCGCCTCCGCACAGGATGCCGAGCCACCGTCCGCCCCCGCCGAGCACCAGGCGACGCTCGATGATCTCGCCTGGATGGTGGGCGACTGGGTCGTGGAACAGGACGACGAGCAGCAGACCGGTGCTGATGAATCGCACCAGACGATCGCGGTGCATGTTCGCTGGAGCCCCACGAGGGCGTTTCTCATCCGCGAGATGACGATCCATCACGACACGACACGGGTCGCCCACTACACACAGCGGATCGGACGTGATCCCCGCACCCACTCCCTCCGCTCCTGGCTCTTCGATGACCAGGGGTCACATGGTGAGGCGGCCTGGACAAAAAAAGGCGACACACTCGTCGCTCGTTCGACCACCGTGCTGCCGGATGGCAGCGAGGTTTCGGCACGAACGGAATACCGCCACGACGGCAATGACCACTGCACATGGGAATCGGTGCACACCCACGATGATGCCGCCGCTGCGGAGCCACTTCGCCTCGTGCTCGTGCGGGCGTCGGCTTTTCCGCCCACCGCCACCGCCGATGACGACGACGTGTCCCGCAAGGCAGCGATCATGAGTGGCCCCCGCTGGCAGCAGGCGGTGTTCGAACTTGGTCAATGGCTGGCGACACAATCGATCTACACGTCGGAGGAAGTGCTCCGCATCAAGGCCGGCTTCAATGATCGTGTGGCCGACGCGTCCGCGGACGACCTCGCAGAGATGCTCGACGACCTGGATGCGAAGCTGCGTATCGTCGACAGCCCGGAGGCGCGCGATGCCCGCGACTGGGTGGGCCACTACCTGTCTGCGCTGTCAGATCGCAGGCGGGCACGAGCGCTCGCCGACGTGCCTGACATCACGAAGATGTCGGTGGCCGAACTTCAGGCCGAAATCGCGACCGTGACCCAGAAACGCTCCGGCATCCAGCAACGCCAGGCAGCCTTCGAGAGTGGACGGCGGGAATTCGTGGAGCGGGCTCTTCAGACGGGGCAGCGGGCCGCAGCCCCACCGTCGGGCGGTCGGGGGGTGGCGGGTTCGCCACCCCGGCGTGATGGAGAGCCGCCGTTTTCCTCAACCCGCAGCCCGGGCATGACCATTTACACCGGCGGCTTCGGCGGTGCCGGAGTCGCCGTCAGCGTCGGCAACTTTTAGCCCCAAAAACGCCCACCTCGTCCGCTGGGGCGTCTGGCTGTATAACCTTGGGTGCGGCGAGCGACTTTGTGACGAATTTCACGAAGTGGCCTCCCGCTGCCGATTTTCATCTTTTGTCGGTCTTGCAGACGCCTTCCTCCGAGCCCAGCCAGCCTGTCATGGACGCGATTCTCCCCGTCCTCCTGTTTGTCGTGATCGCGGCAGCGGTCTCGGTCGGTCTCGTCGTGTTCGCCGAACTCGTCGGACCGAAGCGACACGGGGCCGTCAAGGAAATGCCGTATGAGAGCGGCATGGATCCGATTCATGACACCCGCCGCCGATTCGACGTCCGCTTCCACCTCGTCGCTATCACGTTTCTGGTGTTCGACGTGGAACTGCTTTTCCTGTACCCCTGGGCGGTCGCAAGCCGGTCAGCCGCGGGAATCGACGCCGCCGTCGCCGACGGATTTGTCTCCAGTCGCGGCCTGGTCTTTATGGCGGCAATGGTCTTTACAGCATTCGTGATCGTCGGATTCGCATACGACTGGAAAAAGGGGGTGTTTCGATGGCGGTAGCCTCGTCAAACCTGGAACTTCCGGAGAACGTCGTCGTCAGCAAACTCGACGAACTGGCCAGCTGGTGTCGCAAAAACAGCCTCTGGCCGATGCCCTTCGCCACCGCCTGCTGCGGGATCGAACTCATGGCCACCGGTGCCAGCAAGCACGATCTTTCCCGCTTCGGTGCCGAAGTCTTCCGGTTCAGCCCCCGGCAGTGCGACCTGATGATCGTGGCCGGCCGCGTCGTCATGAAGATGCTGCCCGTGCTGCAACGGATTTGGCAGCAGATGCACGAGCCCAAGTGGTGCATTTCGATGGGTGCCTGCGCCAGCACCGGCGGCGTGTTCGACACCTATGCCGTCGTGCAGGGAATCGACCGGTTCATTCCGGTCGACATGTACGTGCCCGGCTGCCCCCCGCGGCCCGAGCAGCTCATCCAGGCGATCATCGATCTTCAGGACAAAATCCAGCGGGAGGGCACGATCACCGGCCGCGAGTTCGACACCCGCCAGCGTCAAGAGCGGAAGCGGGCGCTCGTTGAGATCACGTCTCCACATACGATCGATGCATCCCGAAATCCCATCATGCAGCGCGAGCTCGCTGCCGCCGCCCTCCCCCGTTCCTGATCCCACCGTCCGCTTCCATGCCGTACCATCCTCCTGCCGTCGATGATGTCGTCGCCGCTGTCCGCGACCGCTTTGCTGGCACCGAAACGAGCGTGTTCCGTGGACAGACACGGCTGGTCGTACCCGAGCCGCAGTCGTTCGATCTGCTGGCATTTCTCAAGGAACGAGGGTTCGATCTGCTCGTCGACGTCTCCTGCGTTGACTATCTCGACTATCCCGACGCCAAGCATCGCTATGGCCTCGTCTATCTTGTGGCCAACACCGCCACCAACCAGCGGCTCACAATCCGTGTTTTCGTCGACGACCCCGCGCCGACGGTGAAGAGCGTTGTGCCGCTCTGGGAAGGGGCCAACTGGCTGGAGCGGGAAGTCTGGGATCTCTTCGGCATCCAGTTCGAGGGTCACCCCGATCTCCGCCGCCTCGTGATGCCCGAGGAGTTCACCGCCCACCCGCTTCGCAAGGACTATCCGCTGCAAGGCCGCGGCGAACGCCACAACTTCCCCGTCATCACCCGAGATCACAGTTAGCCGATGTCGATCGCACCTGCCGAATTCGCCGTTCCGAGCCACAGCCCCACGCCGGCTGCCCGGAACGAGGACTATCTCTGGACGCTCAACTTCGGCCCGCAGCATCCGGCCACGCACACGACGCTGCGGCTGGTCCTCAAACTCGAGGGCGAGCGGGTCGTCGACGCGATGCCGGAGATGGGCTACCTTCATTCCGGTTTTGAGAAGATCGGTGAGCACCTCACGTTCAACCAGTACGTGACGGTCACCGATCGGATGAATTACATCTCGCCGATGGCCAACAATGTGGCCTGGCATCATGCCGTCGAGACGCTCCTAGGCATCGAGCTCACACCGCGGTGCAAATACATCCGCACGATCATCGCCGAACTGGCCCGCATCAGCGACCATCTCCTCAGCAACGGAGCCGTCGGGCTCGATACCGGGGCGTTCACATTTTTCCTCTACGCGTTCTACCAGCGTGAGGTGATCTACGACATTTTCGAAACGCTCTGTGGGGCCCGGTTTACCAACTCCTATACCCGCGTAGGGGGTGCCTCGCAGGACTTCACGCCGCTGGTGATCGAGAAGATCCGCACGTTTGTGAAGACGTTTCCCAAGACACTCGACGACATGGAGCGGCTGCTTACCCGCAATCGCATCTTTGTCGATCGCACGAAGGGCGTGGGCGTGCTCACGAAGGAGGAGGCGATCAACCGGAGCGCGACAGGACCGGTGGCGCGGGCCAGTGGCGTCACCCGCGACCTGCGGAAGGACGAGCCCTACCTCGCCTACGAAGATTTCCAATTCCAGGTGGCCTGCGCGAGTGCCGGTGACTGCTACGCTCGGTATCTCGTGCGGATGCAGGAGATGCGAGAGAGCCTCAAAATCGTCGCGCAGGCGATCGAACACCTTCCCGACGGGCCGGTGAATGTCGGCATCGATCAGCGGATGGCCCTCCCCACGAAAAAGCAGGTCTATTCGTCGATCGAGGGCACGATCTCCCACTTCGAGCTTTCGATGAGCAACCGCGGCTTCGAGGTGCCCTGCGAGGAGTCCTATGCCGCCATCGAGGCACCCAACGGCGAACTCGGCTTCTACATCGCCGGCGACGGCAACGAGACGGCGTACCGCGCCCGGTGCCGCCCGCCGAGCGTGCTCCACTTCGCGATGTTTCCATACCTCATCCGCGGCCATACCCTCTCCGACGTCGTGGCCGTGCTCGGTAGTCTCAACATCATCGCCGCGGAGCTCGACCGATGATCGCCCAGAGAAAAATCCTCACCGACGAGATGATCGCCCAGATCGAGACGCTCGCGTCGCGGTATCCCACGCGGCAGGCGGTCACGCTTCCAGCCCTCCATATGGTCCACGCGGCACTGCGACAGGTGCCCCTTGAAGCAGTCGTCGAGATTGCCGAGGTGCTCGGACTAGCGCCGGCCGAAGTGCAAGACACCCTCAGCTTTTATCAGTTCTTCCATCAGGACAAACCGCACGGCGAGGTGCGGGCGTTTGTCTGCCGGTCGATTTCCTGTGCGTTGCGGGGAGGCGATGAACTCCTCGAGCACCTCTGCCACAAGAATGGCGTGAAGCCCTACGGCACGACGGCCGATGGTGCGCTGACGATCGAACCGGCGGAGTGTCTCGGCGCGTGCGACTTCGCCCCGTGCATTCTCGCCAATGACGACCTGCTCACGAACATGACGCCCGAGGCCGCGGAAGCGGAATTGAAAAAGCCACGTGGGAGGGCCACCTGACATGCCGGCGTTCAAGCCTGTTCTTCTGGAAGCCGTCGGCGTGCCCAACGGCCACCTGCTTGCCAGTTACAAGAGTCGTGGCGGCTATGCCCCGCTCGAGAGGGTACTTGCCGAAAAGCAGCCGGTCGATGTCGTCGACATGGTGAAGGCGTCGGGGCTGCGGGGACGGGGAGGCGCCGGCTTTTCGACCGGACTCAAGTGGACCTTCCTTCCGAAGGACCATCCCGGACCGATCTATCTCTGCGTCAATGCCGATGAGAGCGAGCCCGGCACGTTCAATAATCGCATCCTGATGGAGGACGACCCGCACCAGGTGATCGAGGGCATCATCCTCTCGTCATTCGCGACGCGGGCCTGCACGGCCTACATCTACCTGCGGTACGAGTATCCGCGGAGTTGGCACCGGCTGCAGGCGGCCATCGACGAGGCCTATGCCGCCGGCTATCTCGGCAAGAACATTCGCGGCACGGGTTTCTCGCTCGACATCTACCTCCATCGTGGCGCCGCGGCCTACATCTGCGGTGAGGAGACGGGCCTGATCGAAAGTCTCGAAGGCAAGCGGGCCTGGCCGCGGATCAAGCCGCCGTTCCCGGCCATCGAGGGCTTGTTTCGCAAGCCGACCGTCGTGAACAACATCGAGACGATGGCCTGCGTGGCCCAGATCGCACGCCGCGGCGTGGAGTGGTTCAAGTCGATCGGGGTGCCGGCCGATCCAAATAACCCGCGGGACCCCGGATCCTACGGACCGAAGCTCTATTGTCTCTCCGGACATGTCGAAAAGCCCGGGTGCTATGAGGCGCCGCTGGGCATCACGGCCCGTCAGTTGATCGATGAATTCGGTGGTGGCGTGTGGAAGGGCCGCAAGGCCAAGGCCGTCATCCCGGGGGGAATTTCGATGGGCCTGATGACCGAGAGTGAACTCGATACGCCGCTCGACTTCGCCGGCCCCGGCAAGGTGGGCTGCCTCGGGCTCGGCACTGCGGCCGTCGTCGTGATCGACGATCAGACGAGTATCGTCGACGTGCTTCACAATTCCTGCCGGTTCTTCGCCCACGAGTCGTGTGGCCAGTGCACGCCCTGCCGTGAGGGCACGAGCTGGAGCCTGCGGATGCTCGAGCGGATCAAGGCGGGCAAAGGCCGGCTCAAGGACCTCGACCTCCTCGCCGAGATCGGCAGCACGATGGGAATGATGCCGGGCAGCACGATCTGCGGCCTGGCGGACGGCGCCGCCTGGCCGATCAAGAACGCGATCAACAAGTTTCGCAGCGAATTCGAAGACCACATCAAGCGAACGAATCCCACGGGCTGGATGGTGACCGAACCCGTTCCCGCCCTGCAGATCGTGGAGGCGCACTAGGAAGTCTCATGCCCGTAGTCATCGTTGACGGACAAGAAATCGAGTTTGGGGCCGAGGAGCAGCTCAACTGTATTCAGGCCGCCCGGCTGGCGGGCAAGGAAATTCCGCACTACTGCTGGCATCCGGGCCTGTCTGTGGTAGCCAGCTGCCGCATGTGCCTGATCGAGACAGGCCAACGCGATGCGAAGACGGGCGCCGTCACGATGGTGCCCAAACTCGTGCCCGGCTGCCAGACACCGGTCAAGGACGGCACCGTGATCGTCACCGAGAGTGACAAGGTGACGGAGAGTCGGGCCCGGGTCGAGGAGGCGCTGCTCATCGACCATCCGATCGACTGCCCGATCTGTGACAAGGCCGGCGAGTGTCTTCTGCAGGACTATCACTTCGAGCACGGCCAGGCCGAGCGGCGGGCCGATCTCCATCCCTTCCATAGTCGCAAGCGAGACGTCGGGCCGACGGTCTCGCTCTTCGTCGACCGCTGCATCATGTGCACGCGGTGCGTGCGGTTCACCCGAGAGGTGAGCGGCACTTCGGAACTGATGGTGACCAGCCGCGGGGCGAAGGAAGAGATCGATGTCTTTCCCGGCTTCCCGCTCGACAACAAACTAGCCGGCAATGTCGTCGATCTCTGCCCGGTCGGTGCACTCGGTGACAAAGATTTTCTGTACCAGCAGCGGGTGTGGTTCCTGAAGCGGGAGCCGAATGTCTGTGGTGGCTGTGCCGCAGGATGCTCCATCTCCACCGAGCACAACCAAGACACGGTCTACCGGCTCAAGCCCCGCGAGAACATGCACGTCAACAAGTGGTGGATCTGTGATGAGGGCCGCTACGGCTGGCACCATCTGCACGATTCTGCCCGGGTGCTCGAGGCTGGCCGAAAGGCGGCAGGTAGCTCTCATCGCGGCAACGCGACGCATGGTGGCGTCGAACCGGTTGAGTGGGCCGATGTCGTCGCGCAGCTCCGCAGCGACCTGGCCGCGGCCGGGCGGCTCGCGGTCGCCGTTTCGCCGCAGCTCACGATTGAAGAAGCCTGGATGCTTTGCTCGGTCGCTCGGTCGCTCGATCCGGAGGCCTACCTGGCTCTCGGCTTCGTGCCCACGACAGGCGAAGACGAGACCTTTCCCGGCGGCTTCACGATTCGCGGCGAGAAGTGCCCCAACCGCCGCGGTGTCGAGCAGGTGCTGGGCCTGTTCAACGCAGCCAATACCGGCTGGGACGATCTTGTCGCCCATGTTGCCGGTGGCGGAGCGAGGGCCGCGTGGATCACGGCGGGCCATGCTCAGCCCTGGATTGAGACCGCCACGGCGGCGGCGTTCGCCAACCTCGAGCAACTCGTCGTACAGGATCTTTTCCATTCGCCACTGATGGAGCTGGCAACCTGGCGGCTTCCCGCAGCCGGGTTTGCCGAGCGGGCCGGCACGTGGGTGAATGTCGCTCACCGAGCTCAGTGCTTCCGTCAGGCGATCCGCCCGCCGGCTGGTGTCTGGCCGGAAGGCCGTCTTTATTGGAACATGCTTGGCCGCCGTGGCCTTTATGACCCGACGGCCATCCGCCACGAACTGGCCGCCTCCTCAGCCGCCTTCGCGGCACTCGCCGGTGACATCCCAGCGACCGGCATTGACCTCCGCATCCATCAACTCGCATGAACGCTCTCCTTCCGTCTCCGGCAACCATCGCCGCCCTCGTGAAGATCGGCCTGCTCATCGGCGGCCTGATGACAGCCGCGGCCTACCTCGTGCTCGTCGAGCGGTGGATGGCCGCCTGGGTGCAGGATCGCAAGGGCCCCAATCGGGTCGGCATTCCGCTCACGAAGATCCGGCTCTTCGGTCTCGGGCAGCCGCTGGCCGACGGCCTGAAGATCATTCTCAAAGAGGACTTCACGCCGAAGCATGTCGACAAGGTGCTGTACAACGCCGCGCCGCTGCTCATCCTCGCCACGTCGCTGGCGATCTTCGCGGCCATCCCGTTCGGCAGCGTGCTGCCGCCGCTGGGCATCCCTGGCTTGCCCGATCCGGTGCCCTTTCTCGTAGCGCCAAGTCTCGACGTCGGCGTGTTGTGGGTCTTTGCCCTCTCGAGCATCACCGTCTACAGCGTGCTTCTCGGTGGCTGGGCCAGCAACAACAAGTATGGCTTCCTCGGGGGCCTGCGCAGCAGTGCACAACTCGTGGCCTATGAAATCCCGCTCGGCCTCGGCCTGCTCGGTGTCGTGCTGGCGGCCGGGTCGCTCCGGCTTGACGTAATCATGAGTGCCCAAGCTCAAAGCGGCGTGTGGTATGTTTTCGCGCAACCGCTGGGATTCATCGTGTTCTTGGTGGCAGCATTCGCCGAGGCGGCCCGGCTCCCGTTCGACCTCCCCGAGGCCGAACAGGAACTCGTTGGCGGGTATCACACGGAATACTCGGGCATCAAGCTCCTGCTCTTTCTCGTCGCCGAGTTCCTCCACATGGTCACGGCCTCGTTTCTGATCGTGATCATGTTTCTCGGCGGCTGGCACTTCTGGGGCCTCACTGGTGCGGGAGACGAGGTGACCTGGGCGGGGGCACTGATTCGTTTCGGCGTGCTCTCCGCGAAGATTTTTGCCGTGATCCTGTTCTTCATGCTCGTCCGTTGGAGCTGGCCGCGGTTCCGGTTCGATCAGCTGATGAATCTCGCCTGGAAGGTGATGCTGCCGCTGGGCCTGGCCAACCTCGTCACGGTGGCCACGATCGAGGAATTCCGCCCGCAACTGGTCGCCGCGCTCGGCGCGGGTCCGGCGAAGTGGCTGGCGATCGCCGCCCCCTGGGCCGTGTTCTTTATCGGCTGGATCGCGGCAGGTCTTCTCACGCCGTCGGGCACCGACAACCGCCCGATCCGCGCCCACGACCCGTTCGACATCGAACACGAACTCTCCGGAGCATAAGCCTGCCATGAAGCCGACCGATCCCGCCGTCACATGGCTGGAAGAAAAGCCGCTCGGATTGGCCGAGCGGCTCTACCTTCCGCTTTTTGTCCAGGGCCTCGCCACAACCGCCAGGCATCTCGTGAGCCCGAAGGTGACGGTGAGCTACCCCGAGCAGCGACCGACCGTCGGGAACCCGCTCATCTACCGCGGCGTACACCGGCTCAACCGTGACGACGAGGGCCGCGTGAAGTGCGTCGCTTGCTTTTTGTGCGCGACAGCATGCCCGGCTCACTGCATCGACATCGTGGCCACCGAGAGCCCGTGGCCAGACCGCGAGAAATATCCCGAGGCCTTCCAGATCGACGAGTTGCGATGCATTTTTTGTGGCATGTGCGAGGAGGCCTGCCCGGTCGATGCGATCGAACTCACGAGCCTGCTTGATCTGACCGGCAAGAGCCGCGAGGAGATGATCTTCGACAAGGAAAAGCTTCTCAGCGTGTACGACATGACGAAAGACGCCGAGCCGATGAAGTCGGCACAGTACAAGGAAGAACTCTCTCCGGGGCACGGTGCGGGAGGCGCGGCGTAATGCTTGCAGCAATCGTCCCGCTCTCCCCCGGGGTGCTCCTGGCCGCTGCCGTCACCGCTTCGGCAGCGAGCCTGTGGCTGCTCTTGCCGCGCGGGCAGAGCGGCCGCCGTGAGCGAACCGCACGTTGGCTGGGAGCGGGCCTTGGTGTCGCCGCGCTGGCCGCCTTCATCATCACCGGCCGCCGGCTCGGTGGGCTGGGCGAAGAGTCGGTGTTTTTGATCGTGTCGCTGGTGGCGGTCGTTTCAGCCGCGGCGACTGTCGTGTCTCGGTCGCCTGTCTATGCGGCGATCTGGTTCGCCCTGTCGCTGGCCGGGGTGGCGGGCGTGCTACTCGTGCTCGGGGCGCAGTTTTTGGGCGTGGCCACGATCGTGGTCTACGCCGGTGCGATTCTCGTGATGTTTCTCTTCGTGCTCATGCTGGCGCAACCGTCGGGGCTGGCTCCCTACGATCGCGTCTCCAATGAACCGCTCCTGGCGGCGGTCGCCGGCGCGGTACTGCTGGGATTGTTGTCGCTCTCGATCGGCAGACTGTCGGCCGGTGACACGGCCGTGGCGGCCGACGTCGCCCCCGCCGTGGCGGTCGATGCCCTGCAGGCCGACCATGTCGCCCGGCTCGGGGGGGAACTGTTCAGCCGGCATTTGATCGCCATCGAGGCGGCCGGGGTGCTCCTGCTAATCGCGCTCATCGGCTCAATTGCGATCGTGGCCCGTGGCGAAGAGTCGAGGGTGCAGGAAAGGCGGGCTGCCTAATGTCGTCGCTCCCGCTTCTGCAAAACGCCCTCCTCGTCGGTGCCATCCTGTTCAGCCTTGGGCTCGTCGGCATCCTTGC
The DNA here is from genome assembly GCA_945883745.1 of Candidatus Kuenenia stuttgartensis. Taxonomy (GTDB): domain Bacteria; phylum Planctomycetota; class Planctomycetia; order Pirellulales; family UBA1268; genus CACORA01. The sequence continues at coordinate 20,001 of CAMCYH010000011.1, forward strand.
TCGCCGCAACCTGATCGTGATGTTCCTCGCCGCCGAAATGATGCTGCAAGGGATTTCGGTGAGCCTCGTTGCCTGGAGCCGCTACCACGGCGATTGGGGGGGCCAGATCCTCGTGATCTTCGTGCTCACGGTGGCGGCCTGCGAGGCGGCGATTGCGCTCGTCTTTGTCCTCGGCGCCTTCTCGCGGACCGGTCGGCTCGACGCGGCAGCCTGGCAGTCGCTCCGCGAAGCCACGCTCGGCCGCGTGATCGACCGGGAACTGCCTGCCTCCGACACGCTGCCCCAGAAGTTTCCCACGCTCACGCCGGCCGGCGTCCTTCCCGAAACCGACGAAGACGAACTGCTCCAGCGGGAGCACGTCTGACGCCGCCCTTCCAAACCCTCATGCAAGACATCTCTCCCGCCACGCTCCTCGTCCTCGTGCCGCTCCTCCCGCTGGTGGGCGCCATCGTCACGGTCGCCTTCGGCCGCCTGCTCGGCAGCCGGGCCCACCTGCCGGCTGTGATCTCGATCGCGGCAGCACTGGGCTGTGCGGTCGTACTTCTCGCAGGCACGGCCCGGCTCGTCGGCGACGGCCATGGCGGCCCGGCACGGCCGGTGGAGATGATCACCACGCTCTGGCAGTGGGCGACCGTGGAAGGCTCCCAGCCCTTTTCCATTCCGGTGGCGCTGCGGCTCGACCCGCTCACCGCCACCATGCTCACGATCATCACGAGCGTCGGCCTGCTCGTGGCGATCTACTCCATCGGCTACATGCACGATGATCCGGGATACCCGCGGTTCTTCGCCCTGGTGGCGACCTTCGTGTTTTCCATGGCGATGCTCGTGGCGGCGAGCAACTTCCTGCTCGTCTACGTCTTCTGGGAGGCGGTGGGGGCCTGCAGTTATCTCTTGATCGGCTTCTGGTTTCGCAAGCCGGAGGCGGCGAAGGCGGCGAAGAAGGCCTTTCTCGTAAACCGTGTCGGCGACTTCGGCCTCGCGGTCGCCACGTTTCTGCTCTGGATGACCTACGGCACGCTCAACTTTCACGACACGCTCTCCGCCGACGGCGTGATCATGCCCGGCATCCTTGGCCAGACACGGCTGGCGGACGCCGCGGGCTACGTGGGCGGGATCGTCGGCACGGCGATCTGTCTCCTTTTGCTCTTGGCCGCCTGTGGCAAGAGCGCCCAGCTGCCGCTACACGTCTGGCTGCCCGATGCCATGGAGGGCCCGACGCCGGCCAGCTCCCTCATTCATGCCGCCACGATGGTGACCGCGGGGATTTACCTGATCGCCCGCAGTTGCCCCCTCTTCATGGCCTGCCCCGATGCATTGACCACGGTGTCGATCGTCGGCGCCACGACGGCGCTGGTCGCCGGGCTGATCGGCACGGTTCAAAACGATCTCAAGCGGGTCCTGGCCTATTCCACGATCAGCCAGCTGGGCTACATGTTCGCAAGCCTCGGCACCGGCACGCTCCTCGGCTTCACGGCCGCCATCTTCCATCTGCTCACCCACGCCTTCTTCAAGGCGTTGCTCTTCATGGGAGCCGGCTCGGTGATGCATTCGATGGGGGGTGTGATCGACATGCGACGGTTCGGTGGCCTGCGTCGTGTGATGCCGATTACCGCCGCCACGTTTCTTGTCGGGGGGCTCGCCTTGGCCGGGGTCGCACCGTTCGCCGGCTTCTTCAGCAAGGACGAGATTCTCGCGAGCCTCCACTCTCGCGGCTGGCCTGATGCCCATCATGAGGACCACCATGCCGCGGCGCAAAAAGGTTATGCAACTCATTTTCACCTTGCAGCATCGTCTCCTGAGAATGCTGCGGTCCAGGGAGAAAATGAGCCGCGTCCCCTTTCCCGAATCGACAGCCCGGCCACGTTCCGCACGCTTTTCTGGATGTCACTGTTCACGGCCGGCCTGACCGCCTTTTACACGTTTCGTGCGGTCTTCATGACGTTCACCGGGCCGACCCGCGTGCCGGAAGAAGCGGGCCACCATGCCCATGAATCGCCCCCCGTCATGACGGCGCCACTGATCATCCTCGCCATTGCCTCGGCCGTGAGCGGCTGGCTGCTCTTCAGCACCCATGCCCTGGCCAACTTTCTCGCCGCAACTCCGTCCTTCACCGCGCCGGCCGTCGTCGCCACCGCCGTCAAGCCTGCCTTTCACTGGGATCTCGCCCTCCAAGGCACACTCGCCGCAGCGATCGGTATCGCGCTGGCCGCCTACGGTCACCTCGGACGCCGCAGCGACGGGCCGCAGATGGAGCGATTTCTCGGACCGCTTCAGACGCTCTTCGCCCGGAAGTTTTTTCTCGACGAGATCTACACGGCTCTCGTCGTCCGGCCACTGGAGGCGGTCGCCTTCATCTTCGCCCTTTTTGACCGCCGCGTGATCGACGGCCTCGTCGACCTCGTCGCCGGGATTCCCTTCGCCGTGGCTGCCGTCGTTCGGCAGTTCCAGTCGGGGCTGCTGCAACGGTATGCCCTCGCCGGTGTGGTCGGCGTGCTGGCAATCGTCGTCGCCCTCGCATGGCAGCTCCGCGGCTGACGCATTTCCTTCCAGGCATGTCCCAATCATGAACGGTCTCTCTCCCGCGAATCACCTCCTGCTGGTCATCCTCATGCCACTGGTGGGCGCGGTCGTCGCCTGGCTGATGGGCAGTCGTGGACAGCAGGCGGTCCGCCAGAGTGCGGCGTTCACGGCCGTCGCTACGCTCGTTGCCGCCGGCTGGCTCGTCATCCGGTTTCTCACCCGGCCCGCCGGTCTTTCGGCCCTCGAGCCTTTCGCAGTCATCGAGGTACCGTGGCTTGTGGAAGGGATGTTCGACATCCGCCTGTCGCTCGGCCTCGACGGCCTGTCGATCTGGCTCTTCGGGCTCTCTGCCCTGCTTTCGCTCACAGCCGTACTGGTGAGCTGGGATGCGATCAAGGAGAAGCCGGTGGGCTTCTACGGGCTCCTGCTCCTCCTCGAGGCGGCGATGCTCGGCGTCTTCGCGGCCCGTGACATCATCCTGTTTTACGTGTTCTTCGAGTTCACCCTCGTGCCGCTCTTCTTCCTGATCGGCATCTGGGGGCACGACGAGCGGCGGAAGGCGGCCGTCAAGTTTTTCGTCTACACGCTCGCTGGCAGTGTGCTTTCCTTTCTCGGACTGCTGGCGATTGTGCTCTGGCATGCGTCGCAAACCGGAACGATCACCTTCGACATCGCGGGCCTCACCGCCGGGCTCCAGGCCCATCCGCTCCCGATGACCGCGGCAGGGGGCTGGCTGCAATGGCTCGTGTTTCTGGCCCTCTTCGCCGGATTTGCCGTGAAGGTGCCGATCGTGCCCTTCCACACCTGGCTCCCGCTGGCCCACGTCGAGGCGCCGACCGGTGGCAGCGTCGATCTCGCGGGCGTACTCCTCAAGATCGGCATCTACGGGTTTCTGCGATTCTCGTTGCCGATGCTGCCTGAGGCATCGGCGGCCGCCGCGCCGTGGCTCGTTGGCCTGGGCGTGTTTGGCATCCTCTACGGGGCGCTCGTTGCGCTCGTCCAGACCGACCTCAAACGGCTGATCGCCTATTCGTCGGTAAGCCACATGGGCTACATCGTGCTCGGCCTCTTCGCGCTCGAACCGCTGGCCCTCGAGGGAGCCAACCTGCAGCTCATCAACCACGGCCTCTCGTCGGCCGGCCTCTTCGCGCTGGTCGGCATGATCTATGAGCGGTTCCACACCCGCAGCATCGCCAATCTGGGCGGCATCGCGGCCAAGGCGCCTTGGCTCACGGTGCTCTTCATGCTCTTCACCTTTTCGAGCATCGGTCTCCCGGGCCTCAACGGGTTTGTGGGCGAGTTCATGATCCTCGCCGGCTCGTTTCAGCGGGCCTGGGCCGGTGTGGCCGAGTCGTTTTTCCAGCCCTACCTCTTCATGGCCGTGTCGGCCGTGGTCGGAGTGGTGCTCGGTGCCTGGTACATGTTGTGGGCGGTCGAGCGGGTGTTTTTCGGCCCGTCACGTGAGCCGCCCCGCAGCCACTCCACCGATGGGCATGGCAGCCATGCCCATCACCATGGGGCCCATGACGACGTCGACCGTTGTGACCTCCGCTGGCATGAGGCGGCCGCCCTGCTGCCACTGGCCGTGTTCGTGGTGTGGATCGGCATCATGCCACAGGCGTTTCTGAGTCCGGCTGCCCCGGCCATCGAGCAGTCGGCCCGCGCCGCGCGCGAGGCCTTTGCCGACCGCATGAATCTTCCGCCACAGGATCACGCAGCCGGATCGAGCATCGCTGCCACCGCTTCTTCCCTCCCGTATTCACCCTCCTCGCCATGACCACATCTCTCGAAACCTTCAAGCTTCTCGCGCCTGAGATCGCGCTCGTCGTGGCGGCACTGGTCGCCTTGCTGGGAGCCGCGTTCGCCGGGCTTCGCAGTGGCTGGCTGGTGGCACTGATCGGCATCGCCGCGGCCATGGGGCTGGCCGGGGGCCTGCCGGCAGCGGGCACGTCGATCATCTCGGGGCCGATCACGATCGACGGGTTTTCGGGTTACATTCGCTGGACTGTGCTCGTTGCGGGAGGCATCCTCGCGCTCGTGCAAGGTGGCGACCTGTTTCGTTCGGCGGTTGTCCGCGGCAGTGGACTCTCCCGTGGAGGCACCTGCGAGGAAGCGGGCACGTTTCTCATCCTGCTGGCCGGCCTGTCACTCGTCGGCATCGCCAACGATCTCGTGCTCCTCTTTATCGGGCTGGAATTGATCTCGGTCCCCACCTACATCCTGCTCGCTCTCAAGCGGACCGATGCCCGCGGCCAAGAAGCGAGCCTCAAGTATTTCTTTTTGTCACTCGTGGCGTCGGCGGTGTTTCTCTATGCGGCGACTTGCTTCTACGGCCTCGGTGGCTCGACGAGCCTCGCGGCAATCGGTGATGCCCTGCGATCCTCCGACCCGCGTCTCACGGGCATGGCGGTCGTGCTCTTGCCCGTCGCCGTCGGCATGGCGATGGCCGGTGCCGCCTTCCGGATGGCGGCCGTGCCAATGCACTTCTACGCCCCCGACGTCTATGAGGGGACTAGCCCCGGCAATGCAGCCGTGCTGTCCACGCTTCCCAAGGTGGCCGGCATCGTCGTGCTGGCCCGTGTGCTCGGCCTGGCGATCCAGCCGCTGGGTATCGCGGGCGAGATTGGCCCAGCGGCGCAGATCCATCTCTCCTTCCTCTGGCATCTGGCTGCGATTCTTGCCGCGATCACGATGACTGTCGGCAATGTCATGGCACTCGTGCAGACCAACCTCCGCCGGCTCCTGGCCTGCTCGTCGATCGCGCATGCCGGCTATCTGCTCGTCGGGATCGCCGTGGCCGCGGCCGCGGCCGCCACGCGGGCCGAGCGGCCCTTCGATGGCGCAGCTGCAGCCGACACGATGTGGACGATCGGCCTCGGCGGCATGTCGGCCACGCTTCTCTACATCGCCACGTACGTCGTGGCGACGGCCGGTGTCTTCGCCGCTCTCGCCTACCTCGGCCACGTGTGGCCAGAGTGGTCCAGCGGCAGCGGGCCGCGGCCGCCCCGCGAGGAGATTACCGATGTCGATGATCTCAACGGCCTGTCCTCCACGAATCCAGTCGCCGCCTTCTCGCTGGCCCTGTTCCTGCTCTCGCTGGCCGGCATCCCGCCGCTGCCGGGATTCTGGGGCAAACTCACGCTGGCGACGGCGGCGCTCGAGGTCGATTGGACGAGCCCCGTCACCTTCGGCAGCCGGCGAGCCTGGTTCGTGGCGCTCGCCATCATCCTCGTGCTCAACGCGGCGATCGCGGCGGCCTATTACCTGAGGATTATCGCCGCGATGTATTTCCGCTCGACGAAGAAGGGGGTCCAGGCGGACGGTGGCCTGGCAGCCGGCGTCGGCATGCTGGTCTGCCTCGTGCTCGTGCTTATGATCACGGTGCAGCCGAAGCGGCTCTTTACCCCGGCAATGCGGGCCGGTGCAGCGGCCTCAAACGTTCTCACCGCCGCCGATGAACCTGCGGCCGCTGACGAAGCCCGCCTCGTCCATTCCGACTGACACCACCATGAGCACCACTCCCGACCAGGCGGCCATCCGCGCCGCTCTTGCTGACTTCGCCGATCCCGAGACCGGCCGCCCGCTCGCGGAGATGGGCCAGTTGCAGAGCGTCGACTGCGGTTCCGGCTCGATCGCCATCACCGTCGGCCTCACGACGCACTCGGCAATTCTCTGGAACCAGACTCGTGGCCGCATCGAGGAGTCGCTGCGGTCGCGGTTTCCGCAAGTGCCATCCGTGAGTGTCACGATCGTGCCGCACGACAGGCCGCCCGTGAAACTCGGCCAGATCGGGGTCGAAGCCAAGAGCGTGATCGCGGTGGGAAGCGGCAAGGGGGGCGTGGGCAAGAGCACGATCGCTGCGAGCATCGTCATCGGTTTGGCCCGGGCCGGCAGTCGCGTGGGCCTGCTCGACGCCGATGTCTATGGGCCGAGCGTGCCCCACCTGCTCGGCCTCACCGGCCGCCCCGCCATCGATCAGGGCAAGATCGTGCCGATGATGCATGCTCCCGGTGGCCATGCCGCGCAGCCGATGCCGGTGATGTCGATGGGATTCATGGTGCCGCCCGGTGAGGCCGTGGTCTGGCGGGGGCCGATGCTCCATGGCGCGATCACGCAGATGCTTCGCGATACCCTCTGGGGTCCGCTCGACTATCTCATCATCGACATGCCGCCGGGCACGGGCGACATCGCGCTCACGCTCTCGCAGGCGCTGCCACTCACCGGCGCCGTCGTCGTCTGCACGCCGCAAGACGTGGCTCTGCTCGACGCCACGAAGGCGATCGCGATGTTTCGGAAGGTGAATATCCCGGTACTCGGCATGGTGGAGAACATGAGCTTCTTCATCTGCCCCGACACGCAGAAGCGGTACGACATCTTCGGCACCGGCGGCGCGAAGCGGACGGCCAAGGATCTCGAGATCCCGTTCCTCGGTGAGGTGCCGCTCCAGATCCCGATCCGCGAGCATGGCGACGCGGGCAAAACGTCGGCCAATTTTGATGACCCGGCGGCCCGGCCCTATCTGGAGGCGATCTGCACCCGGCTGGTCGGCAATCTGGCCGCCGCCCACGCCTCCCGCCCCCCGATGCCGTCGCTCCCGGTCCTCTGACCGATGAGACCGCATTGCGTCCAAGCGCACCGCCGGCTCGGGGGCGGCAAAAGTCGCCTCGCGGGCGAGGATACGCCCAATGCTCGTCGAGCGTTCGCCGACCCCCTCGCCTACCTTTCTCGGTTTGTCAGATCCGCGTCGACCGAACCTTGTGAAAGTGCCGCCGACCGGCCTATCCTTCGAGGATGACTTCAAGCACGGCACTGTCGCCTCACCAGCTCGGGACGGGCAGAGTTGTTGTCAATGTTGCCGCCTATCTGTTCACCCCGCTCGACAGGCTGGCCGAGCGACGGGAGGAACTGCGATCACTCTGTAAGACCGAGCACCTCAAGGGCACGATTCTCTTGAGCCCGGAAGGCATCAATCTGTTCCTCGCCGGTTCTCGGGACGGTGTCGACAGTCTGATCAGCCGGCTGCGAAGCGATCCGCTGATGGCGAGCCTGAAGACCAAAGAAAGTGTCAGTGACCGCCAGCCCTTCCGGCGGCTGCTGGTGAAGGTGAAGAAAGAGATTATCGCTTTTGGTGTGCCTGGCGTGACACCGGCAGCGTACGCATCGAAGAAACTCGCTGCCAAAGAACTCAAGCAGTGGCTCGACGAGGGCCGCCCCGTGACGTTGCTCGATACCCGGAACGACTACGAGGTTCGCCTGGGGACGTTTGCCGGTGCGCAGCCGATTGGGATCGACCACTTTCGTGATTTCCCAGCGGCCGTTCGGAAACTTCCAGAGGCAATGAAGCACCAGCCGATCGTCATGTTCTGCACTGGAGGCATCCGCTGTGAAAAGGCGGGGCCGTTCATGGAGCAGGAAGGATTCCAGCAGATCTATCAGCTGGATGGCGGCATTCTGAAGTATTTTGAAGAGTGCGGCGGCGAGTATTACGACGGCGACTGCTTCGTGTTTGACCAGCGAGTCGCCGTCAATCCGCAGCTTGAAGAGACGGCTGCCACCCAGTGCTTCGCCTGCCAACACCCACTGACCGTGGAAGACCAGCAGTCGGAACACTATGTCTACGGTGCGTCGTGCCCCTTTTGCCGGAAGCCGGCCGGTGGAGCAGCTCCTGTTTCACTCGCCACGCGAAAGGCAGCGCTCGCGGCTGTCGCGGATCCTCTTCCCGGAGCAGGCCCGTACATGAATACGCGGCCGCTCAATGTGCCGGCACAGTACGATCACAGAAGACTCACCGATCTTCTCTGTGGCCTCCACCCCCACATTCCTCACGAGGAGTGGCTACGGATCATCGACGAAGGTCTGATTTGTGATCAGCGGGGGCCGCTGACCGCGGCGACGATTGTCCGCAGTGGACAGCGATTGAATCGGCTCGAGCCCAACGTGATGGAGCCGGCGGTCAATGCGGCGATTGGTATCCTTGCCTGGGAAAACGACTACGTCGTTTTTTCCAAACCTGCTCCTTTACCGATGCACCCTTGCGGTCAGTTTCACCGCAACAGCATGACCCACCTGTTGAGCCTGGCCTTTCCGAATGAGCGACTCTCGCCTGCCCATCGTCTCGACTCCAACACGACTGGTGTCGTGGTGTTTTCACGAAGCCGTCAGGCAGCGACGATGATCCAGCGGCAATTCGAGCAGGGCACGGCAGAAAAAACCTATCTCTGTCGAGTCGTGGGGCAGCCTGTCTGGGATGCAACAGTGTCGCGGCAGCCAATCTCCTCCCAGCCGGCAGAGCATGGCTTTCGGGTTGTTGACGAAGTGCACGGTGATTCTGCGGAGACGGCATTCCGTGTGCTGCATCGGTTTCCGAACAGGGAAACGCTCATCGAAGCCATGCCACGCACGGGACGGACGAATCAGATTCGTGTGCATCTGTGGGATCTGGGATACCCGATCGTGGGTGACCCGGTCTATCTGGCGGAGAGGCAGCTTGGAAATCGGCAGACGCTCGCCCCAGCTGACCCGCCAATGTGCCTCCACGCTTGGCGATTGGCGTTTCAGCCCGCCGGCGGCCTGTCTCTGGTAACGTATGAAGCCGCCTCTCCCGGCTGGGCTGATCACGCAAGGCACGAGCCCCCGAGCCAGCCGGTGTCGCATGAGACTGCAGAACTTCAAGCACACGATTCGCCGTGGCCCGCATGCGGCAGGACGTCGGATCCATCGCGGATGCGAGGTGGGTCGATTCCGACCGCCCGATGGCCGCCTTGAATACGCCCGTGACGGAGCCGGCTCAATACAGCCACGCCCGCAGGGCATCCCGGCCACGATAGGCCGGCTGCGGTGTGAAGAGTGGTACGTACGCCAGCGATCGCACCTCGGCGGCTCGTGAGCCAAGCATCGCCCACCGGGCAAGGCCCGCCCACCCGACGCTCGACGCCGGACCACAGCCCCAGGCATCGCAGGCGCGGTGCCAGAGCGTGTCAAGACAGCGGCGACGGACGTGCATCGCGTCGAGACCATACCAGTCGCCCGGCTGATCGAGTACGGCCGCGTCATGCTCGGCGGCGGCAGCCACGACCTCGGCATCGAGTCGCCTGACCGCCTCCTTCAAAGCATCAAGCGAAAGCGGGCAGCCCGGCACGTAGAGCGTCCGCAACGCCCGGTACTGCAGCGGGCCTACACGGTCCACGCTTGCCAGTGGCAGCCGGGTGACGGCGACCGCCGCACCCCGCGCGGAGAGCCGGGCCAGGCTCTCCCGCACCCACTCTGCCACCTGCTCAACCGAGAAGCCGTAGAGCAGGTCATTGCCGATATCGGTGACGAGGGCCTGCACCGGCCGCCCGTCGCCGACCCCCTCGCGATCGAGCGCCCGCCAGAGACCAGAGCCGAGGATCGACGGCAGCCGTCGCATCAGCACGCGACTATTGGCCCCGTATGACCGGCCATGACCGGCCGCGACAAAGAGGTCGACCGGGCCCGGCTGCCGCGCGGTCGCCACCGCCGCCAGCCGCGCGATTCCGCGGGAGACGTTGCTCGCCCCGAGCACCACCACCGCCGCTCCGCCTTCCAGAGATGTCACCGGCGATAGTTGCTCAGAGCCGTCGCGCGGTGCCGACAGGGCCCGCATCGTGTGATCGCCAAACTCGCGCATGATGCCAGGGTAGCAAAGAGCGGCAACGCGATCATCGTTCGACTCAACGACCAGGCGACCGCTCGGGTAGGGCGTTGGTGTTCTACCGTGCGAGTTTCTGCCCGAGGTCCCGCAGCTTCCCTTGGAGGCTTGTGATATTAATCTGCTGGACAGGAAGGCGGCCGGCTACGGCCATGGCGGCCGCGACTCCGGCTGATTCCCCGAGAATCATCCACACCGGCTCCATGCGAATCGAGGTCATCGCGATATGGCTGGCTGACAGGCAGACCGGCACCAGCAGATTGGTGCACTGCTGCTGCCGGGGCACGATCGCACGGTAGGGAATCTTGTAGATTCCTCGATGCACCTCATCCAGCGTGAGCATCGAATAGTAGCCGCCCGCAAGGGCCACCTTGCCGTCGAGTGGATAAGTGGCATAGGGCCATTCATCGACGCCGTACGAGGCCAGGCCCACGGAGTCGTCAGGGTCGGTTCTGCCCTCCATGTCGGCCTGGGTCACCACAGTGGATGCCTGCATCCGGCGGGCTTCCCGCACGTAGAGCTGATGCGGATAGCCCGCGGTGTCATCGAAGATGCCCGGTTCGAGACCGATGGAATGGGCGGCTGTCTTCCACTTCTCGTTGACCGCGGGATCCGTCCGCATGAAGTGGGTCAGCCCACGGACAAAATTCTGCTGCTCTTTCCAGACGCGAGCACGGATCGCGTAGTCGCCATCGGGATAGGCGGCGTTGCTCCCAAATGCAGTGGCCGCCCAGAGAGCTCGGGAGAGGTTGCCCGTGCCAATCTGGAATGGATTTCCACTGGCATCCTCGAAGACTCCGAGCTTCCGCATCCTTCGGCCAAGGAACATGTTGATGCCGTGCCGGAAGCCGCGACGGTAGACCTCGAATAGCCGCGGGTCATAGTCATCGGGAGCATCCAGCGGTAACTGATCGGTCTGCTTGCTGTACTTCCACCGAAAGCCGTAGCCCATGGTGAGCGAATCGGCCGCACCGATGGGCCGATCGGGCATCTCCTGCAGCAACGGCAGGAGCCCGCTTTCAGGCCTGCCCGGCTCGCGATAGGGATCGATGTCATAGACGGCCAACGGCTCCTGCACGCCGGCCAGCGACTCGCCATAGGTCTCGCGAGCCTCCCGGCCGAAGGTGTAGCTGACGCCCGCGCGGGCCATCAGGTCGCCTTCGTACGAGCAGTCAACAAAGACCTGGGCGTTGACCTGCAGGGCCTCGGACAGCGTGGGCTCGGCAACCGGGCAGCCCAGCCGATCAGGCGGGGCCTCCTCCAGAACGATGCTTCTGATGGTCGCCTCGTGGCAGTCCACCGCCTGCACGCGATGTTCGAAGACCACGGCCACGCCAAACTTCTCGAGCAAGGCCGCAAAGGCTCGCCGGTACTCGGGGTCGTTGTGCCCCTGCTTGAGAATCCCGCGGGTTGTGCCCCCCACCGCCTCCTGCCGCCCCCAGTCAATGTGGCTCAGGCCACCACCGGTCATCCCGCCGAGCCAGCGGGATGGCTCCACGACGACGACCCGGAGTCCTGCACGGGCCGACGCGATGGCCGCCATCACACCGCTGGCGGTGCCACCGTAGACACAGACGTCGGCCGTCAGCACCGCTGCGGCGTGGACGGTATTGCTCCCGGCGGTCACCAGCATGCCACCGACGAAGCCGGTGCACGCTTGCGAAAGCCAGACTCGCCGTGTCGAACGCATCACACTTTCCGCTCAGGCTTGGCGAAGACCGCACACACGCCACCACACGAAGGCTATTTCAGGAAGCCAGCCCCCGCTACTAGCCTGTTGGCTAATCTGCCACGGAATCCTCTCAGGGCCACCGCCCGCCGCCGGAGAGCGTCTGGTAGCACGACACCGCCAGCATCGCGAACATGATGCCGAGGTAGGGCTCACCGCGAGTGTAGGCGACCCAGGCCAACACACCCCCCACGCCCGTGCCCAGGATGTTGGCGATGCGGGCTGCATCGGGCACACCGATCGTCAGCAGTCCCTCGCGCACCATCTGGCCGCCATCGAGCGGCGGCACAGGCATGAGGTTCAACAGCGGCCAGAAGATGTTGACCTGCAGCAGGAAGTACATGAGCGCGAAGAGCAACGGCGACTCAATCCGATCGCCGTCATACAGACCCAGTTGGCTCCCAATCGCTTGGATCGGAAACGGCACGGCATAGCCAGCCATCTTGAGCACGGCGATGAGCAGCGCGACGAACATGAGTTGCGCAAACGGACCGGCCGCCGACACGAGAAACTGCTGCTGCGGCAGCCGGGCCCCACGGCGGCCCCAGAGCGTCGGCACGGTAAGGCCGCCGAAGTGGTAGAGCACCACCTGAGTCGCCTGCCCGAAGAAGCGATAGACGAGGGCGTGGCCCATCTCGTGGATAAGGATCGAGACGAAGACCGCACTGATCCAGAGGACGAGATAGCGGAGGACCGCCCGCTGATCACCGGCCGCGAACGCCTGGCTGATGCCCCAGCCGAGCAACCCCGCGGCCAGCCAGAACCAGGCCGACACGCGGACGGGAATCCCGGCAAGTGAAAATCTCAGGTCGGCGGGTGTTGGCTGCGGTTCGGCGAGAAACATCCAGACATTATGGCGACTGCGACGATTCGCGGCCTTGGAAAAAAACTGCTGATCCGGCGACTCACGTGAGGCTCGGAATTGGTGTTTTTTGAATCACACAGGCCAATTCGTGCAGGCCCATGGGGTGGTCGATCCGGTGCGGATGACCCAGCCACCGCCAGCCCGCGGTCTCGGAAAAGAGCCGCTGCATGGCGGACAGATCGCAGCCAAACGGGGGACCTTCGGGCTTGTCCGTCTGCATGAACAGGGCGCAGAGGAGTCCGCCGGGGAGGAGCCATTGCCGCAGGCGTGCTTCGTAGGCGTGCCAGAGGGATGGATGCAGCGCACAAAGGCAGGTCTGCTCGTAGATCACAGCGAAGGGTTCGGGAGGGGTGAATTCCAGAAGATCGGCCCGTACGACCTCTGCCTCGAGTTGCTTCTCGCGCAGCCTGGTCTGAAGATTCTGAACGGCAGCCTCTGCGAAGTCGACGGCCGTCACATCAAACCCTCTCGCAGCCAAGTCCACCACCTCGTGGCCCCGACCGCAGCCCGGGATGAGGATGCGACAGGGTCGCAGGATCCCGGCCTCCAGCCAACTCCCGAGCATCGGGCTGGGGCCACCACGATCCCAGCCCGTCCGGCCTTCGTCGTAGCGGGCTTGCCAATAGGTGCTGGTAAGGACGTCTGTCCGTGGCGGCCCGGCTGGCTCGGATGATCCATCGACCACGTTGTCCATGTCACGCCGCCTGGGTGAGTGGCTTGAACGATTGTGAATTTCTTCCGGCGGATCGATGGTCATCGGCAAGCGAAAGCACTGCTGCCGCAGCTCGTTCGGCGGAACCAGGGTGGGCCACACCGCGGGCGATTTCCTCGAGCCGCGCTACCACGTGATCACGGGCTCGGGAATCGGTGAGCCACTCGATCACATGACTGGCGGCAGTGTGGGCCGGATCGGCCACACTCAGATATTCAGGGAAGGCCATCTCCGGGTCGGCCAGCGGCACACCCGCGGGCGGCCAGAGCACCGGTCGCGTCGGCCCGATCGGCCCGCGGCTGGCAAGCAGGTTGACCAGTGTGATGAAACGGGCCTGCCGAAACCAGCTTTGCACCACATAGGCCAGGCCGCTGATTCGGTAGACAATGACGGTGGGCACGCGGGCCGCCAGCAATTCCAACGACACCGATCCGCTCACGGCGATCGCCGCACGGGCCTCCGCGATCAGGCTGCGGGTGCGGCCTGCTTCGATCGCAACGTCCAGCCCACCGAGTTCGCCCTGCATCGCCCCGAGCATCTCGCGAGCCCGCGCGGCATGCCGCTCGTGCAACGCGCCCACCACGAACCGCGCCCCGGGCACACGATTTCTCACCACAGCGGCGGCCCGCAGAATCGAAGCGAGATTGCCCTCGATCTCCTGCCCCCGTGAGCCGGGAAGAAGAAGCACGAGCGGACCGGAGACGAAGGCGTCGGCACTCGCATCGAGCTCTGCAGCAGCCCGCCGGCTCGCGCCGGCGGCTTCCTGTGAATGATCCTCCCGCAGAAATCCCCGATCGCGAGCCCGGGGGCCGGAAGAGCCAGGGGATTCACGGCTCACAAACTCGTCGAAAAACGGATGGCCGACCAGCGTGCTCGGGATGCTCTGCGCCGTGAACCAGTCATGCTCGAAGGGAAGCACCGAGAGCACATGATCCACGAGCCGCCGCATCTTCTTCTTTCGCCAACTCGCCCAGGCCCAGATCTGCGGCGGGCAATAGAAGAGGACCGGGATGCCGTGCCGCTTGGCTCGCCAGGCAAGCCACCAGTGAAAGCCGGGGAAATCGACCATCACGCAGACGTCAGGGCGAGCGTCGAGGAAACTCCGCTCGGCCCGCCGCGCCAGGTCAACGAACCGGTGAATATTGAGCAGCACCCGGAGAAACCACATGACCGCCAGCTGCGTCATGTCGGCCACGAGCACGCAGCCTTCAGCCTCCATGCAGGGCCCACCGAGGCCCGCGCACTCCACATCGGGCCGCTGCGACCGGATCGCCCGCACGAGCAGCGCCGCATGATGGTCGCCCGAAGGCTCACCGGCTGAAATGAAAACGCGCATGAAAAAACTCCGCGGAGCCCGCAGGCCCCGCGGAGTATTTCAAGTTCCTTCACATGTCCCTAGCCCACTTTTCCAGGGGCTTCGAAGGTATCAAGGAGGGCGAGGGTAGTTGGCTATTTCGCGGCGGGCGCGAAGCCTTTCTCGACGTTCCCAAAGACCATCGTCACCCGCTGCTCCGGCGAAGCCTTTTCGACCTTGCCTTTGCAGTTGTTGCAGCAGAAGCCGACCTCGACACCATCGATGGTGACTTCCGTGCCGGCCTTCACAGGCCCACCGCTAAACGGACAGCCCTTCTGGGTCAGTTGCCCCGTGCTCACCATCTGCTGGTGGGCCTTGGCGGCAAACTTCGCCGAGTCGGATTCAAAAGCTTTTTCACAGTTGCCGCAGCAGAAGTAGACCTGCCCGCCGCTGAATGCGACGTGTTTGTCTGGGTTGCAGTTCTTGCCCGACACTGGGCAGGCGGCATTCTTGGGATCCTTGACGGCGGCCGAGACGACCGCGGCCGAAAAGCAGACGGCCACCAGGGCCGCACAGCGAGCAAGACGCATGTTCATGGTCAACACCTCCGGGCACGTGGGAAGAAAATCAGATCGCTTGAGCACGTAGAATATGGGTGCGAGGAGGCTCTGGCAACGTTGAATCGCGGGTCAGCCCGCCGGCTTGCGCCCGGCGGCTTTATGGGGAACGCCTCCCGGCTGGCGGCTTGATGGGGAAGGCCTCACCTCTTGCGGCTTCCTGCGGGATTCGATCGCGGCTCGGGGAGGCTGGTCGCCACGACCGCACCGATCACGATGACGGCCGCCCCTGCGACGAACACGGCTGCGAAGCCGACCCCGTCCACCGCCATGCCAATGAGTGGCGACAGGATGAAGGGGGCCGCCAACGCCGCCCCCACGATGCTCACATACCGCGGATGCTCGGCCGGCCGCGGTGCCAACTCCAGCGCGTAGTTGGTGAAGATTTTGAGTGAGATTGGATTGAGACCCAGCGGCAAATAGACCAGCCAGAACAGATCGACGGCCGTGCCCGCTGGCAGCATCGAGAGCAGGATGACGATCGCTGGCGTGAGGCTCGACAGGGCGACCAGCCAGATCAGCACGATCCGCGTGCCGCTCCGATCCGCAACCGGCCCGGCCACGAGACTGGCGACGCCCGTGGCTCCGTTCTGGGCGATGACCCACGTGAGCAGGCTGCCGATCTGGCTGCCGAGATGATCGCGGGCGAAGGCCTGATAGTGTGGAAAGAGCATGAGCACGGCGGAAAAACAGCTGGCAACGAGACAGAGCCGCACGAGCGACCGGTCCGCCAAGAGTGTCGCCTGCCAGGTCATGTGACCCACCACCGGGCCAGGCTGAAGGTCTCCGTCTCCTGTCGATCCCGGCTTTCGCGCCTGATGAACCAGGTCAACAGGTTCGTCGAACAGGATCGGAATCGCCGCGGCCGCGCCAAAAAAGGCGGCTGTCATGCCGAAGATCTTTGGAAACCCATTGGGTTCCGCAAGCCACGGGCCGAGGAAAAGAATCGCTGCCAGGATGGCCAGTGCGCTCCCGACCACCACACTTACCAGCATCGCCCGGCCCCGATGGCCGGGACTGATGAGCTTGCCCTGAAGTGCCGCGACGGTGAGTTGATTGAGCCCGTTTGATGCCGAGAAGAGGGCATAGAGCACAAGAAAGAGGCCGGCCAGCAGGTGGGGCCGCCACGACTGCAGAGGAGTCCAGGCGACGGCGAGCAGGGCAAACCACACCGCCATGAGCAGGGTCGTGCGGATGAGCGTCCACTTCATTACCGGCAGCCGCGCTAATGGCCCGGCCGCAAACAACGGAGGCAGACTCTGCCCGCCGCGATTGAGCACCGGAAGAAGGCCACGCAGCAGGCCGGAATCGGCTACGGCATCGAGCACCGCCGGCATGATGATGGTCTCTGTCTTGAAGATCCAGCCAACGCGAAGGATGACCTGATAGGCCTCCATCACCAAGGTGTTGCGGGTTTCCCGCCGGAGAGGATCACCCTCTGTCTTGCCGGCTGCGTTGCAAGCGGTGTCTGTGGCGGTAGGATGCTGCCTCGGTTCGGCGTTCATGGCCCCCGCAGCATGAGGTCTTCAGGTGCGTTTTTCCATGAGAATGTGTTCCGTACGAGAGGCGTGTCGTCTGGCAGTTTTTCTTGCCGTCACCATGACAGCGGCGGCCATGGTCGCCGTGGCTCCGAGTGCCGCGGCTGACTCCGCCACGCACTTCGTCTGGTTCGGCACCTACACCAACGAAAAAACCGGCAGCGAGGGCATCTACGTCTCTCGGTTTGACGCTACGAGCGGCACGCTCTCGGCGTTGGAGTTGGCCGCGGTCGCCAAGAACCCTTCATTCCTCGCCCTCCACCCCACGCTGCCGGTGCTCTACGCCGTCTCCGAGGCACCGGGGCCCGATGGTAAGCCGGCCGGCGCCGTCATGGCGTATGCCATCGATAAAGCGACCGGCCGCCTGACGCTGCTCAATCACCAGTCATCGGGGGGTAGTGGTCCCTGCCATCTGTCGGTGGATCGTTCTGGAAGCGTCGTGGTCGCTGCCAACTACGGTGGCGGGAGCACGATCTGCCTGGGGTTGCGGGCCGACGGAAGTCTCGAGCCGGTTGTCGCCGGCGCGACGGGGGGCTTCATTCAGCACGGCTACGATCGGGCCGGCGAGGCTGGCATCAATCGCAGCCGTCAGGAAAAGCCCCATGGGCACTCTGCCGACATCGACCCCGACGGACGGTTCGCATTCGTCTGTGACCTCGGCCTCGACGAGGTACTCGTCTACGCACTCGACACCGAACGAGCCACGATTCAGCCGCACGGCTCTGCTGCGGTGAAGGCCGGTGCCGGTCCGCGGCATTTCGCCCTGCACACGGGGGGCCGGCATGCCTACTGCGTCAACGAACTCGATCTGACGGTCACGGCCTTCGCTCTCGATCCGCAGGCCGGCAGACTCACCCCCATCCAGTCGCTCTCCACGCTGCCGGAGGGTGTCACCGACCGCACCGGCTTTTCGTGCGCCGAGATCGCCGTGCATCCCTCGGGGCGATTTCTGTATGCGTCCAATCGGGGCCATGACACGATCGCCGTCTACTGCATCGACGCCGCAACCGGAAAGCTCACGTTTCAGGCCGCGGTGCCGGCCGGGGTTCAGACACCCCGCCACTTCGCCATTTCGCCAGACGGAAAGCATCTGCTCACGGAGGGCCAAAACTCCAACACCGTGGCGATCTTCTCGGTCGACCCCACGAGCGGCATGTTAGAATTTTCGGATCAGACGATTGCCGTTCCGGCCCCTGTGTCGGCCGTGTTCCGTCCACTCCAGTGAGATCGCCTGCCGCCGATGATGACCTGCCTGCTCAAGTCGAAGATCCACCGCGCTGCGGTGACTGCCGCCTCGGTCGATTACGAGGGGAGCCTGACGATTGCCGCCGATCTCGCCGAGCGGGTGGGCCTGCGGGCCTATGAACGGATCCTCGTTGGCAATCTCTCCAACGGTGAACGGTTCGAAACATATGTCATTTACGGGACGGCCGGTTCGGGCGCAATCGAACTCAACGGTGCCACCGCGCACCTCGGCAAGCCGGGCGACCGCCTCACGATCATGTCGTTCACCTGGCTCGACGAGGCGGCAGTGAAAACCCACAAGCCCGCGGTCATCGTGCTCGACGAACACAATTCCATTGTCCGCTAGCAACAGGCTGCTCACGGCGATCGCCACATCACCGTACGATCGGTCGCTTCGCCACAAGCAGTTCCAGGTAACTCCGCCGCTCCTGCTCGCCGCAGCCCAGTTCAGTCGCCAGCGACTCGATCACTCCCCGGGCCTGCGGTACCTCTCCCTGGCGAGCCTGTAGCTCCAACTCGACGAACTCTCCCAGACCGTCGACCTGGTCGATCGCCACATCGACGTCGCTGCCATGCCAGGGCACACGGGCAGGTCGCCGCCGCTTGGCCACTTCCATCACCGGCCGGAAGCCGAGTGACTCAAGCAGTTCGGTCCAGTCCTGAATGGTCCGACTGCCGGCCGGACCGACTGCTGCCAACGGCAGTTCAATCTCACGGCGGGTCTTCGTCGCCGAATCGATCCGTGGCCCCTTCCAGGTAATTGCCACGTCCGCCCCTACCCGCCGCAGGCGGAGGGCCTCGTCGGTCTTGGCAAAATCCCGGCTCGGGTGGGCGAAATACCGATCAATCTGCTCGATCGGTTCGCCGAACCGGGCCGCCAACGCGATGAGCCTTCGCTCGAGCCCCGCCAGATCACCGGCAGGAAACTTCATCTCGACTTCGTACACTTTGGTTCCGCCTTGAGAGTGCCACACGCCAACCGGGAAATTCTTTCTTCATCATGATACCTCGCCTGCATGTCGTCGCCGCCGGCGCGTTCTGGCTTCCTGCCCTGCTGGCAGGTCTGGTTCTTGTCGGCTGCAGCGATCAGGCAACTCTCCACCCGGCCATCGGTCGCAGCGTCGGGCCGCTACCGCTTGTTGCGGTGGCCGATCCATCGCGGGCGGCCCCGGAACTCGCCGGCAAGATCACGCTCCTGAACTTCTGGGCCACCTGGTGCCCCCCCTGCCGTCGCGAACTCCCGGGGCTCTCGCGGCTGGCGAGCCGGCTGGCCAACGAGCCACGGTTTCAGCTCATCGCCGTCGCCTGCGACGAGCAGGATCCTGCCGAACTCGGCGCCTACGTGACCCGCTTCCTGGCCGGACAGCGGACCGAGCTCGACGCCTGGATCGATCCCGACTCCACCGTGCAGACGCTCTTCGCCGAGCAGTTCGGCTTCGGCTCGCTGCCCACGACCTACCTGATCGGTGCTGATGGGCGTGTGCAGCGTGTCTGGGTCGGCTACCGCAGTCGCGACGAGGCTGAGATGGCCCAGACGATTCTGGCGGCTCTCAAGGATGCTGCGCCAGTGGCTCCCGCCGTGCCAGTTGGTCGATGAAGGCAGCGGCAGCAGCCGCAGGGTCGGCGGCCTGCGTCACCGCCGATGCTACGGCGACACGGCTGACTCCCAGCGCCGCGAGTTCCGGAAGCCGCTCGAGAGTGATGCCACCGATCGCAAATGCCGGCAGGCCGATCGTGCCCGCCACGCTCCGGACAAACTCCGGAGCCGCGAACGTACTGAATCGCTTGGTGACTGTCGGAAAACAGGGTCCGATGCCAAGGTAGTCAGCTCCCTCCAGCACTGCTGCTTCGGCCTCACGAAGGGTGTGAGCCGTGCGGCCGGAAAGGGTCTGCGGGCCAACAATGCGACGGACGAGCGGCAGCGGCAGATCGTCAGCGCCGGTGTGCACGCCGTCGGCATTGACCGCCGCTGCCACGTCGGCCCGATCATTGACGAGCACGAGCGGCCGCTCTCCGTTCTGGTGGGCATGCTTTCGGGCGATCGCCAGCGCCGCCCGCGCCCGCCCGACGAGGAGTGGCACGGGAAGCGTCTTGTCGCGAAGCTGAATCATCCCGACACCAGCCGCGAAGAGCGATTCGACGAGTGCTGCGAATCGTGCCTCGTCCTCCCGGCCATCGACGAGCACACAGAGTCGGATGCCGGCCAGCCGATCCGCCGCCCGCGCTGCACCGACAGCCGCCCGCTCGAGCGTGTAGAGCCGGTAGCGAATCCGCTCGAAGGCGCCGGTCGTTTCGGGAGCGATCAGCGCTGCGAATTCCTCGAGACTGCGGAGTGCCTGGGCCGCCCGAGCCGCATTGGCCGCCAGCAGGTCAGATGGCGTGGTTCGCCCCAGGGCCGCCGCCGCCCGTGAACCGGCTCCAACGTCTCCGGCCACGTCCCGGACCGTGATTCGCAGGCAGAGATCCTCCTGCATCAGAACCGCCGCAAGGTCGTGCCGCAGGTCCTTGGCAACCTGCGTCAGAAACGGGTCGTCGAGCAGAAATCGCAGCGTGTCCTCGATCACCCGAATCGCCTCACCAGCCCGGTTGGCCGAGGCGTCGAGAGCCCGCCATGCTCCGGCGTTTGCCGCTGGATCTTCTCGGGCGGCAGCCCGTTCCACATGTATCGGCGTGGGATTAATCGCTCCGTCCATCCCCTTGTTGTAGCTGGCAAACGCCTTGGAAAAACGGGGGGCGATCCCTACACTCCCCGCCCCCGCAGGGATGTCGCATGGGATTGGCCCGCTCGCTTACGCTCGTCTGGCCCGGAATGCCCTGGCTGTGGCTGCGCGGCAGCGTCGGAGGCCTGGTGCTCGCGCTGGCCTTTGCCGTGCTCCTCGACATGGCGATCGTGACGACGTGGATCTGGTCGGAATTGGTTGACGTCCGGATCTCGATCGCGATCTGGACCGCCACGAGCGTGGTCTGGATCGTGGCGACGGCGTCGGCGGCCTCCGCGTTCCCGGCCCCGATCCACCGGGATTCAGATGCCGCCGCCGACACCCTCTTCGTGAAGGCCCGCGATGCCTATCTGGCCCGTGACTGGCTGACCGCGGAGACGAGGCTCAGGGCGGTTCTCGCTCTCGCGCCCACAGACGGTGAGGCCCAGCTACTCCTCGCCACGCTGCTCCGGCGGGTAGGCCGCACCGCCGAAGCGAAGCGGGCCCTCGAACAACTTTCCCGCAGCGATTCCGGGGCTCCCTGGCAAACGGCCATCGCCCGGGAGGTTGTGCTCCTCGATCAGGTCGGTCGTGATGAGGACGCCGACTCCGACCGCGTCGAGAGCGGCGTGGTCCCCATGGGGAATGGCGACTCCGCAAAAGCTTCCTCCGAACGAGCCGCCTGACCACGTCCGACCCTGCGGTGCCGGAATCTCTTGAAAACGCCGTTGCCGAGAACGGAAAGAGACTTTTACCGCCCGCTTGCCTAGAATCTCGGTGCGCCTTTGGCGTACGGTTTGCACTGACAGAAGGATCAGATGTTAGGCCTGCCGGAATGGCATGCCTCCGGGCAACACCAGGGACTTTCTCATGTACGAGCGTTTCACAGACCGGGCTCGCAAGGTAATGCAGCTGGCCAATCAGGAGGCCCAGCGGTTCAACCACGAGTACATCGGCACCGAGCACGTTCTCCTCGGCCTCATCAAGGAGGGCAGCGGTGTGGCTGCCAACGTTCTCAAAAACCTCGACATCGACCTGCGAAAGATTCGTATGGAGGTCGAAAAACTCGTCCAGAGCGGCCCCGACATGGTCACGATGGGGAAGCTTCCCCAGACCCCGCGGGCCAAGAAGGTGATCGAATACTCGATGGAGGAAGCCCGCAATCTCAATCATAATTATGTCGGCACCGAACACATCCTGCTCGGTCTGCTCCGTGAGCAGGAGGGCGTGGCGGCCCAGGTGTTGATGAACCTCGGCCTGAAGCTCGAGGATGTCCGCGAAGAAGTGCTCAATCTCCTCGGCCACGGCATGGAGGAAGGGGGCGAGCGGGCCGGCATGGGCGGACGACAGACAGCTGGTGCCGGCGGCGGCGGCGGCAGCGAATCGTCACCCAAGGGGGGCAAGAGCAAGACGCCGGCCCTCGACAGCTTCGGCCGGGATCTCACGGAACTGGCCCGCCAAGGCAAGCTTGATCCCGTGATCGGCCGCGAAAAGGAAATCGAACGGGCCATCCAGATCCTCTGCCGTCGCACGAAGAACAACCCGGTGCTCCTCGGTGAGGCGGGCGTCGGTAAGACCGCCATCGTGGAGGGTTTTGCCCAGCGGGTGATCGACGGCAACGTGCCGGAGTTGCTCGCCGATCGAAGGATCGTGGTGCTCGACCTGGCGATGATGGTTGCCGGAACGAAATACCGCGGCCAATTCGAAGAGCGGATCAAGGCCGTGATGAACGAGGTCCGTCGGGCCAAGAACACGATCCTCTTCATCGACGAACTGCACACACTGGTGGGCGCCGGCGGCGCCGAAGGGGCGATCGACGCCTCCAACGTGCTCAAGCCGGCGTTGGCGCGTGGCGAGATCCAGTGCATCGGGGCGACGACGCTCGACGAGTACCGCAAGTACATCGAGAAGGACTCGGCCCTCGACCGCCGGTTCCAGATCATCATGGTGGAGCCGGCCAGCAGGTCCGAGGCGGTGGAGATCCTCAAAGGCCTTCGCGACCGCTATGAGAGCCATCACCGCGTGTCCATCTCCGACGCGGCCCTCGAGGCCGCTGTCGAACTCTCCAGCCGCTACATCACGGGCCGCTGCCTCCCCGACAAGGCGATCGACGTGATCGACGAGGCGGGGGCCCGGGTACGGCTCAAGGCGATGACCAAGCCGCCAGACCTCAAGGAAATCGACGACGAGGTGGATCGTCTCAACAAGGAGAAGGAGGAGGCGGTCGCCAATCAGGACTTCGAGAAGGCGGCGGCCCTCCGCGACCAGGCCGACAAGCTCAAGAAGAAGAAGCAGACCATGACCCGCGACTGGCGGGACAAGAGCCGCGAGGCCGACGGCGTCGTCGACGAGGAGGTGGTGGCCGAGGTTGTCTCGAAGATGACCGGCATTCCTCTCACCCGCATGAGCACCGAAGATCAGGCCCGCCTGATGGGCATGGAAGGCCAGTTGCACAAGAAGGTCATCGGGCAGGACACGGCCATCAAGAGCGTCTCGAAGGCGGTGCGCCGCAGCCGGTCAGGGCTCAAGGATCCGAAGCGGCCAATCGGGTCGTTCGTGTTCGCAGGACCGACGGGTGTGGGCAAGACACTGCTGGCCAAGGCGCTGGCCGAGTTCATGTTCGGCGACGCCGACGCGCTCATCCAGATCGACATGAGCGAATACATGGAGAAGCACAACGTGAGCCGCCTAATCGGTGCTCCGCCGGGCTACGTCGGCTTCGAGGAAGGCGGACAGCTCACGGAGAAGATCCGGCGCCGTCCCTACGCCGTGGTCTTGCTCGACGAGATCGAGAAGGCTCACCCCGACGTGTTCAACATGCTCCTGCAGGTGATGGAGGAGGGGCGGCTGACTGACTCGTTCGGCAGAAACGTCGATTTCCGCAACACGATCCTGATCATGACGACCAATGCCGGCGCCGAGGCGATCAAGAATGAGTCGGCCTTCGGCTTTCAGGCGCCCGACACCGACGCCAGTTATGACAGCATGAAGATGCGGGTCAACGAGCGGATCGAGAAGGTGTTCCGGCCTGAGTTCCTGAATCGTCTCGACGACGTGATCGTCTTTCACCACCTCACCGTCGACAACCTCAAGCAGGTCATCGACATCGAGCTGGAGAAGGTACGCGAGCGACTCGGCGAGCGGGGCCTCAAGCTCGAACTCACCGAAGAGGCGAAGAAGTTCCTCATCAAGAAGGGTTCCGACACCGATTTCGGGGCCCGTCCGCTCCGCCGTGCCCTCGAAAACTTCATCGAGGATCCGGTCAGCGAGGAACTGCTCAAGGGTGAGTTCGAGGGGAAAGACACGATTCAGGTGGACTGCAAGGAAGTAGCCGGCAAGAAACAGCTGGTCTTCACCGGGATCGTTGCCGCCGAGCCCGTCGCCACCGGCCCGGCTGAGGATTCCCCGGCCGGCTGATCGCCAGAGTCGCGTACACTGCCCATCTCGCCACGTGCCGTTGAGATTGGCACGACCGGCTCAAGCCACCTGACCGGCACAGCCGATCCTCTCGGTAGGAGGACGGGCGCGGCTGCGCCGTCAGTACGATGGCATCATCACCCACCCCGACGATCGCCCCTACTTCGGGAAGTGTCACCGGCTGGCTCACCGACCAGGTGGCCAACCTCGGCGAGTTCGCGATGAGCCGCGTGGTGGGCATCGGCGACGTCACCCTCTTCTCGCTCAAGACGATCGGCTGGATCTTCGCGCGGCGGCAGCGGCGGGAAGTGCTCCTGCCCAATTTCTACCAAATCGGCGTGATGTCGCTGCCGGTCGTGGCCCTCACCGGCCTGTTCATCGGCATGGTGCTGGCCGTGCAGAGCTACGCCCAGTTCAAGGCCCTCGGCCTGCAGACCCGGCTCGGCTCGGTCATCAACCTGTCGTTGGTGCGCGAACTCGGCCCGGTGCTGGCGGCCACGATGCTCGCCGGCCGGGTGGGCAGCGCCATGGCCGCCGAACTCGGCACGATGCGGGTCACCGAGCAGATCGATGCGCTGGA